>CAYSEM010000109.1:0-1557 GCA_964430115.1 uncultured Chloroflexota bacterium | reverse complement strand
GCGAAGTGCGCGCACAACGAGTGCGGCGAGTTCTGTTGAAGTGATGCTGACTCCGCCTCGACGCTGCCGAGTGACGCGGGCGCGCGGGCCTGCGTCGCGACTCATCCGAGTGCTGCGAGCGCCGCGGTGACCTTCCCGGAGAGAACCTTGCCGTCCACGCGACCCTTCGTCTTTGGGGCGAGCCAACCCATCACCTTCCCCATCTCTTTGGCAGATGACGCGCCGGTCTCGGCGATCGCCTGCTTCACGAGGGCGTCAACGTCTGCATCGGTGAGCTGCTCTGGGAGGTAGACGGCGAGGATCGCAATCTCCGCCTCTTCGGCGGCGGCAAGATCGGGCCGATTCGCCGCCACATATGCGTCAACTGATTCGCGCCGTGTCTTCACCGCCTTCACGAGAACGGTGAGGGTCTCCTCATCGGTGGCGTCGTGCTTCTGCTCCTTCTCCACGAGTGAGAGTGCAGAGAGCGCCATGCGGAGCGTATCGCGGCGCAACGTCTCGCCAGACCGCATTGCTGCGGCCATATCGGCTCTTAGTTGTTCACGAAGTGACATGCGCTGCTCCTCTCCGACGGCTCGCGCCGCCACGGGGCGCGCGAGGGATCAGATCCCGCGTGGGCCTGACGGCTTCTTCTTCTTAGCGTCCTTGCGCTTCTTCTTCTCCGCGGCGTTTTCAAACGCTTCACGTCGACGAGACTCGGCAAGGATGCCGGCCTGCTGGACCTTCTTATTGAATCGGCGCAACGCAGCCTCAAAGGACTCGTTGTCACCAATGCGAACTTCTGCCACTGAACTACCTCCTATTGGGATGAGGAGGATAGCCGATTCAGCGAGGGGCCGACTCAGCGAGGGAGCGGGATCTCCTCCCCGAGCGTGGAGAGCACCGTGAGGAGGGATTCCGCCGCAGATGGGTCAGGGTCGGCGGAGGGGGTGCGCTGGAAGATGATCAGCAGGCTGCCGCTCCGCCGCAGGGTGAAGGTGGCGTCTGGGGGGACAAGAACGAGCGTGGAGGGGAGCACGAGGTAGGCAGCGATCTCGGGGGCGGCGGTCGCCGCGGATGTGGCATCTGGGAAGACAACGGCGAGAAGCGGGATCCCGAGCGGATCGTTCGCCGATGCGCCGCGTACCACCACTCGCGGCAGATCGTTGTACTGCGGTGGAAGTGGCGGACGCACGTCGGCGCCGCCGGTGATCACGCCGAGTCCAGCGGAGCGAATGGCGGTGCTCAAGAGTTCGGTGGCCTGCGCCGTCTCTGCAGAACTGCGCGGTGTTGGCGCAGCGGATGCTGGCGGACCCTGCGGGTCAGGCGCTGGCGGACCGCCAGAGAGCCACGTGAAAAGTGCGACGCCACCAATCAATATTAGGAACGGCGCGAACCGCGAGAGTCGCGAACGTGGCGGTCGCGTCGCTTCGCTCATCCAGGTGGCCAACTCAACTGTCTCCCCGCGAGGAGGTGATAGTGCAGATGCTCAATCGCCTGTCCGCCCTCAACGCCAACGTTGCTCACCAGACGCCAGCCGCGATCTCCATATCCCGCCTCGTTGGCAAGTTCCGCCGC
>CAYSEM010000108.1:0-1559 GCA_964430115.1 uncultured Chloroflexota bacterium | reverse complement strand
CGCGGGACATCACTACTGAGCCGGTTCGCACCAGCTCCTTGATTCCGAACTCCCGTAGGAGTTCGACCACACGATCCACCTCGCTGGGCTCACCGACGATCTCCACGATCACCGCGTCGTCGCTCAGATCCACCACGCGGCCACGGTGCATCTCAGCGATGCTCACGACCTCAGGGCGGCTCTTGCCCGTCACGCGGACCTTGATCAGGGCCAGTTCGTGCTCAACGATCGCCTCGTCGGTCACGTCCTGCACCTTGAGGACATCAATCAACTTGTAGAGCTGCTTCGTCGCCTGCTCCACGTGCACCTCGTCACCAACGATCGTCAGCGTCATGCGCGACGTGTCGCTCCGCTCGGTCGCGGAGACGGCGAGCGACTCAATGTTGAAGTTGCGAGCGCGCATCAGGCTTGCCACGCGGTTAAGCACACCAGGGCGGTTGTTCACGATCGCCACGATCAGGTGGCGACGCTCGTCGCCTGATCCTGGGAGTGCTCGTGCGGGTGCCGCGCCTGCTGCGCTGTTCGGTGCGCCGCTCACTCGGTACCACCCTTCGGTGCGTTCGGATCGGTTGGATCAAGGCGGGGACCGCTCGACCCTTCGGTGACATCCTCCCCGTCGTCACCCCACTTATCGATGAGGTCCGAGAGGCCCTTCCCCGCCGGCATCATTGGATAAACGTTCTGCCGCTCTGCGATCTCGAACCAGATCAGCGCAGGTCCATCCACGGCGAGTGCGGCCGCAACAGCGGCGTCCACCTCTTCGGGCTTCGCAACTTTCCATGCTGGGAGCCCGTACGCCTCGCAGAGCTTCAGATAGTCGGGTCCAGCGAGCTGTTCAGAGTGGTAGTTGCCGGCGTAGACGATCTCCTGCCACTGGCGGATCATGCCGAGCTTCTTGTTGTCCATGAGCGCAATCTTCACGGGGATGCGCTCTTGCACAATGGTTGCCAGCTCTTGCAGCGTCATCTGGAAACCGCCGTCACCAGCGATCGCCCACGAGGTCTTCTCTGGCGTGCCGATCGCCGCACCCATTGCGGCAGGGAGGGCGAAGCCCATCGTGCCGAGGCCACCCGATGAGAGGTGCGAATTTGCACGCTTGAAGCCGCCGTATCGCGCCACCCACATCTGGTTCTGGCCCACATCTGCGGTCAGGTTTGCGTCGTAGCCGGACCCTGCGGCGATACGCTCCACCACAAAGTCGGCGGAGAGAACGCCATCACGCCAGCCGCCAGAGCCGTGCCAGGCGGAGCTCTCGCTCTCCTTTCGCCAGGCGGCGAGTTCCGTGAAGTATGTGGCACGTGCGGCGGGATCAATTCGCTCCGTCATCGGGAGGAGCGCTTCGAGCACGCGCTTTGCGTCACCCACGATCGGGATGTCTGCAACCACGTTCTTCCCAATCTCGGCGGGATCAATATCAATATGCACGATCTTTGCGGAGGGGGCGAAGGTGCGCACATTACCAGTGACGCGATCGTCATAGCGCATGCCAATCCCAATGAGTAGATCAGACGATTGGATGGCGCGGTTCACATGCTTCCATCCGTGCATCCCCATGTATC
>CAYSEM010000107.1:0-1570 GCA_964430115.1 uncultured Chloroflexota bacterium | reverse complement strand
ATGGAGGGGGCCGACTACACCCTCACCGTGCACGCAGAACAGCACGCCATGAACGCCATGCGCCTTGCCACCAACGCGAAGGCGGTGGCGCTCGCATTCGCGGTTCAATCACCCGCTGAAGCTCCGTCGCCGTGCGGCGTCTGCCGGCAACGCATCCGTGAATTCGCGGGCTCCCTGCAGATGCCGATCGTCGCCGTCAGCCTCGACGAGAACTTGAAAATTGAACGCCTGAACCGCTATCCGTTCGACTACCTACTCCCGAATTCGTTTGGCCCGGAGAATCTTGGCAAGTAGTTCACGTCTCTCACGCCTCGGCGTGCTGACGATCTACGGCGGTTTCGGCGTCGTCGGCGCCGTCTTCTATCCGTTCTACGCGGTCGCGATGATCGACCGCGGTCTCAGCGCAGGCGAGCTCGGACTGCTGACTGCAGCGACAGCACTCGTCTCGAGCGCCGTCGGCCCAGCCTGGGGACACCTTGCTGACCGAGTTGTCGGCCGGCGTGCAGGGCTTGCTATCGGCGAGATCTCGAGCGCGATCGGCATCCTCCTCTTCGCCTTCGGCGACCTCAGCGCCGCAATCGGCGGCACGATCCTCATGGCGGTCGCAGGGAACGCATCAAACAGTTCGGCGGATGCGCTTGCGCTCGGCATCGCGCGCGACGGTGGGCCGCGCTTTGCAGTGACACGAGCGGTGACGAGCTTCACCTATGCGGTCACCGCACTCGCCGCAGGTGTGGCGATTCGCGACGGTGGCGGGTCGTCAATCGTCCCGCTCCTGGCCGTTGGGCTCTGCTGCACGATCCTGCCGATTCCATTTCTGAAAGATCGGAGCGTCATGGCGGCGCATCGCAGCGCGCCGCCACGCACCGCGTCGGCACGCCACACCCGACGCCCAGCGCGTGACCGATTTGGCAGCGTGAGCGAACTACTGCGGATCGCCCCAGCAATGGTCCCCTTCGTTGCGATCATCTTCCTCGAGGCGCTCTGCGCCGCCTCGTTCTATCGCCTTGGACCGGTAAGAATCAATGAGGTCGGTGGAGACGCGGCGATGCTCGGACTCGGCGCAACCCTCGCCGCCTTCATCGAAGTTCCCTTCATGATCGCCTCGGCCCGCATGCTCAAGGGGATTGGGCTGCGACGTGGCTTCGCTGCCGCAACTGCAATCATGGGATTGATCACCGCTTCGGTCGCACTGTTTGACAGCGCGCTTTCGCTCACACTCCTACGACTCGCCGAGGGGGCAGTCTTTGCGATCGCGTTGATGTGCGCCGTCGAAGTAGTTGATCGCCTGGTGCCACGCCGCCTTCACGCAACAGGGCAGTCGCTCTATCACTCTGCGGGGACGCTCGGCGCCGCACTCGGCGGCATCGTCGCAGGCGTCCTCTACGACACAGCAGGCTCCACCGTGGTGTTCGTTGCAAGCGGGGTGGGGCTGTTGATCACCGCACTCTTTGCGCTCCGCACCATTCCGCGGGGACGCGTGCTGCTCGAGTCCGACGCCACCCACGGTGCCGCATAGCAAAACGCCCCGCTGCAGCATCAGCTGCAACGGAGCGCTCTGAGATCGACT
>CAYSEM010000106.1:0-1713 GCA_964430115.1 uncultured Chloroflexota bacterium | reverse complement strand
ACTGCGCCGCGTACGATGCCACGCTCAATAATCAGGCGCTCCGCCTTGCAGTCTGGGATGAGATGCGCACCAGCTTCTAGTGCCTGGGGGAGGTGCAGGCGCAGCGTCGACTGCTTTGCGCCGCGCTTGCATCCGAACGGACAGGTTCCACAGTCGCCGCACTCACCCCGATTTAGTTGGATCCTCTCGCCACTCCAGTCACGTGCGGCAGCTCCGCGGAGGAGCGCAGCATCCTTTGAAGGTGTGGTTGCCGACGGTTGAGTACTGAGCTCCCGCAACACCTCATTGAGATCTTGCTTAAATCGTGGCGATGCGATCCCCTTGACGCCGTGCTGCTCCTCCCACTCAGCGCGGACGCGATCAGGGATAGGGATAGAGGTCATCCAGTTGACCGTGGTTCCGCCGCCAACGGTGCCACCAGCAAGGATGGCGATATGGGCGTCGTCGGTGGCGGTGAATCCAGAATCCAGATAGAGGCGCTCATATGCATCACGCTCTTTGGTGGGGAAACTTCGCTCGTTATAGAGCGCCCCCGCCTCAATGACCATGACGCGTTTCCCCGCGCGCGCGAGATCGCGGGCCACTGAGCCCCCACCGGCACCTGAGCCGATCACAAGAACATCAACTGCGATTCGCTGCGCCTGCTGCGGATCAAACGCGACGAGCTTGGAGTAGTCACGCGTGGCAGCATTCGGCTTTGGGTTGTAGCCAATTGACTTCAGGCGCGCACGGAGCTTTGGGTCGCCCGGTTCGTCTGCATCCGCATACGCGAGGAAGCAGAGCAACTTGCGGAGTGCAGATGCGGCGCTACGCAGCAGTGGAATGCGATGCTGCACCCAATACTGCAGGTATTCGTCTCGCTCATCCCCACGGAGGCTGCTGAACTTCACCGCCCGTCCGCCGATCAGGAGACTCCCTGCGCGCGTCTCAATGAGGCGCAACACCAGTCGCAGCTGGCTGACGAGTTCGGGATCTACGACGGTTGCAAACGCGCGCTCAGCGGCTGTCGCGCGCGCCGTGCCGCCGCCAGGGACAAATCCTTCAGCGAGGGCGGCGAGGGTGCGCCGTTCGGCGGGGGCCAAGACCTCCTGAGAGTTTGGGGTCCGCTTCGCCGTACTCATAGCGCCTATCTTGCCGTGTTCGCGCTCGCGCGGCTGACGAGGGGCGCCTGCTGCGCTACGATCACAGCCGTTGGCGCGTGGCCAAGCGGTAAGGCACCTGCCTCTGGAGCAGGGGATCCTAGGTTCGAATCCTAGCGCGCCAGCCAACTCCCTTGATCTGCTGCTGCACGCTAATTCAGTGCGGCGAGCCACTCCCGCATCGCTTGAGTGAACGCTTCAGGGTCTTCTTCAAATGGCACATGGCCGAGCCCCGGCAGCACCACGTACGAGGCGGCAGGGAGCGCGTCGCGCAGCGACTCACCCGCGGAGAGTGGCACCCAACTGTCGTCAGCCCCCCAGAGAATCAGCGTAGGGATGGGCGTGTCAGCGCCATCAACGACCGCTTCGATTGAAGACGGAAGCGCATTGGCGCTCGAGTCTCGGATGATGCCAAGCAGTGCAGAATCCCATTCTGGGAGTTGTGATGCGGCGGCGTATCCGCGAATCGTCTCTGGTGTGGCGGCGGATTTCACGGCGAACGCAGAGCCGAGCAGGTCGCCGAACGTTGCTTCTGTAAAGGCACTGCGAATCAGGATCCGGGCCGCGCGCCGCA
>CAYSEM010000105.1:0-1714 GCA_964430115.1 uncultured Chloroflexota bacterium | reverse complement strand
GTTGCCCCCAAACCGCATTTCCAATGCGGCGCCATAGACCACTAGGCGACCTCTCCGTGTGTGCGCGTCAGGTGCTGGCGGAAAGGGTGGGATTCGAACCCACGAGGCTATTAACCTGCCGCTTTTCGAGAGCGGTGCCTTCAACCACTCGGCCACCTTTCCACGGCGGAGGATAGACCATTAAGGGGTGAGGCTCACCTCAATACCGGCGCTGACCTGCAGGCGCAGAATTCCGCGAAGGCGATCGTAGATGCGGAAGCCAACCGCGGGGAGCCCGTACTTCTTTATGAGTGCGCTCCACATCCCGCCGAGTTCATCGTTGGCCAAGATGCGCGCCGTCGCTGGCAGTTGTGCGCCAGTCAAGGTGCCGTTCCAGGTGCACGGTGCAACAGTTGCGCGTGGCGAGTTGCGGATTCGCTTCATCTTCCCTGCCGCAGGATTACTGAAGATCAGCAGGCGTCCCTCTCGCTCAGCCGCCCAGACAGGGGTCACGACGGCGCGACCATCAAGGCGGTAGGTGGTGAGGGCGACGTACTGCGCATGGAGGATTGCGCTTCTTGGATCGGCGGTGGCGGTGTTCTCAGGCATCGATGGAGTCTGCCATGCGGCGCAGCTGGTTGGCGAGTGCAGAGAGATCCTCGCCCCCCTTGCCGGCAGCGATCAGTGCATCTTCCAGTTGGGCGACCAGCGTTGCCGTGGGGACGGAGACGCCGAGCTCTTTGGCGAGGTCGATGGCGATGCCAAGGTCCTTACGATGCAGCGCCACCTTGAAGCCGAGTGGATAGCGATCCTCGGCCATGCGCTGCCAGCGGTTCTCAAGGACCCAGGACTTGGCGGCGCCGCCGGAGAGCGCACCGACGAGCGTTGCTGGGTCGAGGCCAGCCTTCTGCCCCACCAGGATCCCTTCTGCGAGCGAGAGGTAGCTTCCGGAGATGACGAGTTGATTGACCGCCTTCCCTACTTGGCCGGCGCCGAGCGGCCCAAGGTGCGTGATCGTCTTGGCGAACGCGGCGAGATACGGCTGCGCCGCGGCGACCGCCTCTGCTGATCCACCAAGAAAGACGGTGAGCGTGCCGTTCACCGCGCCTTCGCTGCCACCACTCACGGGGGCGTCCACCATCAGGATCCCCTTGGTAGCAAGTTGCTCGCCCATGCGGCGCGTCGCGGAGGGGGCGATGGTGCTCGTATCAATGACCACTGCACCGGCGGCGAGGGTGCTGATTGCGCCATTCACGCCGAGGAGCAGCTCCTCCACATCGGGAGTGTCTGAGACGCTCAACACCACCGCGTCTGCGCCGCTGAGTGCTTCCTTCAGCGATGCAACCTGAAGCACTCCTTCAATGGGCGGGCGACCAGGCGTGCGATTCCATCCGCGTACCGTGTGCCCTGCGCGCGCAAGGTGGCCAGCCATCGGCGCGCCCATCGTGCCGAGGCCAAGAAGCGTGACGTTGCTCATGACGCCACGATACGACAGTGGGTGCGTTGGGGTGTGGAGAGTGGTGCGCCCGGCGGGACTCGAACCCACGACCTTTAGGTCCGCAACCTAACGCTCTATCCACTGAGCTACGGGCGCATGTACTACCTGCGGATCCTGATGCTACGGCACGCCTACCTGAAGTGGCGGAGAGGGAGGGATTCGAACCCTCGACGCAGGAAAACCCCACGTGGCGGTTTAGCAAACCGCTGCACTAGACCTCTATGCGACCTCTCCGAG
>CAYSEM010000104.1:0-1761 GCA_964430115.1 uncultured Chloroflexota bacterium | reverse complement strand
CAATGCCGAGCCACTGCAGCCCCTCGGCGTCGAAGGACATGTTGTGCGCGATCACAAGCTCCGCCCCCGCGAGGCGTTCGGCGAGACCATCCCCCGCTTCATCGACGTCGACGCCGTCTTTATCGATCATCGCCTGCGTGATACCCGTCAGCTCTGCAATGAAGTCACTCACGGGCGTGTCTGACTTGACGAGTGCGGACCAGGCTGCAACCTCGCGATCTCGCTCGTAGGTGATGAGGCCGATCTCTATCACCGCAACATCCGGATCCTTCTTCCAGATCCCCGTGGTCTCAAAGTCGAGCGCGACCCAACGCTTCGGCAGGGTGCCGCGGAATCTGTCACGTGGCTCGGGGAGGATCATGCGGTGATTATGGGGGTTCGCCGCTACGATGTCTGCATGGAGTTGTTGCTGATTGCACTTGCAGCCGCCGCCGCATCTGCGGCAACCCTGATCTCCGGATTCGGCTTGAGCACCGCGCTGGTCCCAGTCTTCGCCCTCTACTTCCCACTCCCGCTCGCGATCGGTGCCGTTGCGGTGGTGCACCTTCTCAACTCACTCTTCAAGGTGGGGATCATGCGCAGCGAGATTGACTGGCAGGTGGCGCTGCGATTCGGTCTGCCGGCGGCGGCAGCGGCACTCCTTGGCGCAACCCTCCTCGGCGCACTCGGAGAGGCAGCGCCGCTCGCTCGCTACTCCCTTGGAGAGTCGTCGTTTCAAATCACACCGTTGAAGCTCGTCGTGGGAGGGGTGATCCTCGCCCTGGTCGCCTTCGAGCTCTCGCCGCGCGCCACCACCCTGCGCATCTCCCCGAGTGCCCTCCCCGTTGGCGGCCTCCTCTCCGGATTCTTTGGTGGACTGACGGGGAATCAAGGGGTGCTGCGCAGCGCCTTCCTCTTGCAGTTGCGCCTTTCGCCCGCGCGCTTCGCGGCGACGGGAGCGGCTGGGGCAGCCTTCGTTGACCTTGCACGTCTCGCCGTCTATGGGACTGGAGCGTCTGCGGCAGTGCTTGAGCGTGATGGACCGCTACGGGATGCGCTCCTCGTGGCAACGTTGGCAGCCTTCGCAGGCGCGCTCGGTGGCCGGCAGCTTGTTCGGGTGATCAGCGGCGTCATTCTTCGTCGCATCGTCACCGCCGCCATGCTCATCGTGGCAACACTGATGGTCACGGGTATCGTGTGAGCATGAATCAGCTGTCGGTAAACGCGAGGCTCACGAAACTTGCGAGCGGTCGCGCACCAGAGCTACTTGTTGGCGTTGGCGCGGCGGCGATCCTCGCGTGCGATCTGATTGACCCAACGCTCGACGCGCGCATCTACGCCGCCTCCGAACATGCGCTCGGGTCTGCCGCATGGCTCTTCCATACGGGACTCGCCGCACTCTTCGCCGTGCTAATCCTCCTCTATGTGCGACTACGGAAGAGTCCCGTGCATCGCGGCGTGCGCCGCGGCTTGGTTATTGGGGCGATTGGCGTGATTGGCGTTGTGGTCTTTCCCACCGATCCGGGTTGGGGCGTGGTGAGTGTGCCTGGGCGGCTGCATCCAATCTTTGCGCTGCTCGCTGCGGGAAGTCTGCTCTACGTAGGGTCTCGCCTCTCGCGCCCGCGCAGCGTCCTGCTGCACACGGCGGCATTCATTGGTGCGGGCTTCCTTGGCGGGTTTGTTGGTGGCGGTGCTGGGTTCGCCGAACGCTTCGCACTGGCAATCGTGGGGCTTCTTCTCTACCTCGGCGCCTACCGTTCGCGCACCGGCGAGATCTAGTTC
>CAYSEM010000103.1:0-1794 GCA_964430115.1 uncultured Chloroflexota bacterium | reverse complement strand
CGCCAGAGTCTCAGGGTCTGGTCAGCAGGGAGGGTGGATGACCGAGCCAACGATCGCGCTAAGTCACGCCGGCTTAACCAACGACGCCGCCCTGCGCTTCATCCGCGAATGGGCCAATCATGTTGGTGCTGCGCAGGTGCAGGTCATTGATGCAGGAGATGACGAGCGCCTGATGCGCGAAGCCCTAGAGGCTGGCGAAGTGCTCCCGGTGAGTGGCGGGCGCATCTACGCGCGTTCGCATCCAAAAGATACGGCGCGCACCGAAGAGCGAACGTTTGTGGCCACGGCAGACCCTCGCGATCGTGGTGTCTACAACAACTGGCAACCGAGCAGCGAGCTGGTGCCGCGCGTGCGCGAGCTGATGCAGGCGGCCGCGGCTGGGAAGACGCTCTACGCGATCCCATACGTGATGGCTCCAGAGGGCTCCCCCCTCACACCGTGGGCTGTCGGACTTGAGCTCACCGATAGTCGCGTGGTTGCGCTGCACATGATTCGCATGACACGTGTCGGTGTCCGTCACCTGAATGAATTAGTGGATCAGTCTCACTTTGTGCGTGGCGTGCACATCACCGGTCCGCTCGACGACTTGAAGCAGGGGACGCCAGAAGATGCGCGTCACTTCGTCACCGTGGCAGACGAGCGACTCATCCTCCACTTCGGATCGTCGTATGGCGGCAACGCGCTGCTCGCAAAGATCGCGCATGGGTTGCGGCAGGGTTCGTATGACGGATGGAAGAGCGGTCGATTCCTGGCTGAGCAGTTCATGCTGATCAGCATCCACGACCGCGAAGTTGGGACCACAAAGTACATCTGCGGCGGATTCCCGAGCGCATCAGGGAAGACGAACCTCGCCATGATGGTGCCGCCCGCGGGCCTTGAGGGTCGCTACGACGTGCGCTTCTTTGGCGACGATGTCATCTGGCTCTACGTTGATGAATCGACGGGGCGGCTGATGGCCTTCAATGCGGAGGCTGGAGTATTTGGGGTGGCGCGCAATTCCAACCCCACCACGAACCCGAACGCGATCGCTGCGATCGGTGCAGGCACGGGAACGCTCTTCACCAATGTCGCCTACAACGAGGCCACCCACGATGTCTGGTGGGAGGGACTCACGCCAGAGTCGCCAGCAGACCTCGCCGGGTGGCGAGACTGGCGCGGCGCGCTGATCAGCGAGCGTCCAGTCGCAGAACAGCGCAGCAGTGAAGCGGGACGCGAATGGGCGCACCCGAATAGTCGCTTTACCACGGCACTGACCAACATCCCGAACATAAGCGACGAAGTTGATGACGGCGCTGGAGTACCGATTGACGCAATCATCTTTGGTGGACGTGTGCGCGATCGCGAACCACTGATCCGTGCCATGCGCCTTGCTGCAGACGGCATTTATGACGGACTCACACTCGGCGCTGAGGCAACGTCGGCCGCTGAAGGGAAAGAGGGTCTCCTGCGATACGACCCAATGTCGCTCCGACCATTCATGTCGTACGGGGAAGGGGACTACGCACGTCACTGGCTCGCCACACTTGCACAGGTGCGCCAAGCGCCAGTCTTCGCGCATGTGAACTGGTTCCGACAGCGCGACGGACGCTACCTCTGGCCAGGTTATGGCGACAATCTGCGGCCACTACTCTGGCTCCTTGATTACGCCGCGGGTCGCGTCAG
Organism: uncultured Chloroflexota bacterium; assembly: GCA_964430115.1. Taxonomy (GTDB): domain Bacteria; phylum Chloroflexota; class Limnocylindria; order Limnocylindrales; family Limnocylindraceae; genus Limnocylindrus. The sequence goes on along the minus strand of CAYSEM010000103.1, from coordinate 132 downwards.
CGGTCGAGAGACGCCAGTCGGCGCCGTCCCCGAGACGGCGGAGCTCGACCTGCGCGGCCTCACGCTGTCAGAGGCTGACCTGAGCGAACTACTTAGTGTTGACCCGAAGCGCTGGGAGCGCGAGATGCACGA
>CAYSEM010000102.1:0-1816 GCA_964430115.1 uncultured Chloroflexota bacterium | reverse complement strand
AATCGCAAGGGTGCTGCCACCGAGAGCGCTGGAGAGGTGCAGCCTCACACCCAGGAGGCCGAGGTCGCGGTGAGCGGCGCGGTCAGCTTGACGAACGTGGAGGCCTTCTACGGCGCATTCCGTGCGGTCAACAACGTCTCCCTTGAAGTTCAGCCACGCGCGGTCACCGCGCTGATCGGGCCTTCAGGGTGTGGAAAGTCCACGCTGCTGCGCACGATCAACCGAATGCACGAGACACTTCCTGGGGCCAGGGTGCAAGGCTCCATCACACTCGACGGGATTGATCTCTACGGCCGCGAGGTAGACGCTGTGCGGGTTCGCCGCGTGATCGGCATGGTCTTCCAGAAGCCGAATCCCTTCCCGACGATGTCAATCTACGAGAACGTAGCCGCAGGGCTGCGCCTCCTCGGACGCACACCGAAGTCGGAGCTCGATGGCGTCGTTGAAGCATCGCTACGCCGCGCCGCGCTATGGGACGAGGTGAAAGATAAGCTCAAGCAGCCTGGAACTTCGCTCTCTGGCGGACAGCAGCAGCGACTCTGTATCGCACGAGCAGTCGCCGTGCAGCCACGCGTGCTCTTGATGGATGAGCCGTGTTCCGCGCTTGATCCAGTGGCAACCCTAAAGATTGAAGATCTCATTCGCGAGCTGGCTGCGGAGTACACCATTGTCATCGTCACGCACAACATGCAGCAGGCGTCTCGAGTCTCCGACTCCACCGCCTTCTTCTCCATGGATGAGAATCGCGCTGGGTACCTGGTGGAAACGGGTCCAACGACCACCATCTTCACCGCTCCAAAGGAGTCGCTCACCGAAAGCTACGTCGCAGGTCGATTCGGGTGATTCGCGTCAGCGCGGCGGCACGCGTCGCCCTTGCACTCGTCCTAGTTGCGGCGTGCCGACCGCCTGTAGGCGGAAGCGCCGAACCGAGTGCCAGCTCAATCGCTGGCGATCTAGTTCCATCTCGTGACATTGCCGTTGCGATCCACCTTCCTGGAGCCCCAGACGCTCTCGCCTCGGCGATTACCAAGGCGGCAGGCCTTGAGTCTATTGCCGGTGCGGGGGTGCAGCTAGAGATTGTGCTGCCGTATGCGGGCGAGGATGCCTTTGCCGTTCGCGAGCGTGATGGTCAGACAGATATCTTCTTTGCCACGCCGGCCGCTGCGCTCATTGCGCGCGAGGCGGGAAACGATCTCGTGATGATTGCGGGACTCCAGCGAACTGCTGGGATGCAGTTGGCGGTGCTCCCGAAAGGTCCTGCATCACTCGAGGAAGTCGCCGCCGGGACAATCCTTCTTCAGGGGCGCCCTGGCGACGAAGCCCCACTCTTGGCGCAACTCGACGAGGCTGGGGTTGACCGAAGTGCACTTGAAATCGCGTACGCGGAGGACCCGTCTTCACCGTTCGACCTCTTTGGTCTATTTGACGAGACGTACGTTGCCGCTGCCGTCACGAATTATGACGGCGTTGCACGCCTGCAAGAGTTCTACGATCTTGAGAGCGGGATTCCGGTAGGCCCAGAGGGGTCGCGGTTTGTTGCCGGCGTCGATGGCGACACTCTCTCCTTGGCCCCTGGAATGGCGATCTGGGCGCTGCGCTCCGCACTTGAGAGCGAAGACAATCGCATCGCCATGGCGCTGACACTCATTGCGATCGCAGACGGCCTCGCAGGGTGTCGCGACGATGTCCCTGCCTGCGCGGTGGTGCTTGAGGACTCAGGGATTGCCGATCGCTATGGCGACGGCCTCCTCTGGTCAATCAACGCGTTCAACGGCACGATGTGGCCAGCGCCAAGCGGTGCATTCGCAATCGATGA
>CAYSEM010000101.1:0-1842 GCA_964430115.1 uncultured Chloroflexota bacterium | reverse complement strand
CTGCCGCGGCAGAGATCGCCCTCTGGTTCACGCCGGGTGAACTGGTGGAATACACACGTGGTGTTGACGACTGGGTACTCTCCGACGAGGAGTAGTTGCTAGGGGAGATCTCCTGGCACCACCGTCGCCTCAGGCGCCGGACGCAGCAGCTCAGAGGCGGCAGATTCAACATTGATGAGGCCTGCGGCGGCACCCGCAATCAAGATCGTTCCGGCGAGCATTGCAATGGTGACGGGGTGAGTCACCCTACGGACCTCTGTCCGCTCAACATCGCGACTCTTCTGTGAGAGGCCAACAAGCAGGACTCGGAGTACTGCTGCGACCAGTGCGACAGCACCAGCAAGCGCAACGACGACGGTGATCACACTCCCACTCGCGCCGATCACGGCGGCACGGGCTGACCAGAGTGCACTCCCCGGCACCGCAATCAGCGCAACGACCACCCCAACCAAGACGAGTCCGATCGCACTCGTGTGCCGAGCCCACCCGGTCAAGTCCTGGAGCGAGACGAGGTCGTAGCGGCGCCGAATGGCGGCGCGCCAGATCCCAAAGAGTGAGATGACGAGCGTTGCGGGGATCACGAGCTCATGCGGCGCAAGGGTGGAGGGCCTGGCGATCACCGCGGCGAGTCCGAGCGCGAGCCAGCCACTGCTACCAACGGCGAAGAAGCCGAGGATCTCTCCAACGTCGTCATGGAGGAGTGCGGAGATGCCCCCGAAGAGCATGGTGAACGCACCAGTTGCCACCAAGATCGGAAGAACTGCGCCGCCGATCGGATCACTTACCGCCGAGATCAGCAGTGAGAGTTCACTAAAGATGATGAGGGTGATCGCTGCGGGGATCCATACGCCCACCATGAGCGACCCAACAATCGGCAGCGAGTCGAAGATGCGTACCAAACGGTGATGAAAGGGGAATGCGCCAATTGAGGCGAGGACGATGAGGGAGAGGGAGAGGGCGACGCCCGCGGTGAGTGACGCCGTGGTCGCGTATGCCGGATCGGTCGCTGAGAGTGGGATCGCAGAGCGCAAGAGTTCCGCAACCACGGTCAAGGTGATCAGCACGCCTGCGCTGCGAAGGTCTCGAAAGACGGCGCGGGCTCGTTCGGCATCCTCTTTCCCGCCCGCCGCGAGGGCAGCAAGCGACGTTCCGCCGATGAGCAAGAGCGCGATCGGCGCAATGCCGATCGGGATTGCGAGCGCAAGGTCAATGACGGCAAGCCCGAAGAGGGCAACCTGGCCCATCGCGCCTGCGCGCCGGCCCTCGCCAACGGCAACGATGATCGCGAAGATGGGTCCGCCAAGGGCGACCAGGAGTCGCCCCGGCTGTGACGGGTTGATTGACAGTTCTCCGATTGAGAGCGTTGATGTCACGCCAGCGCCAGCAACAAACGCTGCGCCGCCGCTGAGCAGCAGGAGTGCCACCACGAGATAGCGTGCTCGCGTTGCCGCCTGAAGCGGTGTTCCGAAGCGTTTTGCGCTGATTATCGGGACCGCAACAAGACTGACCAGCGCAAGGGCGAGTGGCGCAAGTGCGCGGAGGGCGCTAAGAAGGAGGAGGCCTTGCGCGTCGCTCACGCCTCTTCCGCCTTCGTCAGTTGGCCTGCAACAGCGGTCCCCGTCAGCAGTAGCGCAGCGAAGCCTCCCGCGATGACCAGTGAGCTAAGCGCGTCGAGCGGCCCAAGGATTGCTGCGCGTAGCAGAAGTGCGCCGGAGAGCGTCACAACCGCGGCTCGTGCCGTCGCCTCAACGTATCGACTGGTTAGAAGTGGTGGAAGTCCAATAAGGAGCATCGCAACGCCAGCGCTTCGGAGGAGCGTCGAGCTCCCTTCAATGGGTAGCG
>CAYSEM010000100.1:0-1853 GCA_964430115.1 uncultured Chloroflexota bacterium | reverse complement strand
GCAACCTTCAGGTCTTCTGTTGTCACCGGTTTCCCGTCGGTGCTTTCGGCAACCACAATGCGGCCGAGACGTGCACGCAGGTCGGCAAGATCTGAGGCGAGTGCGAGCACCGCCATCACTTCGCTTGCAACGGTGATCACCGTCTCTGATTCGCGGACGACGCCATTCTCTTTCCCGCCCAGACCGATGATCGTCTTTCGAATTGCTCGATCACTGATGTCTACGACGCGCGGCCAGGTGATGGCACGCAGATCAATGCCGAGCGCGTTGCCGTGATGGAGGTGATTGTCCAAGAATGCGGCGGCGAGATTATGCGCGGCGCCAATCGCGTGGACATCACCGGTGAGGTGCAGGTTGAACTCTTCCATAGGGATGACTTGGCTGTAGCCGCCGCCAGCAGCGCCGCCCTTGATGCCGAAGACGGGGCCGAGGCTCGGCTGGCGAATCGCCACCGTTGCCTTCTTCCCGATCACGTTGAGCCCCTGTGCAAGGCCGATCGTGGTGGTGGTCTTCCCTTCGCCGAGTGGTGTTGGCGTGATCGCCGTCACCACCACGTACTTGCCGCGCTTGCCGAACTTCTCCATCCGCTCAATTGCCTCAATGGAGATCTTCGCCTTGGTGCGACCGTACGGCTCCACCTCGTCTGGAGTGAAACCAAGATCCGCCGCAACGGCGTCAATTGGCTTTGGCGTGACGCTACGCGCGATCTCAAGGTCAGATGGAAACGGCATGAGCAGAAGTTTACGCCCCTGCGAGCCGAAGGGCCGCCTGCGCCGCCTGCAGCACGAGAATCGCGTTCGTCATCGGGCCAACCCCGCCGGGGACTGGACTCAGCGCACCCGTTTCGCCGATCGCCTCGCGGACGCTCGCCTCGTCAACATCGCCAACGATCTGATCCCCCTGGACGTGAATGCCCACATCTACGACCACACAGCCAGACGAGACATGCTCACCGCGAACGAGCGCGCGGACACCCGCGGCAACCACAAGGATCTCGGCGGTTCGTGTCACGGCACCCATATCGGGCGTCTTGGAGTGAACGACCTCCACGTGGGCGCCCGCCAGGGCGAGGAGCTGCGCCACAGGGCGGCCCACGACGGCGCTCCGCCCCACCACAACCGCGCGTCGCCCGCGGATCTCAATCTGGTGCGCTCGAAGGAGCTCCATCACCGCTGCGGCAGTTGCTGGGAGCAGCGCTCCATCAAGGTCGCCTGCGCTTAGACGCGCAGCGCTAGCAGCCGTGATCCCATCAATGTCTTTCTCCGCAGCAATCCCAGTGACGACGCGGGTTCGGTCCACTCCTTCAGGGAGTGGTGATTGGAGGATGATCCCAGCGACATCGGGATCTGCAGAGAGGCGCGCTAGTGCGGTAGTGATCTCACCCTCGCTCGCGGTTGCAGAGAGCGAGATCTTCTTCACGGCGAACCCTGCCGTTGCCGCCTGCTTCAGGAGCTGCTCCATATAAATGAGCGCAGCCACATCCTCTGTTGCCGCGACAGCGGCGAGTACAGGCGCGCGACCGCCTCGGGTCACCGTTGCGCGCTGCACACACTCAGCGGCTTCTGCTGCGAGTTCGAGGGATCGCGGGCGTGCGCTAAGCGTTCGGCTCACTGCGGGGTGGCGCGACGAAGCGCAATCAGTGCCGCTTCAGTCTGGTGTGCGAGCGTTGCTCGAATCTCCGCACCTTCAATGAAGGGCAGGTTTGCCTCGACATTTTCCGCAGCGCTCTCGCCTGCGGCGCGCGCAAAACGCGCGGCAACGGCTAAGTCGCTCTCTGCAGAAGCGAGTGACCGGTCGGTGATGCTCTTCGCAGCCTCCGCAACGGCAACGGTGGCGCGTAGCGTTGCGAGCGG
>CAYSEM010000099.1:0-1917 GCA_964430115.1 uncultured Chloroflexota bacterium | reverse complement strand
GACGTGCAGCGCCTGATGGGAGAGATGCCAGAGTTGCGCGTGGTGGGGATCGCCCGTGCGTACGAGTTCGCCAAGGAGAACCGCGAGCACTACGCAGAGTTCTTCGAGGAGAGCGGTGAACTGAAGGGCCCAGGGCTCACACCCGCCGAAGCGGCACTGGTCTAAGGTGATCCCATGACTGAAGAGACGCTCGCCGCTCCCACCGCCTTCGACGCGCAGAAGCGCGCCACCGAACTTGCAATCCTGGATGCGCTCCGATCCGTTGTTGACCCAGAGATTGGGATGAACGTTGTGGAGCTTGCGCTCATCCGCCAGGTACTCGTGGGTGAGACCGAATCTGAAGTGAAGATGATCCTCACCACGCCGTTCTGCCCATATGCCGGCTCCATGCTTGCGCAGGTGAAGGAGGCGGCAGAGTCCGTCCTTGAACATCCGGTGAAGGTCACCCTGCTCGCTGAGCGCTGGGATCCGAAAGACGCTGGGCTTGCCTGGTGAGTGGCAATTCGAATAGCGATTCGAACAGCGACGCGCAGCGCGAACTAACGCTTCCCCCGAGCAAGGTTGCCACCGGTAAGGGTGACGCTGGAACCACGGGACTCCTCTTCGGCGGTGATCGAATTTCTAAGGATGATGTGCGCACCGAGGCGTACGGCACCGTTGACGAAGCGACCGCAGCACTCGGGATGGCGCGCGCCGAACTGATCGGCCTCACTGGCGAAGGGATCGCCGCACTCGACGAGACGATCCTCTCCATTCAGCGCGACCTCTTTGTGGTGGGCGCGGAGCTCGCAACAAATCCAGACGCATGGGAGCGACTCGTTGAGGGGCGCACGAAGGTTTCCCCGAACATGCTCGCGCGCATCAACGCGCTCCTCGTCACCACGGAGGCGGCGATCGTCTTCCCGAAAGACTTCGTCATCCCTGGTTCAAGCAAGGCATCATCCGCCATTGAACTTGCGCGCACGATCATCCGACGTGCAGAGCGCTGGTGCGTCACGCTCGGGCGCGAAGGGCTCCTCCCTGGCGATCATCTGCTCGCCTATATGAATCGTCTCGCCGACCTGCTCTGGCTGCTCGCACGCCAGGCCGAAACGCTCGAAGCTTCAGCGACGCGCTCCGTCTCTCAGACGCCGCTGCGCGACTAACGCGCTAGGAGAATTCGGCGTCGCCGAAGATGTAGCGCACGCTCCCTTGGAGCCGCACGTAGCCAAGGCGTTCATAGAGTGCATTCGCTCCGGTGAGTGAATCCGAGTCAACGCCGAGCGCTGAGCCTTCAAACCCTTCACGTCGCGCCTGTGAGAGATGCCTCTGGATCAGGTGCGTTGCAAGTCCCTTGCCACGATAGTCACGGTGCACGCCGAGTGTGGCGAGCCAACGTAGGTTGCCGAGCGTCTCAGCATCCTGCGGGAACTCTTCGCTGATCTGATACGCAACGGGCACTCCGTGTTCATCAATCACCGCCTCCGAAGCCGCCATGCGCACCGAACTCGCCTCCATGCGTTCGTGCCACGTCACCTCCGTCATCGCCGATGAGCCCCAGTGGTCGGCGAAGCAGTGGTTGTGCAGGAGGCGCAGCTTCTCGGATTCAACCGTTGCGAGGGGCACCACGCGAAAGCCGGCTGGTAGCGGGGTTGCGGTTTCTTCGTTTGTGTTTGCGAAGGTGTGCACCATCTCAGCGAACCAGCGAATCGCTCGCGCACCTTCCGATTCGCAGAGTCGGATTGCGCGCGCATCGCCCTCAAAGTTCTGCACCTGCACGGTGCCGCCTGGATGACCGTCCAGGATCTCTTCGGCGCGCGCTTTGCTCCAGCGCAGGAGCGCCCGACCAATGCCTTGTCCCTGGAGAGAAGGATGCACTCGACCGAAGAGGAAGACGCGCGGCTTCTCAGGGCTCATCACGCGGTTTGCAAAGGCCCA
>CAYSEM010000098.1:0-1977 GCA_964430115.1 uncultured Chloroflexota bacterium | reverse complement strand
ATTCGCACCACCCTCCGAGAGGTTCTCACCGATGACGCCTTCCCGCAGATGATCGCCACCGCCAATCGCTGGGCGGATGGCGCCGAAGAGGTGTTCGCGCGACGCGGCGTTGGATGGAGCGTGACGCGACTCGGCGCGCGCGCCGAGTACCACTTCACTCCAGAGGCCCCGCGAAGCGGTGGTGAGGCGGCTGCGGCGGTGCACCATGAGATGGAGCGCTACCTGCACCTGCACGCGCTCAATCGCGGCATCATCATGACCCCCTTCCACAACATGGCGCTCTTCTCACCGGCAACACCAAGCAGCGCTGCAGACCAGCACAGTGAGGCACTTGATGCGGCGGTCGCTACGCTTATTGAAGGGGGCGCCCTCGTCGTCTAGAGGTGCGCTGGTAGCGATCAACGAAAACCGATCAGCGATTACTGCTCAGGTGACTCGACGTTTCTCCGTGAAGCGCGGATCGTCCCAGCCGCGTGTCGTCAAGATCTCAACAAGCGCGTCCACCGCGCAATCAATCTCGACGAAGCTCAGGTAGAGCGGCGAGAAGCCGAAGCGCAGCAGGTTCGGCGCGCGGAAGTCGCCAATCACCCCACGCGCAATCAGCGCCTGCATCACGGCGTAGCCCTGGTCGTGCGTAAACGAGACCTGACCGCCACGCACCGCCGCGTCCCGTGGTGAGGCGAGCGTCAAACCCAACCCCTCACAACGAGCCTCAACCTGAGCAATGAACCGACTCGTCTGGAGGATGGACTTCTCGCGGACCTGCGCAATTGAGATCTTCTCCCAGATCTTCATCGACTCATCAAGTGCGGCGAGGCTCAGCACCTGCTGTGTCCCCGTGATGAAGCGGCGAATCCCTGGAGCCGGCACGTACTCGGGCATGAAGGCGAATGGATCTTTGTGCCCCAGCCAGCCAGCGAGTGGCTGCGCAACTCGATCCACATGTCGCGGCGCAACCCACGTGAATGACGGCGCACCTGGACCGCCATTCAAATACTTGTAGCCACACCCAATCGCAAAGTCTGCGCCACTCGCGTTCAACGCAACAGGAATGATCCCCGTTGAGTGCGAGAGATCCCAAACCGTGAGTGCACCCGCCGCATGCGCCGCCTCGGTGAGCCGCTTCATGTCTCGGATCAAGCCGCTCTTGTAATCCACCTGCGTAAGGACGAGCAGCGCCGTTTGCTCATCGATCAGCTCCGTTGGATCCTGACCCGCCGCCGCCTGGCAAATCTGAAGATCTGGGCGCAGTCCTTGCAGGCCCTCAAGGATGTACAGGTCTGACGGAAAATTGCCACGCTCGGTCACGATCACGTTCCGGCCCGACTGCAGCCCGAGCCCCGCCGCGACAACGCGGAAGAGTGAGACGGAGGTTGAGTCACCCACCACCACTTCGCCAGCACCTGCACCAATCAGAGGCGCGATGCGATCGCCGACGCGCATCGGCATCTCGTACCAGTCGGTGTCATTCCAGCTGCGGATCAACCCCTCGCCCCACTGCTGCTTCACCACGCGATCGATCCGCTCGGCAATACCTTTCTGGAGGGCACCAAGTGAATTGCCGTCGAGGTAGATGACACCGTTGGGAATGGAGAAGGTGTCGCGCAGCGACGCGAGCGGATCCGCGGCATCGAGTGCCGTCGCGCTCAGTAGCGCCTGCTCACTCCCCACGTTGCTCATGCCTCTATCGTCCCACGCCAGCGCGCTGCAGTGGGAGCCCAAGCAGTTCTAGCGCGTCGGCGTAGAGACGCCCGTGAGGATCAGTGAGTTCGTCGAGCGCATCAAAATGATCTCGCCCGCTGAGGACTCCGCTGTTGATCGCGCTCAGGCTCGGCGACCAGCGCTCCAGGAGGAGCGCCGCGTTGCGATGAAACTCTTCCGGCTCATCTTCGCCCACGCGAATCTTTACCGGCACGTCGTGCAGCGGCGTAAGTCGCGCCGGCGAGAGTGCGGCAGCATCCGCGTCGCTCATCCGCA
>CAYSEM010000097.1:0-2027 GCA_964430115.1 uncultured Chloroflexota bacterium | reverse complement strand
TGAAGCTCGGCAAGTTGATCTACCTCTGGGATGACAACCTGATTCAACTTGATGGACCAACATCAACCGCCTGGTCGGAAGATGTGCGCAAGCGATTTGATGCGTACGGCTGGCACACGAGCAGCGTTGCAGACGGCAACGACGTTGCCTCCATTGATGCGGCAATCAGCGCAGCAATCAAGGATGATCGCCCGAGCCTCATCGCCGTGCGCACCGTCATCGGCTTCGGTTCGCCGAACAAGGCGGGGAGCCAGAAGTCACACGGCGCACCGCTCGGCCCAGACGAAGTGAAGCTCACGAAGGCGGCATACGGCGCGAATCCCGATGCAACCTTTGACGTTCCCGCCGATGTTGCCGCGTTCTACCGCGGCGCGATCACCAGTGGTGAAGCGCTCGTTGCCGCGCACGCCAAGCGACTCCTCGCATACGCGACCGCCTTCCCCGCTGAGGCGGCGGAACTCCAGCGCCGCATGGCGGGCGGGCTGCCGAGCGGCTGGGAGCGCGCGCTGCCCGCATACGAACTTGGCGGTGACGCGCCGACGCGCAACGTCAGCCAGTCGAGCATCAAGGCGCTCGCCGCGGTGCTGCCAGAACTGATCGGCGGCAGCGCCGACCTCTCGGAGTCGAACCTCACCGACATTCATGAAGGGGGTCGCTTCACCGCAACAGATTCGGGTCGCAACATCAGCTTCGGAGTGCGCGAGCACGCGATGGCCGCGATCACCAACGGGATCGCGTATCACGGCGGACTGATCCCATTCAGCGCCACCTTCCTCACCTTCAGCGATTACATGCGCGGCTCGCTGCGACTCGCAGCACTCGCCGGGCTCGGCAGCATCTTCGTCTTCACGCACGACTCTATTGGCCTTGGTGAAGATGGGCCAACCCATCAGCCGGTTGAGCACTACGCCGCGCTGCGTGCAATTCCAAACTTGCGCTTCTTCCGACCAGGGGATCCGAATGAGGCGGCACATGCGTGGGGCGTTGCGATCGAACGACGCAGCGCACCAACCGTGCTCGCCTTCACGCGACAGAAGCTACCCGTACTCCCTGGCTCCATCACTGGAGCGGCGGCTGGCGTGAGACGCGGCGCATACGTGGTCCGCGAAGCGAGCGCGCAGGCGAAGGCGATCCTCATTGCCACAGGGTCAGAGGTGCACCTCGCCGTTGCCGCAGCAGAACTCCTTGAAGCATCTGGCACGCCCACGCGCGTCATCTCGGCACCCTGTCTTGAACTCTTTGGTGAACAAGATGCTGCATACCGAGAGTCAGTCCTCCCCGCCGCAGTTCGCGCGCGCGTCGGCATTGAGGCCGGGGTCAGCCTCGGATGGGATCGCTGGACTGGAAGCGATGGCGCAATCATCGCCATGGATCGCTTCGGTGCTTCGGCACCTGCACCGAAACTCTTCGCTGAATTCGGTTTTACGCCAGAGCGAATTGCAGAGGTTGCGCGCGGCGTGATCGCTGGAACGCACCGCGGCGTGATCCCAACGCCGCACCTCCACGACGGCCATAAGGTCAGCTGAGGTGTCAGCTCGAAAGCTCGCGATTGCCGCAGATCACGCAGGGGCTGCGCTCAAGACTGCACTGCTCAACGAACTTCAGACGATCGCCCCTGACTGGGAGGGAATCGACCTTGGCGGCGACGGGAGCGATCTCACAGACGATTACCCAGATGCATCTCGTGCAGTAGCCGAATTGATGCAGCGCGGCGGTGCAGAGCGCGGCCTGCTGATCTGCGGATCAGGGATCGGCGTCACGATCGCCGCGAACAAGTTCAACGGTATTCGTGCATCCATTGCGCATGATCCCGCGTCAGCGGAGCAGGGCGTGGTCCACGACGCCATGAATGTGCTTTCACTCGGTGCAAAGGTGATCGATCCCGCAACCGCGGCCACCGTACTCGCCGCATTCCTCGCTGCCACACCGAGTGATGCCGAGCGATTCGTCCGCCGCACTAACAAGGTGCAACAGATTGAGAAGGAACAGGGGTGAGCGGCGAGCTACGACTCCCCTTCTCTGCACGC
>CAYSEM010000096.1:0-2027 GCA_964430115.1 uncultured Chloroflexota bacterium | reverse complement strand
TGAAGCTCGGCAAGTTGATCTACCTCTGGGATGACAACCTGATTCAACTTGATGGGCCAACATCAACCGCCTGGTCAGAAGATGTAAAGAAGCGCTTTGACGCCTACGGGTGGCACACAAGCAGCGTTGCAGACGGCAACGACGTTGCCTCCATTGATGCGGCGATCAGCGCAGCAGTTAAGGATGATCGACCGAGCCTCATCGCTGTTCGCACTGTGATCGGCTTCGGTTCGCCGAATAAGGCGGGGAGCCAGAAGTCCCACGGCGCACCGCTCGGCCCAGACGAGGTGAAACTCACGAAGTCGGCATACGGCGCGAATCCGGATGCAACCTTTGACGTTCCCGCCGATGTTTCCGAGTTCTACCGCGGTGCGATTACCAGTGGTGAAGCGCTCGTAGCAGCGCACACCAAGCGACTCCTCGCCTACGCGACCGCCTTCCCCGCTGAGGCGGCGGAACTCCAGCGCCGCATGGCGGGCGGGCTGCCGAGCGGCTGGGAGCGCGCGCTGCCCGCATACGAACTTGGCGGTGACGCGCCGACGCGCAACGTCAGCCAGTCGAGCATCAAGGCGCTCGCCGCGGTGCTGCCAGAACTGATCGGCGGCAGCGCCGACCTCTCGGAGTCGAACCTCACCGACATTCATGAAGGGGGTCGCTTCACCGCAACAGATTCGGGTCGCAACATCAGCTTCGGAGTGCGCGAGCACGCGATGGCCGCGATCACCAACGGGATCGCGTATCACGGCGGACTGATCCCATTCAGCGCCACCTTCCTCACCTTCAGCGATTACATGCGCGGCTCGCTGCGACTCGCAGCACTCGCCGGGCTCGGCAGCATCTTTGTCTTCACGCACGACTCCATTGGCCTTGGTGAAGATGGCCCCACCCATCAGCCAGTCGAGCACTACGCCGCGCTGCGTGCAATTCCCAACCTGCGCTTCTTCCGTCCAGGAGATCCGAATGAAGCTGCACATGCATGGGGCGTTGCCATCGAGCGACGCAGCGCACCAACGGTGCTCGCCTTCACACGACAGAAGCTGCCCGTACTCCCTGGCTCCATCACCGGAGCGGCGGCTGGTGTGAGGCGAGGCGCATACGTGGTCCGCGAAGCGAGCACGCAGGCGAAGGTGATCCTCATTGCAACTGGCTCAGAGGTCCACCTTGCCGCTGCCGCAGCAGAACTCCTTGAAGCATCAGGTACGCCTACGCGCGTTGTCTCGGCACCATGTCTTGAACTCTTTGGTGATCAAGATGCTGCCTACCGCGAATCAGTCCTCCCCGCCGCGGTTCGCGCGCGCGTCGGCATTGAGGCCGGCGTCAGCCTCGGATGGGATCGCTGGACGGGAAGCGATGGCGCAATCATCGCCATGGATCGCTTCGGTGCTTCGGCACCTGCACCGAAACTCTTTGCTGAATTCGGCTTCACGCCAGAGCGTATTGCAGAGGTCGCGCGCGGCGTGATCGCTGGAACGCACCGCGGTGTGATCCCAACGCCGCACCTTCACGACGGTCATCAGGTCAGCTGAGGTGTCTCCCCGTAAGCTCGCGATTGCCGCAGATCACGCAGGTGCTGCGCTCAAGGCTGCACTGCTCAACGAACTTCAGACCATCGCCCCTGACTGGGAGGGGATCGACCTTGGTGGCGACGGGAGCGATCTCACCGACGATTACCCAGATGCGTCACGCGCCGTTGCCGAACTGATGCAGCGCGGCGGTGCAGAGCGTGGCCTCTTGATTTGCGGCTCAGGGATCGGCGTCACGATTGCGGCAAACAAGTTCAACGGAATCCGTGCATCCATTGCGCATGACCCCGCATCAGCGGAGCAAGGCGTGGTCCACGACGCCATGAATGTGCTTTCGCTCGGTGCAAAGGTGATTGACCCCGCAACTGCGGCCACGGTGCTCGCCGCATTCCTCGCCGCCACCCCGAGTGACGCCGAGCGATTTGTCCGGCGCACCAACAAAGTGCAACAGATTGAGAAGGAACAGGGGTGAGCGGCGAGCTACGACTCCCCTTCTCTGCACGC
>CAYSEM010000095.1:0-2036 GCA_964430115.1 uncultured Chloroflexota bacterium | reverse complement strand
AGGTCTGACGGCGCGATCGGCCCGAGGACGCTCTGGATCTCCCCGGGGGCGGCACGCCTACTCACGGCTGCATCCTAGGGCAGCAGCCTCCGCCGCACGCGGCACGCTCCGCAACTGGGCTAGCCCCTAGGAGCGTGCGGTGGGATGATTGCCTGACGGTGCACGGGCGCCCGCAGGGTGCTCGGGCCGGATGTATATGAGGTGCACGAGATGCGAATCAAGTCAGCACTCCTTGCGCTGTTCGCTGGAGCCGCCATTGTGGCGAGCGCCTGCGGGAGCGCAACCGAGCCCGTTGCGAGCACGGAGGCTCGTTTCCCTGAGGGCTCATACTGCGCCCAGGCACTCGCCCTTGGTGAGGATGTGACCGGCACCCTTCTCTGGAAGGTCTGCGACACCGGCACCCTCGTGGTCTCGACTGACCCAGCCTACCCACCGTACTCATCGCTCGATGCGAGCGGCGAGTATGTTGGCTTTGACTCCGACACCGCGCGCGAAGTCGCCAAGCGACTCGGCGTTGAGATCGAGTGGGCAACGCCAGACTGGTCCGCAATCACCGCCGGCAATTGGGGCGGACGATGGGATATCTCCATCGGCTCCATGACCCAGACGGAAGAGCGCGCCCTCGTGGTGGACTTTGCCGACCCGTACTTCTATGAGTCGGGCTACTTGCTCGTCCCAACAGATTCAGCGGCCACGACGGTTGCTGATCTCGCTGGCAAGACGATCTGCGCAGGCGAGTCCACGACCCACGCAACGTGGATTGAGGGTGGCTTCGCTGAGAGCACCGTCGTGATCCAGTACAACGCATCGCCAGAGGGCGCCAAGTTGAAGACGTATCCAACGGACTACAACTGCATCGAGGCGTACCTTGCCGGTCGCACGAACGACTGGGACGCCATGGCACAGAGCCGTGAGTTCATCGAGAACGCGATCAAAGAGTCCGGCGGAAAGCTGCGCTTCCTGAACGAAGAGCCAAACTTCGCGGGACAGATCTCATTCGCGCTGGACAAGAGTGGTCTCCCAACCGCATCCATGCTGAACGCGTTGAACGCGATCGTTGCAGAGATGCATGAGGACGGCACGCTCTCAGGCTTCGCGATGACGCACGTCGGTCGCGACATCAGCAAGCCGTAAGGCTGAACTCGGCGCGCGGCGCCGATCACGCACTGGGGGAGTCGCGGGGCAACCTGCGGCTCCCCCGAACACATCGGAGCGCGTAGGGGATCGTTGGGAATCCAAGGCACACGTCAGGGAGGAGGGGCGATGGAGCAGGATGCACGGGCACTTGCACAGGCGGTTGCCGCCGACGAAGCGCGCCGTGCCGCACGCTGGCAACTTCGCTTCCGCCTCGGCTGGGGACTTCTCATCGCCCTCTTGGCCGGATTCATGGTCATCTCGCTCAATGTGGAGCTTGACTTCATCGCCCGAGCAACACCATTCATCATTGAGGGCATCTGGCTCACCCTGATCGTCTCGGCGGCGTCGATCGTTCTTGCAACGTTGCTCGCTGCGCTTGGCGCACTCGGACGACTCTCGTCCAACGCCATCATCAACGCGGTCGCTTCCTTCTACGTCAGCTTCTTCCGCGGGACACCGCTGCTCCTGCAGCTGCTCGTCTGGTATCTGGCGCTGCCACAGGTTGGAATCATTCTCGATCCAATCTTCTGCGCCATCGGCGCGCTCGGCATGAACTATGGCGCATACATGACGGAGATCTTCCGCGCCGGCATTCAGGCGGTTCCGCTCGGTCAGCGTGAGGCAGCAGCGGCGCTCGGCATGTCGTCGCGCACCGCCTTCCTGCGCATCGTCGCCCCTCAGGCGTTTCGCATCATCGTCCCAGCGATCGGCAACGACTTCGTGGCCATGTTGAAAGACTCGGCACTCGCCTCCACGGTGGCGCTGCAGGAGATCGTCTGGCGTGCGCGCAACGTGGGTCAGAAGGAGTTCAAGACGCTCCAGACATTCATGATCGCCGCGATGATCTACTGGGCGCTCACGATCATCTTCAGCACCTTCCAGAATCGCATTGAGAAGCG
>CAYSEM010000094.1:0-2096 GCA_964430115.1 uncultured Chloroflexota bacterium | reverse complement strand
GGGACTCTTCGCTGGCGCCATGCTCCTCTTGGGTGGCGTGGGGCTGATCGCGCGCAACGAAGGGACGCGTTAGTGGACGACCTCCGCCGGTATCTAGTCGCGCCACCGCCAGTGACCGGTCGGCGCGCCATGACGACGAGCGATGCGGGCGAGGTGCGCAACCCAGATCCAACGGATCGCACCGCCTGGCGGGATTGGGTCTCCGCCTCCAAGACCCGCAACTGGCTGCGTCGAGATCCACTGCTCGACTGGCTCGAAGTGCACGGCGCCGCCAAGGGGTTCGCGCGTGACGCTGGTGCCGACGCGAAGCCGCCGAGCCCTTACGACCTGCGCGAACTTCTCTTTGCGCAAGGGAACCGGTTTGAAGAGCGCATCTTTGAGATCCTTGAGCCGAAGGTCAGCTCACACCGGCTGGTTTCAGATGGTTGGCAGGCGACGCGGACCCTTGCCGCCGCCGAAGCCACCTTCGCGGCGATGTGTGAAGGGGTTGAGCTGATCGAGCAGGCGGTCGTCCGAAATCCAGAAGACCTGACCTACGGTGCGATCGATCTCCTGATGCGTAGCGATGCGCTCGAGAGACTCTTCCCAGGGACACTCAGCGCGGAGGAGGCGTCGCGCCCCGCCCCTGGACTTGCACCCGAAGGCGGTGACGCGCCTCCATGGCACTACGTGGTGGTGGATGTGAAGTTCTCCACGCTCGATCTTTCCGTGAGCGGGTACGCGGGGAGTTCGCACCGCCATTACGCAGGCCAAGTGTTGGTCTACACGGCGGCGATTGCGCGCCTGCAGGGCTACTGTCCGCCTGATGCGTTCCTGCTCGGTCGCACCTGGGTGAGCAGCAAGGGTCGCGGCAGTGGTGCACTCGACCGACTTGCGCGCGTCCCCGTTGATCGTGAGAGCACGCGCGACGATGAGACCCCGCTCGCGATCGAAGTTGGGCGCGCACTGGAGTGGATCCGCGCCGTTCGACGCGATGGTGCCTCATGGGAGGCACTGCCGCGGCCAACGCGAACCGAGCTGTATCCGAACATGAACGCCGACCAGGACCAGCCGTGGAGCGACGCGAAACGCATGATCGCGCGTGAGATCGGCGAGCTCACTTACCTACCAGGAGTTGGCCCAGATCTGCGTGATGCCGCTGTGGCATCTGGAATCCTGCGTCGCGACGAGCCTGGACTCACCCCTGAACGCCTTGGGGTGACGGGGGATGCACGCCCGCGCCGGCTGGCGGCGGTGCTTGCCGCAAACGCCGTTCCAGACTCTGCTCCCGCCGCAGAGAAGGTGCTCCCCGCGAAGATTGAGCTGCGCGATGACGCACACTGGCGGAGGCCAGCGCGCATCGAGTTCCATGTTGACTTTGAGAACTCAGGGAATCTGAACGATGACTTCACCGCGCTCCCTCTTGTCGGCGGCGCAACCTGCATCTTCCAGATTGGCTGCCACATCTCAGTCGATGGACGAGAGCCCACGGCGAGTGAGATCGCCGCCGCCGCAGCCGCTGGTGCTGCAGCGGGTGAGCGACTCTTCACCCCGCGGAGTGAGGATCAGGGTTGGTTCCCATCATTCGGACAGTGGAGTGGTGATCGACTCAACGTCGTCTCTGAGCGCGCCGTGCTGGATGCGTGGCTCGCATACATGAACGCGTGGCGGGAATCCCTCAACGTCACGTGGGCCGAGACGCGCATCGTCCACTGGTCGCCAGCGGAGCGAAACCTCCTCTTCACCGCCGCAGATTCTGCGGCGAGTCGACACCCAACATGGTCGCTTCCCGAGGAGATCGGTTGGTTTGATGCGTTTGAGGAGCTTGTCTATCGCGTGCCAGTGAGCGTGCGCGGTGCGTACGGGTACGGATTGAAGGAGATCGCAAAGTCCATGCGTGCAGCGGGACTCATCGATGTCTCATGGGGAGATGGCCCTGCGGACGGGATGGGGGCGATGGCCGCTGCGTATACGGCGGATGCGCGTGCCGCAGCCGAAGGGAAGCGACTCGCCGACTACGACTACTTCCGTGCTGGTGCGGAGTACAACGCTGCTGACTGCCGCTCGATGTTCCTTGTGCTCGCCTGGTTGCGCGCTAACCGATAGAAGCGCAGTCC
>CAYSEM010000093.1:0-2100 GCA_964430115.1 uncultured Chloroflexota bacterium | reverse complement strand
GAGCGAGCGCGTGTGCCACCACGACGACTCGCCCACACCGAGAGTGCGATCAGTCCAGCGCCGAGTGCGAGCAGCAGCGCGCTCATCCGAGCGCTCGTCCGGTTGCAGGATCAATTGACTGCGTTGCACCAGCAATGCTGGTGAGGATCAACTGTCCGCCGAGTAGCTCGGCGGCACCAACCACGTCGGTGTGGGCGAGGCGCCACTTCACTTCACCGTCGGCGCGGATTGCCCACGTCTCCACCTCGCTCTGAATAATGACGTGACCAATCCGTGGTGACGCCGCGAGTGCCACCACGGGAGTGCCGGTCTGATGAAACCAGGCGAGGTCTCCCGTGCGCGATCCGAATGCGTAGACGGTGAAGCCGTAGCCCACGACAAAGAGTCCGCCTTCGTCCCAGTGCAGCGCGCGCGGCTCGTCGTAGATTGCGGATGCAAGCCGCACCGCCCACGCGCCACCTGGATGCTCCACGCGCATCTCCATACGGCAGAGTCGATCAGGATCTGACTCCGCGCCTGCGCCGAGTGCCCCGTGGTCGGCGAGCGTTGCCCCAGCCTCTGAGAGGGCGAAGACGGCGGCCGCCTGGCCGCTGCTCCCCCAGGTGGCGCGAACGCGCAAGCCTCCAGGGAAACTCGTAATCAGGCTGCGCGGCTCTCCGGCGCCAGCGGGGATTGGGGCGGCGGCGCGGTCGTTCATTCCACGATTCTACGCGCGTCGTACGATGAGCCAATGAAGGCGATCCTCTTCGATTGGGACGGAACGCTGATCGATACCGCCGAGCACGTGTATGAGGCGAACGTGGAGGTGATCAAATCGATCGGCCTCCCCCCGCTGAGCCGCGAGCTTTACGGCCTCCACTACTCACCGAACTGGCGTCGCATGTACGCGGCGCTCGGTGTTCCCGAGCCGTTAGTAGAAGGAGCGGCAGAGATCTGGCACGGCGCGTATCGCGGCCACGAAGCGGATCTCCTTCCTGGTGCGCGCGCCGCTCTTGAGCGACTCGTTGCGGCGGGGATTCCGATCGGCGTGGTGACGGCGGGAGACCGGAAGGTGGTCTCTGGGCAGCTGAAGCGCACTGGCGTCGCCGATCTTCTCGGTTCTGTGGTCTACGGCGATGACATCACGGAGCAGAAGCCGCATCCGGAGCCGCTGCGCCGCGGCCTCGCCGCACTCGGCCACGGCAGCACCCCGGATCTGGCGGCCTACCTCGGCGACACACTGGATGACGTTCGCATGGCGCGCGCGGCGGGACTGCGGGCGATCGGTGTGCAGTCACCATTCTTTGATCCGGAACGATTCATTGCAGAGGCAGACGCGCACGAACACGCCGAATCCGTCGCGGCGTGGGTTGACGCGTATCTCGCGGCGCGAACGCGCTAGAATCACCGCATCGCGACAGGGGAGCGCCATAGGGCGCTGAGAAACGGGAGAACCCGTGACCCTACGAACCTGATCCGGGTCATGCCGGCGAAGGGAGACGCAGGAGCCCTGTGCGATAGAGAGTGAGGGCATCTGCGCGCACTGATCCTTGCCGGAGGCGACCAACCGACTCGCGCCGCGCTCGACGCCGCGTGGCCGGGCTGGTCTGACGCCGAACTCGTGATTGGCGTCGATGGCGGCGCGCGCGCCGCGGCACCACTCGGCCTTGCCCTCCATCTGATCGTTGGCGACTTCGACACACTCCGCGCAGACGAGGTGGACGCATTCGCCGCGCAGGGAGTCCGCGTTTCTCGTTCACCGCACGACAAGGATGCAACGGATACGGAGCTTGCACTGCTCGCCGCGTGTGATGGAGGGGCGGCGCGTGTTGAGATCCTCGGCGCGCTCGGCGCGAGCGGCGGTCGCAGCGATCACTCGCTCGGCACGATCGCGCTCCTTGCGCATCCGCGTGCACGCGCCGTTGACTGCTCGTTGCTCGACGCGACGAGTCGCATTCGCCTCCTGACTGCACCCGCGCGTTTTGCATCGAACGCCGCGGCTGGCGCTGTGATCTCGTTGATCCCATGGGGCGGCGGCGCTACGGTCAGCACCGAACGACTGCGCTGGCCGCTGCAGCGCGAGCAGTTGCACGAAGGGAGCACGCGCGGACTCTCCAACGA
>CAYSEM010000092.1:0-2105 GCA_964430115.1 uncultured Chloroflexota bacterium | reverse complement strand
GCGCTGGCTGAGGCACGCGCCAATCTGAACGAACTGCTTGAACTGCTCGGCGTCCCGCTCGAGATCTGACCTGGGAGACACAGAAGTGAGCGGCAGCGCGCCACGCGCGCGCATTGATTGGGTGGCCGAACAGTCGCGGCTGCTGCGCGAGATCGCAGAGGAGTTCACAGGAACACAGCCGTTCGCGGGGCTGACGATTGGAACCGGCATCCACCTAGAAGCGAAGACGGTTGCGCTGCTCTTGACGCTGCAGGCGGGTGGCGCGCAACTCGTCTCCACAGGAAATCTCAACACCACGCAACCGGATGCGGTGGAACGTCTTCGCGCACATGGCGTTCGCGTGATCGGCGAGGCGACCAAGGATGCGAAAGAACATGCGGGATACCTCGCGCAGGTTGTTGCAGCAAAGCCTGATCTCATCCTTGATAACGGTGGAGACCTTTATGCGCACTATCTGAAGGCGCCGTACAACGGGCTGCGTGGCGGCACGGAGGAGACAACCTCTGGCCGCATGCGGCTCGAGCCACTCCGCGAACAGCTGCGCATGCCGATCCTGGTGATCAACGACAGCCCGATCAAGCAGTTCGCCGAGAACGAGCATGCGGTGGGTCAGAGTGCCCTCGAGTCGTACATGCGCATCACGAACAAGACGGCGAATGGAGAGCGGGTGACCGTATTCGGGTACGGCTCCGTGGGGCGTGGGGTCGCGGCGAACTTCAGGGGCGGGTACGCAAAGGTCTCCGTGGTGGAGCGCGACCCGGTCCTCCTCCTGCGAGCCCATCTGGACGGCTTCGACACCACGCCTCGTGAGGAGGCGCTCGGCAGCGCCGATCTGATCATCACGGTGACGGGGGCGCGCGACGTCATCACCGCTGCCGACCTGCCGCACCTGCGCGATGGGGTGATCCTTGCCAACGCGGGGCACTTTCCTGAGGAGATTGACGTCACAGGCATGCTCGCCTCACCACTGGTTCGCTCAACGGAAGAGTACGCGGACGACCTGATGACGCTGCGACTCACTGACGGCCGCTCGATTCATCTGATTGCGCGAGGGCACATGTTCAACCTTGCTGGTCCCCGCCCGATCGGCAACTCCATTGAGGCGATGGATCTTGGCTTCGCGCTGCAGGCACGCTGCCTTGAAGCGGTGGCACGAGGGACTGTGAGTGAAACGAGTTGCGTGGTTCCTGTGCCGCACGCGATCGACGCCGCGGTCGCGTCGGCGTACCTGGCGACGCGCTATCGAACTGACTAACTAGAGGCCGAGGCCCGCACGCTCGTCGGGGATCTCATCAATCAGCTGCGGGCCTTCGTTGCGCGCGTTGGAGACGGCGCGAGAGACGCGGCGTGAGTGCACCAGCGCGTCAGGTGCAGGGCCGAGGAGTGAACGGAGCGCGCTGATCGGCGTGCGTTCGTCCAACCAGGCGGCGCGCTCATCAAGGGTGTTGAGCATCACGGGCATGCGGTCGTGGATGCGACCAACCACGGCGTTCGCTTCGGTGGTGATCAGCGTGAAGGTGCGCAGCGGGGTGCCGTTCGCGCCAGCGCGGATGCTCGCGAGTCCAGCCAGCGCAAAGTGACCACCGTTGGCGGGAAGGAATGCCCACGGCTGCTTCGGCGCCTTCTTTGGGATCGGCGTGCCGAGTGCCTCTAGGTGTTCGGGGTTCTCCCATTCGTAGAAGGCGTCAATGGGGACGATCACGCGGTTGCGCTTGAATGCATCTCGGAAGCTCGGCAGCGTCTCCACGGTCTCTGCGCGCGCGTTGAAGAGGCGGTTGCCGAGCGACTCATCTTTCGCCCAGTGTGGGACGAGCCCCCAGCGCGCGTAGGTGAGGAGTCGCTCGTGCACCACGGTGCCGTTCGCCTCTTCCACTTCGGCGTGCGGTGCAATGAGTGCCGCAGTTGCCGTGGGTGCCACGTTCCAGTGCGGTTGCCACGAACCGCGCATCACTGGATCGATCGCCGCGCCGAACTCGCGCGCGATCTCCTCTGGGCTGCTGCTCTGCACGATGCGTCCACACATGCGCAGAGGATAGCGGTGCCGAGGGAACTGCTCAGCGGACGCTGATGCGCGCGTGCCGCTTGATGTCCGCACGCGTGAGCGG
>CAYSEM010000091.1:0-2123 GCA_964430115.1 uncultured Chloroflexota bacterium | reverse complement strand
TGCCGCACTCCACGGGCCTCACCAGCCGTCACCCATCCGGGAAGACGCTGGCGCAGGTTGCAACGCACGTCATCGACACAGGCGTTCCACGTGGTGATGCGCTGCTCCCGCGACCAGATGGAAGCTCTGCACTTGCGGCGAGCACGATGCTCTTTACCGCCGCCTGGTACCTCTTCCTTGAGCGACTCCTGGCGCGACTCGATGAGGCGGGCGTGGAGACGCCGATCTGGAAGTCGTCAAATGCGCCGGGCGGTGATGACTGGAACGCGCGCTACTTCGCGCGCTACGCCGATCGCGTTGCTGGACTTCGAGGCGAGTAGTCGTGGCAAAAGGCGCAACCGCACTGCGTGGCATTCGTGGCGCGGCGCTGGTTAACGGCAAGGTTCTCGACGACGTTCTGATTGGGATTGACCCGAGCGGACTCGGAACAATCGCATCTGTTGCGCGTGCTCGCAGTGGGAGTGCGCTTGCCTCGCGTGCACGTCGCGTTGAAGGGCTGATTGTTCCTGGCTATGTTGATGTGCACCTGCATGGTGCTGGCGGACACGATGTGCTCGGACCTGGCGGTGCGCAGGCGCTGCTGATGGCATCCCGCGGTATGAAGAGCCCAGAGCGCGAGATCGTTGCTGCGCTGCGCGCACTTGCCGTAGAGACCGCCAAGCACGGATACGCGGCGTTCACGCCGGCGGCTGTGAGCCTTCCCGTTGAGAGCCTTCGACTATGGGTTCGTGCGGTGAGCGTGGCGCGTGCCGAACAGGGTGAAGAGTTGCAGCGTGGCCGCGCACGCGATGAAGCGATCATCCTCGGCGCAAACTCTGAAGGACCCGCAATCAGTCACGCCCGCAAGGGCGCGCACGATCCGATGGTGCTCATCAACCCTGCCGAGCTCTTGCGCGCACTTGACGATCGACCGAGCGATTGGTCGGCACTCCGGATCGTCACTGTTGCACCTGAATTAAAAGGTGGTGAAGAGTTGATCCGCGCGCTCACCAAGCGCAAGATCGTGGCCAGTGTTGGACACAGTACGGCAACGCTGGATCAGGCGAATGCCGCTTGGGCCGCGGGGGCCACGAGTACCACACACCTATGCAACGGAATGGATCCGTTCCATCACCGGACGCCTGGCTTGGTTGGCGCGGCGCTCGCGCACCGCAGCGCGCGCGTGGAACTGATCTGCGACGGGGTGCATGTGGAGTCAAACGTGGTGAAGTTGCTCGCGGATATCCTCGGCAACCGACTGATGGTGGTTTCGGACGCCTGTCCTGTCGCCGGTCTCGGCGACGGCGACTTCATGCTCGGAAGCATGCCCGCACGGGTGAAGGGTGCGCATGCCACGCTTCGCGATGGAACCCTCGTTGGCGCCGTCTCACTGGTAGATGTGGGCGTACAGAATCTCATTACGTTTGGTGTTGCACTCCCCGCCGCCGTCGCCGCAGCGACCAAGACTCCAGCAGACCTCTTGCGCACACCGCAGCTCGGAAGGATTGCTGTTGGCGCAGCGGCTCGACTCTCGACGATCGATCCTGTGAGCGGCGCGCTCCGCGGCCGCGTCAACTTCTAAACGCGGGCCATTAGCGCTCTCGTCACCTAGGCGCGATCCCACCAGTTCTTTCCGAACGCAACGAGCGCACCGATCCCGAACTTGAAGAGCAGGTCTGCCTGCACGATCTGCGCCATGACGAGCGCGTCATAACCTGGCTCGCCAGCGAACGCCACCACTGTGAAGGCGATTGAATCAAGGGGAACGCTGATGGCATTGCTGGAGAAGACGCGCATCAGCCATGATCGCGACCGCATGCGGTGGTAGATCTCCGTATCTACCGTCTCTGACAGAAGAATGGCGCCGAACGAGGCGATCAAGAATCGCCCTGGCGTCTCAAGGGCGGCCGCCACAATCACATTCACCACCGCAGCCAGTCCGATCATCAGGAAGATTGGTGTCCGGCCGAGGCCCGCGCGTGCACTCGACTGGTGCGCGATATCTCGGAGCGTGAAGGTGATCCCGAAGGTGAGCGTCCCTGCGGAGAGCATGCCGAGCGGACCGAGATCAATGAAGACAGGGATCAGGAGGTTGCTCACGGCAACGGCCACCGTGTAGAGCGCTGCGGTTACACCGAGCCAGA
>CAYSEM010000090.1:0-2216 GCA_964430115.1 uncultured Chloroflexota bacterium | reverse complement strand
CACGCTAGGATGGCACCGACGGGGCGTAGCGCAGCTTGGTAGCGCGCCTGCTTTGGGAGCAGGAGGCCGTGGGTTCGAATCCCTCCGCCCCGACCACGCGCCACGCGCGCTGGAACCAGACGCAGCCTTCGCGCGTTAATGAAGAAGGCGAACACTTCGCCAGATCTATTGAACGAGGTGCAGCATGCGAGTACGACGAATTAGTGGGCTTGGAGCGCTGATTGCGGTTGTGCTGATCTTCGCCAGCCCCCTCTCAGTTCGGGCCCATGGTGAAGGGAGCATCGCGCTGCCGATCGACACCCCTGCGGAGGCCCATGAGGCGGTGCTCGCTACCGGAGCGCCGTTTGATGACTTCGTCTTCTTGGATGGCGGTCTGATCGGCGCATCGCAGTACATTGAAGTGAAGGGCGATCCGGGGAGCGGTGCAACTTGGGTGGTGACGTACACCCATGGCTGGGGCGACTGCCAGGCTGGCTGCATCAGCCGCCACACATTTGTCTATCTGGTAGACCCGCTGACGGGTGACGCCACGTTTGATCGACAGGAAGGGGATGCACTTCCAGCCGACGCACCTGAGTCGCTGAGATTCATTGAGGCGCTCGACGGTGTACCTGGTGGCGTTCTGCCAATTAGCGACGTGATGCCAGGAGCTTCAGATGCGCCAGGGGCGGACGATCCCGATTGGGGCGCCATGTACGAACAGTGGTACGAAGATTTCATCGCGGGCCTTGAGCCATGCGCACCAGACGCTGACCCAACAGATCCTGGACTTATGACGTGCCTCTTGCCGGACGGCAGCGTCGCTGGCCCCATGCCACTCTTTGCACCAGCACCTGGACCAATTGATGGCGGTGAGTCAATGGGTGATGACGGCTGGATTCACGAGCTGCCGAAGATCATCCTTGCAGTGTTACTGCTCTGGATTGGCGGCGCGGCACTTGTTGGCTGGAGGAAGTCGCGCGCTTCATAGTGCGAGCCCCGTATCGATACGGCGTTACGGCGTTGCGGTGCCCCACTCGTAGTTCTGCTTGAGGATTCGCAGATAGACGAACGTCTCGGTTTCGAGCACGCCGTCAATTGAGCGGAGTCGTTCGGTGAGGAAGGCGAGCAGCGCGTCGTTGTCTTCGCAGACGACTTCGATGAGCAGGTCATACGCGCCAGCAACCACCACGCAGTAGCTCACCTCAGGCAGCGCCTCGAGTGCGGACGCAGTGGAGAGGAGTGCGGCGGGTGTGCAGCGCACGCCGATCATCGCCATCAGCGGATAGCCAACCTTCAGTGGATCTGCAACCGCGATCACCTTCAGTGCGCCGCGATCGACGAGCGCCTTGTAGCGCGCGCGGATGGTGGATTCGGGAACGGCGAATGCGGTGGCGATCTCCGTGAAGGGACGGCGGCCGTCAACCTGAAGGACCTCCATGAGTCGGCGGTCTAGATCATCCAGTGCCGGACGCTCCTGTCCCTTCGCCATTCATCCTCCTGCGCAGACGGCCCTACGCCTGGTTTCGCCCGATGGGCGATCGGTGCGAAGGCTACCATCAGGAGGTGATCAGAGGCCCGCTCCTTGTGGTTCGCGCGCTCCTGGCGAACGTGCAGTTCGCCATGGTGCAGATCGCCGCGATCACCATCGCCGCGACTGTTGGCGTGGCCCTCCGTCAGCTCCCCGACTACGCGCTGCTCAGCGCCTCCGACTACGCACTGGAGATGGGTCAGTTACGCGCACTCTACGAGCCCACCCTGGGACCACTCGTAGACGTCTTTGAGCGGCTCGGGTTCTTCCGCATCTTCACCGCGCCGTGGTTTACGGCGATGCTGATTCTGCTCACCGTCTCCATCACCGTCTGCACGCTTGACCGTCTGCCGAAGATCCGGGCCGTCACGGCGCGCAGTCGCGTGGAGCAGCCGGGGAGTTTCTTCGACGCGTCGCTCGCTGGGCGCGGCACGATGCAACTCGCCACCGCACTCACCGCCGAAGAGAGCGAAGACGCCGCAACTCGCGTTGCGCAACAGATGCGCGCGCGCGGATGGGAGGCGAGCACGAGCCCCGACCCAGAAGCTCCGGGCGGCAAGATCGTTCACGGGGACAGATTCCGACGCTCGTACCGATTCACGCTCGTCATGCACACAGGTCTCGTCTTGCTGATTGCTGGCGCAGCACTCTCTGGCGCACTCGGATACACGCAGGGGATCTTGCTCACCACCGGTGAGGCGCTCCC
>CAYSEM010000089.1:0-2264 GCA_964430115.1 uncultured Chloroflexota bacterium | reverse complement strand
CCAGAGTTCATTCGTCTGCATCGCGCACGTTGGGGTGAACGAGGACTCTTTACCGAAACACCCAAAGGCGCGGAAGAGGAAACCTTCTTGCGCGAACTCTTTGTCAAGGCGCCGCGGAACACCATCACGATGTTGAAGGCGCGCAACGACGAGTTCGGCACGTTCGCCGCGGGACTATTTCTTCGCGACGCTGGTGCACTGCGATACTGGAATGCTGGAGGTGATGCGGCCGCGCGGGCGCTCTCGCCCGGCGTGCTTCTCTTCGTGCACGGCCTGACCCTCGCAATCAACGAGGGACGCGCGCAGTTGGACTTCCTGCGCGGGAACGAACCGTACAAGTACGAGTGTGGCGCGGTAGATGCGCAGGTGATGAAGTTGGAGATTCCTGGATGAGCCGCACGAGTCACCAGAAACCGTGCACAGGGCGTGCCCCTGCGGGCCCGCTCCCTGATGGCTCACGCATCCGCGTGATGCAGCTCCTTGCGACTGGGACGAACGGAGGCGCGCAAGAGAGCCTCGTCAGCACAGTGCTGCGCCTTGATAGCTCACGCCACGATGTGTGCGTGGTCTCGCTCTCTCACGGGAGCACGGTGAAGCGACTCGAACGCCTGAAGATTCCCGTTGAGGTGATTGAAGACGAACATGATGATCGCGCGGCGGCGGCGCTCGCCGAGCGTATGATCGCGCTGAAGACGCAGGTGATTCACGCGCACATGTTCCGCGCCGATGTTGTTGCGGTCTATGCGGCCGACCTTGTGGAGAAGCGCACCGGTGTGCGCCCGCTCGTGGTCTCCACGCTGCACTCGAGCCGCTTCCGGTCTGCGGAGGATCGTGAACTGCTTGAGAAGCTCACGCCGCGCATTGATTGGTTGATCGCCGTGAGTGACGCGATCGTGCGCAAGATCGTGGCCGAGAACCGCGACAGCACCTCAGTCAGCAAGATCTACAACGGTGTGGATCTGGAACGCTTTGATGAGGCGCCTGGCCGCGACGTAGTCCGCAAGGAGTTCGGCATCCCCGTCGACGCTCCAGTGGCGGTGGCGATTGGCCGCCTTGAACCTGAGAAGGGGCACCCCACGCTCATTGAGGCCTGGCCGCTGGTGCACCACCACTTCCCAGAGGCGCGCCTCTTGATCGCTGGCGAAGGCTCCGAACGAGATCGGCTCGAGGGGCTCGCCGCCGCACATCTACGCAGCGAACTCTGCTGCGACAGCGTTGCGTTCCTTGGTCGTCGTGACGACATCCCTGCGGTCTTGGCGGCGGCAGATGTGGTGGCAATGCCAAGCTACCGCGAAGCTCAAGGGATCGCCATCCTTGAAGCACTCGCGGCAGAGCGACCGGTGGTGGCGAGCAACGTAGGGGGAATCCCGGAGATGATCACCGATGGCGTGACGGGCACGCTCGTTCCATCGCACGATCCATCTGCACTCGCAGCGGCGATCATTGAACTCTTCACACATCCTGATCGCGCGGCGAAACTCGCCGCCGCTGGACACGAAATGGTGCACGAAGAGTTCTGCATCGACTACATGATGCAAGACATCGAAGCGATCTATGCGCTCGCCGTAGGTGGTGATCCTGCACTCGTCCCTGATCGGAACGGTGTGCGCGCGTAGTGACCTTCGGCCTTAGCGGCGGACAGCACTCCAGTAGCGTTCGGCAGATCCGGAGCGACCAGCATCAAGTGCCACGCGCGCGCCATGTCCACGCACCGCGTCCGCCATCTTCTCCACTGAGCCAAACAGGTGCGGTGTTTGAGATTCGTAAAGTGAGATCCCCTGAATCTTTGTTTCAATGACCGCACTCGTGTCCACGATCTCAGGCGTCAGCGCTACATCCGCCGGTAGTTCGGCGGAATACTCTGGAGGGAGACCGGCCTGTGCGTTGAACTCGCTCCACCACGCGTACGGGAAGTCTTCATAGAACGAGATTCTGCTCGCCCAGTCTGGGCCAGGCATCTCCCACTTGCGCGGTTCTGCCAGCAGTGCCGCACCAACCTTGCGTGCGAGCTGATGATCAACATGTGAACCAATGCCGAGCGGGAAGTAGACCTGCTGCGGTTCGAGTCGCGCGATCTCCTTTGCGAGCAGCGCAACTGGTGGCACATCGCCATCGCGAACGCGACCAAGCAACTGCTCATCCCCTTCGTAGCCGCGGAAGACCGCGTCTGGCAAGTCGAGGAAGATCACGGCGGCCTCACTGAAGAGTGCGTAGCGCTCATCTTCCATCTTGCGCTGCGCCATCGCGTCGCCCGCCGCAGCTGC
>CAYSEM010000088.1:0-2306 GCA_964430115.1 uncultured Chloroflexota bacterium | reverse complement strand
CACCGGATCGCCTGGCTCATTGAACACGAGGGGGTCGCCCCGTGGCGCATCTTGGCGGTGACGTTCACCAACAAGGCGGCGGCAGAGATGCGTGCACGCCTTGAGGAGATGATCGGTGAACGCTCGCGCGACGTAGCAATGGGCACCTTCCATAGCCTCTGCGTGCGCATGCTGCGGCGTGATGGAGAGGCGATCGGTCTGCCGAGAGAGTTTGCAATCTATGACGCAGATGATCAAGCGCGCGTCATCAAAGGGTTCCTGAAGGAGGATGACCTCCCCGCAACAGGTTCCACGAAGCCGAGTTTGATCCTGGGCGCGATCAGCCGTGCGAAGAACGACGGCCTTACCCCTGATCAGATGGAGGACCAGGCAGTCACCCATCATGAGCGTCTCATTGCCGGGCTCGCGCGACGATACGCCGCGGAGCTCAAGCGACTTGAGGCCCTCGACTTTGATGATCTATTGATTGAAGGGCTGCGACTGCTGCAGGAGGCTCCAGCAGTCGCTGAGCGCTATCGAACGAAGTGGCAGTACCTGCATGTGGATGAGTATCAGGACACGAACCGCATTCAATACTCCTGGATCCGCGAACTCGCCGCAGGGCACGGGAATCTCTGCGTGGTTGGCGATGATGACCAATCGATCTATTCATGGCGCGGTGCGGACATCCGCAACATCTTGGACTTTGAGCGCGACTGGCCGAAGGCAGAGGTGATCGCCCTTGAGCAGAACTATCGCTCGACGCAGTCCATTCTTGACGCCGCGCACGGTGTTGTCTCCAATAATCGCGGCCGCAAGGCGAAGAAACTCTGGACGGATCAGTCTGGGGGACTGCCGATCCCTGTGTACGGTGGCTTTGATGCGGAGGACGAAGCAGCGTGGATCGTTCGCCGTCTTGAAGAGCACGCCGCGCCACGGCAGGGGAGGGGGGGCAGCGATGCAGAACCCGCTGAGTCATACGGCGGAATGGCAATTCTGTACAGGACAAACGCTCAGTCGCGCGCGATCGAGGAGGCGCTCCTGCGCGCCTCAATCCCTTACCAGCTCATCGGAGGAACGCGCTTCTATCAGCGCCGCGAGGTGAAAGATGCGTTGGCGTGGCTGCGCGTGCTGCGGAGTGATACCGATCGCATCTCGTATGAACGGATCATCAACGTGCCGCCACGTGGGATTGGCGAGAAGACCGTAGAACTCTTGCGAGAGGCGGCGGCGCCGCGCAGTGACGCACCTGACGGAGTTCCTTTCGGGCGAGTGATTGCCGCGGCTGGACGCGGTGAAGTGCCGGGGGCTGCGCCGAAGGCGCGTAAAGCTCTTGCTGAAGTTGATGGCTTGATCTCGCGACTTCGTGGCCGCCTCGCACTCATTGAACTCCCGGAGCTCCTTGACGCGGTCTATAGCGAAACGGGACTGCGTGCTTACTTGGCCAACGAAGGCGTCGAAGGTGAGGAGCGTTGGGCGAACCTGCTCGAGTTGCGTGGCATCGCAGGACGTTTCCTTGAACTCGAGCCGCTCGATGCGCTTGACCGTTTCATTGAAGAGACGGCACTCGTTGCCGACCAGGACTCCATTGAAGATGAGAGCGAGCGCGTGACGCTGATCACGATGCATGCGGCGAAGGGACTCGAATGGCCAACCGTGTTCATCAGCGGCCTGACTGAGGGCCTCTTCCCGCACAGCCGTGCACTCATGGATGAGGAGCAGATGGAGGAGGAGCGGAGGCTCTGCTATGTCGGGATCACCCGAGCGAAGCGACGTCTGGCGCTGACCTATGCGATCCGGCGCGGATGGGGCGATGGCGAGGGCGTGCCTTCACGCTTCCTCGCGGAAATCCCAGATGAGCTGCTTGAGGTGGCGAATGATGAAGATCCGCGTACGGACGGCACCACGAGATTCGGCCGCGGGGTTGCAGGCTATCGATCGGCACGAGGCGGCTTTGCTGGTGGAGAGGCGTGGCGCGAAGGGAGTGGGCGACCGGGCACGCCAGATGGCCCGTTCAGCCCAGGGCGCGACCTTGAGGCGAAGCGCCGCGCCTACGGAGCCGGGGCCCGATCTGGCTCACTACGAACGCCCCACCACGACGATGGCGTGGATGCGCCGTTCGCTGATTCAGACCACGACGAACCGCCGCTTACACGGCCGATCGGTCGAATTCCGCCATGGGCAACTGGGCGCCGCGTGGAGGTGGGCGATCAGCAGCGCGCAGGCTCAACTCCACCTCACGACGAGTCGGCGTTGCCAGAGCGCACCAGAAGGCCGGCACGCGTTCGCATCCCAGGCGAGCGATACTTCCGCGATGGTGATCGGGT
>CAYSEM010000087.1:0-2329 GCA_964430115.1 uncultured Chloroflexota bacterium | reverse complement strand
GCTTCAGCATCGCCCTCCTCGGCGGAGGGACGGTGGGTGCTGCCGTGGCGCGGGGTCTGGTCTCTCGGTATGAGGAGTGGGGGATCGACATCGCGGGCATTGCGGTGCGCGATGTGGCGAAGGCCGAGGCTGCGGGTCTCGGCAAGATTGCGCCGCTGACCACGGATCCTCTGGCGCTAGCTTCATCTGATGTGGATCTTGTGGTTGAGCTGATGGGCGGTCTGGATCCTGCGCTTCCTGTCGTTGAAACTGCGCTGAAAGCGGGGCGGCCGGTGGTGACGGCGAACAAGTTGCTGCTCGCCAACTTCGGTGCGCGACTCGAAGCGCTTGCGCGCGCCTCTGGTGCAGCGCTGCGCTTCGAATCCGCCGTTGCGGCGGGGGTGCCGGTGATCGGCGTGCTGGCGCGCGACATGGCGGCGAACGAGATCACTTCCATCAAGGGGATCATCAACGGCACCACCAACTACATCCTCACCAAGATGGAGAGCGAAGGCTGGTCGTACGAGCAGGCGCTCGCCGAGGCGCAGAAGATCGGCTACGCCGAAGCGGATCCGCGCTCTGATGTAGAAGGCGAAGATGCGGCGGCGAAGCTCGTGATCTTGGCGCGCATGGCGGCTGGCGCATGGCCGGCGCTTAACCATGTGCAGTTGGATGACGCGCCAGGGATCACTGGTGTTCAGGCGACCGATATTGCGGCGGCTGCGTCTCGCGGCGCACGCCTGCGCATGTTGGCGTCGTGGGAGAACGGTGGCGATGATGCCGCGAAGGATGTGTTGTCGGTGCGCGTGACAGAAGTGCCCGCCGACTCGCGACTCGGCACCACGGTTGGTGGCGGGAACTTGATAGTTCTAACTGGCGACTTGATCGGCGAACTGACACTCGCTGGCGCAGGTGCTGGCCCTGGATCTACGGCGAGTGGCGTGATCAGCGACATCTTGGCGGTGGCGCGCGGCGAGGGTTCGTCGTGGGGCGACCTGCCGCCGGCAGACAACGCGCCAGCGCCCGCATGGTTCCTTGCGGCGAAGAAGAGGCGTGGCGCTTGATGTCTGACGCGATGCGCTTCCCGTATCCGAACGGCTGGTTTATGGCGGTCGCCGATCGCGAAGTAGATGCTGCGCGCGGCGAAGCGCTGCTGCGTGCCGCTGGTGCAACGGAGGTGCGACGACTGGTTGCTGGTGGCGATGGGGTTGCAACACTCGGCAAGAGCGGTCGCTTTGAGCGCCTGATGAACTGGCTGCGACATCTCAACACGGATCAGGCGTCGGATCTGCTCGTCTATGAGGGTGCGCGCGACGCGGGTCGCGTGGTGCTGGTGGCGCGCGGCCTCGGTGCTGATGCGCGCCGTGCTGTAGCGGCGCAGCTGCGCACGGCCGACCTGCACTTCGTGAACTTTTACGGTGGCGTGGTGACGGAAGACTGGGACGGCTGGCGCGGCGCGCTGCTGCCGAACGTCCCCGCATGGGCGTGGCGATGAGCGGCGCGGCACGTCCAGTCTTGATGGAGCGCTTCCGCTCCGTGCTGCCTCTAACGGCTGCAACGCCAATGCTCACGTTGGGAGAGGGCGCAACGCCGCTCGTGCGCGCGCCGCGCCTGGGCGCCTCTCTTGGGGCATCCGATCTTTGGCTGAAGGTGGAAGGGGCGAACCCGACCGGCTCGTTCAAGGATCGCGGCATGGTGGTGGCGGTGGCGAAGGCGCTGGAGTCTGGTGCGCGCGCCGTGGTCTGCGCCAGCACGGGGAACACCTCCGCATCCGCCGCCGCATACGCCGCCGCCGCGGGGATCGAGGCGGTCGTGCTGCTCCCTGCCGGGAAGATCGCCGCAGGGAAACTGCTCCAAGCGTTTGCCGCAGGGGCGAAGGTCATTTCGATTCGCGGCAACTTCGACGACGCGCTCGACATCGTCCGCGAGCTCGGCGCTGCAGGCGGCGGGGTGGAGATCGTGAACTCCATCAATCCGCACCGCATCGCGGGGCAGGCCACCGCCGCGCACGAGATCGTCGCCGATCTTGGTGACGCGCCGGACGTGTTGGCGCTGCCGGTTGGGAATGCGGGGAACATCAGCGCCTACTGGCGCGGCTTCAACGACGCGCTCGCAAGTGGTGCTGCGAAGCGGCGGCCACGCATGATTGGACTGCAGGCCGCGGGCGCTGCGCCACTGGTGAGTGGTGCGCCGGTCTCCAATCCGGAGACGGTGGCGACGGCGATTCGCATCGGGAAGCCCGCCTCATGGGAGACGGCGATCGCCGCGCGCGACGAATCGGGCGGGCTCATCGACGCCGTCACCGACGCCGAGATCCTGCGCGCGCAGGAAGAGATCATCCGCCTTGGCG
>CAYSEM010000086.1:0-2393 GCA_964430115.1 uncultured Chloroflexota bacterium | reverse complement strand
GCACACTCGCCGCACTCGCGATGCAGCGGTACAGCTTCTTCGGAAAAAATGCGATCTCGTTCCTCTTCGTGCTTCCAATTGCGCTCCCAGGAGTGGTCACAGGAATTTCCCTGCAAAGCAGCTTCAAGCTCTTCGGTATCGATCTTGGTCTCCACACGATCGTGATCGCCCATGCAACGTTCTGTGTTGTGGTGGCCTACAACAATGTGGTGGCACGGTTGCGCCGCCTACCGCGCAGCCCAGAAGAGGCGTCCGCAGACCTCGGCGCCGACTCGTGGATGACCTTCCGACGCATCACCCTGCCTGGGATGCGCACCGCGCTCCTCTCCGGCGGCCTGCTCGCCTTTGCCCTCTCGTTTGACGAGGTGATCGTCACACTCTTTGCCGCTGGCCCCGGCGCCCGCACGCTCCCCGTGTGGGTTTACAGCGAGCTGCAACGTTCGTATCAGCTCCCCGTGGTCAATGTGGTCGCGCTGCTGCTGGTGTTGGTCTCCGTTGTTCCCGTATGGATTGCACAGCGAATTGGCGGCGGAGAGATCACGCGAGGCGGACGTTAGTCAGGGCTGTGTAGACCCGTTCCTTCTGCCTCGCGTTCGCGACGGATCGCTCGGACGACGAATGCTACCGACATCGCCCAAACGATGACGATGGCTCCATAGACGATTCGAAAGGCGTCATCGGATACGCCAGCTGCGGCGAGAAGTGTCCGTGCGTTCGTGAAGCAGATGAATCCACCTACGATTACCCCAAGGAGTCGAGGATTCAAGTGGCGCACCATGTAGGCGGCGATCGGCGCAGCAATGAAGCCCCCAGCGAGCAGTGCGGCGACAAATTCCATGCGCAGCACCTCACCTCCAAGCGCGGTAAAAAATCCAGCAGATGCCGAAATCGCCACGATGAACTCACTTGCGCTCACGGTGCCAATGACGCGGTTTGGCGCAAGACGTCCATCGGCAAGAAGAGTTGGGGTTGTTACTGGGCCCCAGCCACCGCCACCCGTTGCGTCAATAAACCCGCCGATCAGCCCTAGTGGTGCAAGAAACCGTAGACCTGGTTGACCCTTGCGACTCACCCGCTGTTTACCCAGGAGAAATCGGAGTAGTACGTAAATGCCGAGCGTGAAGAGCAACGTACTTGCAAGGGGCTTTGCGGATTCGGTCGAGAGTGAAGAGAGAAGCGTTGCGCCAAGGAACGCACCAATGCCCCCTGGGATGGCGATACGTCGGACCGCATGCCAGTCGACATTCCCGAATCGATGATGGGCAACGCCAGAGAGCGCTGTGGTTCCAACCTCAGCAAGATGGACGGAGGCTGATGCTGCAGCGGGTGAAAGTCCGGCGAAGATGAGCAGTGTGGAAGAGGTGAGGCCGTAGCCCATACCGAGCGAACCGTCTACGAACTGCGCGACGAGCCCTGCGATTGCAACAACGATCAACGTCTGCATTGACACCCTTTCCGAGCAAAACCCTTCTGCTCAAATACTCACTAAACTTAGGTGAGAATAAAGGGAAGTGGGCGTTGCGTCAAGCCTCGTTAGCGCCACGCCGTCGGATCGTCGAGGAGGCGCCTCACACGGGCTGGGAATCGTTCGGCGACAGCATCAGCCAAGGAGATCCCCTCAAGGACTTCGCGCTCGGCGGCTCGCACGGCGATCAGGGCAGTGCGCAACCCTTTCGCGACCCCCTTGTAAGAGAGTTTCTCCGGTCGCGTTCCAGCTACATTTGCGAGGGTCCCGTCTACGGCACGAATCACGTCGGCGAGGCTGATCTCGCGTGCGCTCTTCGCCAGGGTCCACCCTCCATCGACACCCCTTCTGGCCTTGACGATTCCGCCCCGCCGAAGCTCAGCGAGTACGGCGCCGAGGTAGGTGGCTGGGATGCCCTGCCCAGTACTCAGTTCGCTGGTGGTGCGTGGGCGCTCGCCAGCCGCAGCCAGCTCCATGGCCGCCCGCAAGGCGTAGTCCGTACGGCTCGTAAGGCGCATAGGTACAGCATACTTGTCCCCATGAGTGAGGCGAGCAACGCGGTGACGCGCGAAGACGGGGCGGCAATTCAGCCGCTCCGCGAGGGTGGTGTGTTGCTGCACATCGGACCACCAAAGACGGGGACGAGTGCGCTGCAAGGAGCATGCCACGCAAGTCGCGACGAGATGCGCGCACAAGGAGTGCGATATGCAGGGCGGACCCAGCAATCAGGAAGTGCGGCATATGCGGTGCTCGGCCGCGAGCATCCAACACTGGGGGAAGCGCCGTCAGAACATCACTGGAAGCGTCTGGTACGTGAGGTTCGCACGGCGAAAGAGCCACGAGTCTTTGTCTCAAGTGAGTTCTTCGCTGGGGCAGATGATGCACAGATTTCCCGCATCATCAAGGAGCTCGGTGACGACCGCGTGCA
>CAYSEM010000085.1:0-2407 GCA_964430115.1 uncultured Chloroflexota bacterium | reverse complement strand
GGGCCATTTCGCCATCGCAACTACCGACTCTTCTGGGGTGGCCAACTCATCTCGCTCGCTGGCACATGGATGCAATCCATCGCCCAGGCGTGGCTGATCACTGAGCTCACGCCAGACCCGGTCTGGCTCGGTGTTGTCGCCGCGGCGCAGTTCACCCCCGTCCTCATCTTCGGACTCTTCGGGGGCGTCCTCGCAGACGTGCTGCCGAAGCGGCAGGCGCTGATTGGCACCCAGGCAGCGCTGATGATCCTGGCGCTGCTTCAGGCGCTCCTGGTCGCGTTCGGCGTGATGTCGATCCCGCTCTTGATCGTGCTCGCAGTGGCTCTTGGCACCGTCAACGCGGTCGACATGCCGATTCGACAGTCGTTCTTCTCTGAGATGGTTCCACGCGAAGAGGTGGGGCGTGCCGTTGCCTTCAACTCTGCGATGTTCAATGGCGCGCGCGTCATTGGCCCCGCAATCGGCGGCGTCTTGATCAGTGTGATCGGCGTAGCGGGATGTTTCGCGGTGAACGGTGCGAGCTTCCTCGCCACGCTCCTTGCGCTCCTCCTGATGCGGGAGGTGGAGTTGCATGCTGCACCTCGCGGTGCACGCCCACGCAGTGTTCAGGCGGTGAAGACGAGCCTGATGGAAGGCCTGCGCTACGTGCAGCGCACCCCGATCGTGGCACTTTGCGTCTTTGTGATCGGTGTGATCTCTGGAGTGGCGATGAACTTCAACGTCATCATTCCGCCGCTCTCGCGTGTGGTGCTGCAGATCGGCGCGGCTGGCCTCGGGGGGTTGATGGCGGCGATTGGACTCGGGTCACTCCTTGGCGCACTGACGGTTGCGGCACTTCGCGAGCCGCGGAGAAAGTTGATTGTGATCGGCGGCGCACTTCTCGGCGTGTTCAGTGTGGCGGCGGGAGCCGCCGCGGAGAGCGGTCTCACCGTTGCAGTTCCGCTCACTGGTCTCGCACTCTTCGGTGCCGGATTCGGTGCGATCTCCATGGCGGCGACTGCGAATGCCTCCATCCAAACCACAACGCCAGCGCCGCTTCGCGGCAGAGTGATGAGTGTCTACACCACCGTGTTTGCAGGGTCTACGCCGGTCGGCGGGCTAGCAACCGGTGCCGCCGTCTCACTCCTTGGTGCGAGTGGGGCGCTTGCGCTCGCCGGCCTCCTCGCCGTCGCTGCGGCAGGTTTTGCGACCCTCTACTGGCGCTCGCTCCTTCGCTGAGCGGGGAACTCTTCGCTCAAAATGAGCGCCGCCGCTCGCGCAGGCGCGCCGTCAAGTTCAGCTCGGGGTCCGAGATAACGCACGGCAAAGTCGTGATATCGCTCACGCGCTACGGCATCGCCGTGTGTTTCACTGGCGGTCAGGAGCACGGCAACCTCGGTGGCACTACTCACGCGCTGACCGATCCCGTCGCTCGTTGAGAGATCGGCGAAGAGACCAGGGTCCTGCGAGTACTCTGCGATGTCGTCGATGGCAAGAAGGAGTGGCCGAGCCATCAGCGACCAGAGGAATACCGATGATGAGTAGTCGGTGAAGAGGGCATCTGCAACAGGGAAGAGATCTTCAACGGGCGTCCTGCGATCAACGATGAGGCATGACGGGTGCGTTGCGGTGTCCGTGATCGGCACCAGTGGGTGCGCCTTGATCAGAACGATCCAGTTAGGCGGCAGTGCGGCGGCGATCGCATCTGGAGAGATTGCAAGCGCGGATCGTCTGCTGACGCCACGACCGCGAAACGTGGGAGCGTACAAGAGCACGCGTCGTCCTGTGATAGACGGATACTGTTCGCGAAGCGCGTCGGCCCGCGCAGCAACGTCTGCTTCGCTCGCGAGCCATGCGCCATGGAGAGGGCCCACGGCATACACGCGCTCCACTGGTAGCTGGAAGGCCTCGGCGTACGCAGACCGAACCGCTTCAGAGGAGACGAGCGCGGCGTCGTACCCGCGATGAATGAGCGCACGCAACGCGCCATCGGCGAGGGTGCTTACACCCCGCGCCGCGTGACCGAATCGCTTGTACGCGCCCTCTGCGTGCCAGACCTGGATCACGCGACTGCCGCTCCTTCGCGCGGTGATGTGCACGGGGAGCCACGCGTTATCAATGATCGTGATCTTGGCGCGATGGAGCGCCCAGGTTGCTCCGATGAGGTGAAGGAGGTAGCGGACTTTGGAGGTGATTCCGTAGCCGTATGGCGCAAGGGCAACGCGCTGTGCGCGTTCAGGTGCGGCATCTCGGATTGCGGTTGAGAGCGCGGCTAGTTGTGGCCCGAGCACGTGATCTCGCGAGGAGGCGAAGAGGACCTCGTTCTTGAGGGCGAAGCGCTGCGCCACGAAGGCAACAAGGCCGAGCACGAGTCGCGTGAGCGTGAGTTCAAGTTGATTCACCCTCGCATCCTATACTCCCGCCATGT
>CAYSEM010000084.1:0-2502 GCA_964430115.1 uncultured Chloroflexota bacterium | reverse complement strand
TTCCGCGCTGGGGTGCTCGGCCGGATCGCTCCCCACTCGGCCACGAGGACAGCCCCCAAGATCAGGGCGCCGCCAAGGAGCTGGATGAGGGTGAGGCTCTCTCCAAAGATGAGCCCTGCGGCAACGATCGTGAAGATCGGCTCCACGGTGCTGACGAGCGCGGCGCGTGCGGCGCCGAGGCGTTGGGCGCCGGCATAAAAGGCACCGATCGGCACGATGCCGGCGATTGTGGCTACGCCGATGATTGGGAGAAGCGCATCGCCTGGGATCGGCATCGGAAGCAGGTCACGTCCGGAGAAGAGCCGCAGCGCGAAGACGCCGAGCGCGGTTCCGGCCAGGCTGAGTGGAACCGCAGCAAGTGGCGGAATTCCACCACCACGACTCGATCCGGTGCCGCGCTTTGACTCCCCGCCGAGACGAGCGGCGAGGATGATGTAGCAGCTGTAGATGATGGGTGAGGCAACACCAAGGACGAGTCCGATGAGCGCTGGCTCCTTCCCCGCGGAGATCCCTCCAACGCCGAGCGCCACGCCAGTGGTGGCGATCCCGAGTGCCACCCAGGGTCGCAACCCTGATGGTGCATGCGCAAAGAAGATGGAGAGGACTGCAACGATCGCTGGGTACGCATACGTCATCAGTCCAGCGAGGGAGGCGTCAATCCAGATCAGGCTCGCAAAGTAGGTTGAGGCGTTCGCAACGAAGAGCGCGCCGATTGCGAGCGCGGAGAGTGCGCGTCGCAGCGACAACGAACGCAGCGCCACTCGACCTGCTGGGAGTGCAAGCACGATCACGCCAAGGAAGATCGCAGCGAGGAAGTGACGCCAGGCGAGGAGGTCGAGCCAATCGAACCCAGTGGGATAGATCCACTTTGCAAAGAGCGGACCTGATC
Organism: uncultured Chloroflexota bacterium; assembly: GCA_964430115.1. Classification (GTDB taxonomy): domain Bacteria; phylum Chloroflexota; class Limnocylindria; order Limnocylindrales; family Limnocylindraceae; genus Limnocylindrus. Next base: position 1,613 of record CAYSEM010000084.1, on the reverse strand, counting down.
CGTAGCCAAATGCGGAGATCGCGACGAGGAGAATCCAGGGGAGTCGTGAGCCGCGCATCGCAGAAGGATACGCGAGGAAACGAGTATCATCTGCGCATGTCTTCCAGTGCGCGCCTGACCTCGGCCTCCCCGCTTGCCATTGCACTCGGGATGCTCGCGATCTACATCGTCTGGGGGACCACCTACCTCGCGATCCGTGTTGTTGTTGACCCTTCGGCAGGGAGCGCCATCCCCCCGTTCACCATGGTCGCGCTCCGCTTCGCCCTTGCGGGTGCGGTGATGTTCGCGATCGTTGCCGTGGTAGCGCGACCAGCACTGCGCAGCTTGACGCGCGCGCAGATTCGCGATCAGGTGATCGTTGGGCTTGCCCTAAATGTTGGGGGGCTTGGTGTCACCTCGTTCGGTGAGCAGACCATCCCATCAGGAATCACCGCCCTTCTCATCGCACTCCTCCCCATCTGGGTCGCTGTAATCGGTCGGGTTGTCTACAAGGACCGCATTGCGCCACTCACGCTCTTCGGCATCGTGATCGGCATCGTGGGTGTGGCAATCCTGATCTCGCCGCGCACCGATGGCGCAGCGCTCGATCCGCTCGGACTTGCCTGCATCCTGATCAGTCCGTTGAGTTGGGGTGGCGGGTCAATCTGGAGCCAGCGGCGTGCAGCGACCCCCCCAGACGCACGCGTCGCTGTCACGATCCAAATGCTCGCGGGGAGCGTTGGTGGCGCGATCGTTGCCGTGCTCCTCGGTGAGCCGGCACAGATCAGCACTGAGACGATCGGACCGGACGTCCTCTTTGCACTCTTTTACCTAACGACGGTTGGGAGCCTCTTCGCCTACAACGTCTACACCTGGCTCCTCCGCGTTGCACCGTTTGGACTCGTATCGACCTATGCCTACGTCAACCCAGTCGTCGCCGTAATCGCGGGTGGCCTGATCCTTGCGGAACCGATCTCGCCGCAGATCGTGCTTGGTGGTGGCATCGTGGTTGCTGGAGTTGCAATGATGGTGACCGCACGAAGTCGCACCATCAAGGCGGGTGGCACCGCACACTGAGGCTAGGATGCACGCATGGATCTAGCGAAGCGACGTGCATTCACCGAGCGAGTGGTAGCGGCGGGCCGCGACGCCGGGGTCGACGTGCGCCCTCACGCCATGGCGGAGAGCACCGCCACCGCGGCACAGGCGGCGGCCGCGCTCGGGGTTGAGGTTGGGCAGATCGTCAAGAGTCTCGTCTTCTCCATTGAGGGGGGAGCGGAGATGCGCGGCGTGCTCTGCCTGGTGTCAGGTGCAGATCGCGTTGATCTCACCGCACTTACCCGCGCGCTCAATCTCGCGCAGGATGAAAAGGTTCGTCGAGCTACGGCCGATGAGGCCCGTGTATTGACCGGCTTCGTCATTGGCGGCATCCCTCCGTTTGGACACACGCCAGCACCTGAACACGACGCGCCGATTGTTCTCGCGGACGCTGGACTCTCGTCGCGGGGTGAACTCTGGGCTGCATGCGGCACCCACCTTGATGTCTTCCCCATCGCCTACGAAGCACTCCTTCGCGCAACTGGTGCGCGAGAAGTTTCCGTCAGCGAACGACCATCGTGACTGGCCGTCATGCT
>CAYSEM010000083.1:1478-2553 GCA_964430115.1 uncultured Chloroflexota bacterium | reverse complement strand
TCACACGCGGATAGAATTCTTCCATGTTTGACACGACAGGCGTGGACGTTACGGGGATCCTCGGGGGGATTTCGGCGCTGGTTGCGATTGTTTACGTGCAGGGTCAACAGCGCGTCCTCAAGAACTGGTACACCCAATCGGCAACCGTCGCCTTCGCATTTCTCGTCGCGTATATCTGGGCACCTTTCGGTTTTCCCAACTCAGACTGGTCGCGTGCGCCGATCGGCTCAGACGTTGTCCGGCTGATTCCAGGACTTCAATTTGATCCAAACCTCCTCAACACCAATTGGCTCCCGGTACAGGTAGCGATCGGCGCAAGCACATACTTCCTTGCACTCGTTGCACTTTTCGGCGATGCGCGCCGAGCGAATATCACGGTCATATTGATCATGGGAGTCGGACTCGAGCTGAGCCAGGCGTTCACCAACCTTGTCGTGAGTCCGATTCCTCCCTACAGGATCGACATCCACGATGTTCTCGTACGCGCGCTTGGCGTTCTCATCATGTACGCGCTGTTCTCCCTCGGTGCAGCGCTCTACCGATGGAAGATGCCCACACGGGGACAGCGCTATGGACTTGCTGGCTTTGTTGATGCGTTGATCAGAAGGATCTAGCGCGCGCTACGAAGTCTCCGCGAAACCAGCTACGCGACACAGGCGTCCTTCAACATCTTCACAAAACGTTGGTGGTCGACGCGATACACCACACGGCAGTTCGGTTCGCGCTTCGTTCCGCCAAGGTGATCCACGATCGTCTGCCCTCGATCGTGTCCGGTACCGAGCGAGATCTCCACGCGAAGGTTCGCCTCCCGCGTCACCATGTCCGGCTCGATCGCAACCGCCATCGCAATCGGATCAGGGAGATCGAACCCGTTGAGCTTCGTCTCCGTGCGGCAGAACTCGCGCAAGACACGCTGTGGAGCAACGCAGAACTCGCCGAGCGGGCCAAGCGCGCTGATTTCCGCGGCGAGATCGTCTGGAATCACTGCATCTGCAACGGAGACATCCCAGCCGACCATCTCGAGCGGCATCCCTGATTCAAAGACGATGTGTGCAGCTTCGGGGTCGACCCAGAA
>CAYSEM010000083.1:0-1378 GCA_964430115.1 uncultured Chloroflexota bacterium | reverse complement strand
ATCGGCACCTTTGCGCCGCAAATCTCCGCGGTGTAGAGCGCAATCTGAGTGGCCTGCTCCAGCGGAACATTCCCGGCGACCACAGAAACTCCAACCACCTCGACAGCAGGGTTCTTGAACGCCATCACCATGGCGACGGCGTCGTCAGATGCAGTGTCGGTGTCAATCCACATGCGCCGTGGTGTCGCCATGTCTAGACGTTAGCGCGGAAGGCGTCAAATTGCCACGGGTCCTCTGGGATCGCATCGGCAACTTTCGGGAAGAGTTCGAGTCGATCCTTCAGCGGCGTCCAGTCAACGGCGCCCGACCAGCGCGTGCCAAGATAGTTCCGAATGTCGGTGAGCACTTCGTTGTGTGGCAGTTCGTCTGGCACACGCACTCCTTCGTTCGGGTGCCGTAGCAACCAGCCAACGGCACCAATCACAGAGCCTGCAACCTGCAGCGTGGTAGCGGAGTGGCCGGGGAGCAGCACGCGTGCCTCATCGATGGAGAGGAGTGATCCGCTCCACCACGCCTTCAGGGGATGTCCGAGCAGCAGCACCCCCAGTCGGTCTTCTCCAGTGGTGATCTCATTGTTCAGCAAGCGGAAGCGCTCTGGGTGCTCCCAGTTGCGCCCACGTAGTTCGTGCACGGATGCAATCGCGGAATCAGAAGGGCAGTAGGCGTAGTAGACGGTTGGTCGGTACCGCGCGGAACCGTCTTCGCCACGCACCGTGAGGTGCTCGCTCATGGTGAACGCCTCACCGTGTCGGATCAGCATGCCGATCGATTCGCCTCCTCCGCTGATCGCAGTTGCTGGCGTTGCGCCTGGAACCCAGGTGCGCACATGCGTCTCCATCCCCGCGCGCTGGATCAAGATCTGGTTACGCGGACCATCCCCCTCATGTGCGAGCCCGCGTGCGGGGAGTGCACGCTCGTGTGTCCCCCACCCGAGTTCCGCGGGCGCCACGCCCTCTTCGTAGAAACCTTCGCCCGACCAGGTGTTGACGAACTCGCCCACCTCTTTTGGTTGGTTCGTGAGTTGCGTGTCGCGCTCGGCGATCTGGATGATCTTCGTGCCGCTCGCCTCGGCGATTCGCGCATGTGCGCCATCTGAAAGTGCGCGCTCAAGATCGCTTTTTGCAGATCCGCTGACAAGTCCGCGCTTCAGCAGCTCGGCGCCAAGTTGCTCCAGTGCGTACTTTGCTTCGTGACTGACCCAGCCCGGATTTGCACCGTGTTCCAAGATGGCACTCGGCCCGTTGTTGCTCCCCCAGCGACGCATCGCTTCGCGAAGCTTCATATGTCGGTAATAGAGCGTGCGGCTGCGCGGCTCTTGCTGGGAGATGTCCGCATACGGCTCCCAAACTTCGACGCTCGTGTTCAGATAACGCACACC
>CAYSEM010000082.1:0-2834 GCA_964430115.1 uncultured Chloroflexota bacterium | reverse complement strand
TAGGTGGATGTCTCGCTATCCCAGCGCAGCCCCCCAATCTCATCGTCTTCAAGGTCTGCGCCGAGCCTGATGCGCATCCGCAGGGCGGCATCCGCATGTTCGCTTGCGCGGCGCTGTCGCGTCCAACTCTCATTCCCAGCAGAGCCGTTCAGCTGGTTGTCATCTGCATAATCCGCGCGGACCCATTCGGCCTGCGTGCTGGTGAAGCTAGAGACCGCCCACCAGTTGCGCGCATTCATCGTCCAGGACCAGGCGTTCTGCTTGATCGCCACAGCGCCTGCGCCGAGCAGCGCGTCTGAATATGGTTGGCTCAAATACTCCGACCAAAACTCTGCAACGTGCGTTCGATAGACGTAGGTCTTGAACGGCACCACTTCCACGAGGCCCGTGCGCGTCCGAAGCACGCGGATCGTCTTTGGTGGCGTGATCAGCGAGTCCCAGTTCGTACATGGAGCAGGGGTCTCATCCGCTCGCACCGCGGTTGGTGTTGCGAGCGGCAGGATCAGGGCGGCGCTGACGAGCAGCGCGCCAAGCAGATGACGACGTGACCCCTCTCTGCGCGTCCCGTTGTTCATGCGTCCATCGTAGCGGTCGCGTGTGGATGGGGCTCTCTCGTCAGATTGTCGCCTCGATTCCTCCCTCCGCATCAAGAATCCTTAACGCAAGTGCGAGGGCAAGGCGTAGATCTGGTTCGCGAAGATCCCAGCCGGTGATCTCTTCGATGCGCTTGACCCGATACGCAGTGGTGTTTCGATGCACGCCGAGCGAGCTGCTCGCCTCTGCGGCGCCTGGCGTGTCCAAGATGGCCCGCAGCGTGGCAATGCGCTGCTTGCGCGCCGCTGGTGTACCGCTGAGGAGCGGCTCAAGGAGCGCGAGTGCCTGGCGACGCCCGTCTGGGATCGCGGTGACGGCACCAAGGAGTCGGTGTGCGGGGAGGAGATCGGCGCGCACCACTTGCGCGCCACCACTGCCGCTGCGCCCACCAACACGACGCTCGAGCGCTTCGAGTGCCGCTCGTGCCTCAGCCTCAGCCGCCGGACGCGCCGCAGGGTCGCTGAACGACTTGGAAACGGCAACTGGTCGGTTGAGTCGTTTTGCAACCTTCTTCGCGATCTCTTGCGCGCCAGGGTCAGATGCATCGGCGACCGCAATGATGCGCACCTCCAACGACTCGTTGCTGCCGCGCAACATGAAACGTCGCGGACTGGCCAGCAGACGGAGTTCGCGACGCAGCGCAGGGACGTCTGCCTCATGCGGCCGCGGTTGGCGCGCCGCAACGGCCACCCACGGCGGACCTTCAGCGGGGAGCGTTCGTGTCTCACCGCGTCCCGCGTTCGCGGGAAGCTCCGCCGCCACGCGAACGATCTCAAGCGCAAGGAGCGGTGCCACGCGTTCGCAGGCAATGCGATCACGCTCCGCCACCGGCTCATCCCCGAGCAGCACAATAGATCCAGGGCGCTCATCACCGTCATCACTGAGCGGCGACTCTTCATCCTCCGCGCGTTCGCCGTCGCCGTGCCGCTCCGCATCCGGTGCTCCCGGAACCGCAGGGAGTGGGATGCGTTGCCCATCAGCGCGATGCTTCGCCAAGTAGCGCGAGACGGCCTTCGCCGCCGCTGCACTACCTGGAAGGCCAGCAGGCGCGACGACGGCGAGCGACGTGCCACCGCGCGCCTCCAACGCCACCGCGCGTCCAATGAATGCGGCAAGTGCACCGACGAGTGCGTCGAGGCCCTGACCATCCAACGCGAGCGCAGCGATCTGTCGCTCCAGCGCAACCGCCTGTCGCTCCAGCTCGGCGCGTCGATTCACCACCGCGCCAATAAGGCTCCGCTCTAGTTGGGCAGGCTCCACATCACGGACGAGGAGTGTGGGGAGTCGCGTCACCGCCGCCGCTGCAACAAGATGCTGCAACGCGGCCTCCTCCTCGCTGCTCGGCTCGCCACTCGCGATCGCCAAGATGCCCGTCGCATTGCTGTTGGCGAGGAACTCCACCATCTCCCGACGCGCCGCCTCATCTGGCGCCACCGCGCGCAGCGTCACCACTGGGATCAGTGCAAGGTCGCCCGCATCCATGCCGTCGAAGGCTGGGAGTCGCGTGCGCAAGAGTCGCACCCAGGTGACGGTGCGAGCCATCGCTTCGGCGCGCGCATCAACGAGCGGTTCCGCCGTTGGGAGGAGCGTCTGGACAAGTTCTCGAAGCGATGCCATCAGGCGGTCCCCTTCGGAGTTGTCCCGCGAGCGGCTGCGCCGAGCGTCTCAGCGATGCGTGCCAGCAGCGGCGCCGCCTGCTCCGCGCGCGCGCCGCGCTCCAACAAGAGCGCCGCGTCCGCTTCGGCACGTCCCGGCTGGATGCGAATCCAGAGTCGCGCGCGCGGTCGACGCAGCGTGAGGGTGAGGCCCGCCATGATCAGCGCCGCGGCGAGCCAGACGATCGCCGCCGCAGGGTCGCGACGCGCAATGATCCCCGTATATGAACTGACTGCTTGCAACTGCACGGTGAAGTTGACGTTCGGCGCGCTCGCAACCTCCCCCGGCGCCAGGACCGAAGCGAAGAGCGTGCGTACTTCGCGACTCGCCGGTGCGACCGGCTCGCTCGCCACCACAAGGAGCGCCGCCACGCCCGCAGGATCGCGCTGCAGCACCAGTTCAAGTCCCGCACTGCTCCCTGGGATTGGAAGCGTGGCGTACGGTGCACCCTCCACCGTTGCGGTGAGAGGCGCTTCGCCCGACCAGAGCAGATCGCCCGTGATGGAGCGAATCTCTAGCTTCACTGAAGGGCCGAAGAAGTTCTGATGAAAGCTCCACCCGTCATACATGAGCGGATCATTGAC
>CAYSEM010000081.1:0-2841 GCA_964430115.1 uncultured Chloroflexota bacterium | reverse complement strand
ACCCGTTCAATGAGTTCCGCACCGGTCGCATGTCCGTCTGAGGCGGCGAGGACATCCACGATGATCTGCCGCTGCTCCGTCCAACGCTGCCCGCGCCCCTTCAGCGCAGCCTGGAGCCGCTCCGTTAAACCCTTCCCCACTCGCTCTGCTGACATCTGGGCAGGATAAGGGATGCTTATTGCAACATGTTGCGATAGACTGACCGCATGCACCCATCCCTCCACATCCCTGACGGATTCCTCGCTCCAGAGGTGTCGATCGCACTCTGGGTGGCAACTGCCGTGGTGATCGGGATCGCCCTGCGACGCATCGCAACGGAGCGCACGAACGCCCCTGCGCGAACGGTCCTGATGGGGATCGCTGGCGCATTCATCTTTGCTGCGCAGATGTTCAACTTCCCCGTCGCCGCCGGGACGAGCGGTCACCTCCTCGGTGGCGTGCTCGCGGGCGTGCTGCTCGGTCCGTGGGCGGGGAGCATCGTGATGGCAACCGTGATCGGCATTCAGGCTCTCCTCTTTCAAGACGGCGGGCTCCTGGTGCTCGGCGCAAACATCTTCAACATGGGCGTGATTGGCACGCTCGGCGGATCGCTCGTCGCGCGCGGGACTTCCGTGGCCCTAGGGGGTAGTCAGTGGTCGGAGATTATCGGCGTTGGATTTGCCGCGTGGCTTTCGGTCATGGCGGCAGCCGGCCTCACCACACTGCAGCTCGGGATCTCAGGAACCACTGACATTGGTATTGGCCTCCCTGCGATGCTTGGAACCCATGCACTCATCGGCGTGGGCGAGGCTCTGATCACCATCGGCGCGATCGGATTCATCAGCGCAAGTGCGCCAGACATCTTGAGCGCGCGTACATCCGAGCGAGGTGCGTCCGCTCCACGTCGCATTGCGCTCGGTTCAGTGATCGCGCTGATCACGGTGAGTCTGGCAGCTCTCTTTGCGTCGGCAAGCCCCGATGGGCTTGAGCGCGTCGCAGAAGATCTCGGATTCCTGGATCAAGGCCAGGGACCAGCATTTGAACTGTTGCCGGACTACACCATTCCAGGACTTGATGGAACCGTATCCACGATTCTCGCGGGTGCCGTTGGTGTCGGGATTGTGGTGGTGATCCTTCTCCTGCTCGGACGGGTTGCGGCACGACGCCGTTCGGCGTAGCGGATGATCGCAACCGGTCGCCAAGATGCACGCGCGGCGATCGTCACCACGCTGCTCGTGACTCTTGCGGTTGCACTCCTCCCTACGGGGAGCTATCTCGCATATCTACTCGTCTGGCTCGCGGTGGCCACTGTTGCCGCACTCAGCGGGATCGCGCCCGCGCAACTCGCGCGACGCGCACTCGTCGCGCTCCCGTTCGTCGTTGCGGCACTCCCCCTCCTCTTCACGCGGAGTGACGAGATCATCTGGGCGGGCGAGTTGGGGGCGATCAGCCTCAGCGTGAGCGGTGCCGGTCTGCGCATCATCCTCACCACGGCGCTGAAGGCGTGGATCTCTGTCCAGGTTGCGTTGATCTTGGTCAAGCTCTACCCAATTGAGAGCATCGTCGGGTCACTCCGCGCGCTCAAGCTCCCTGACACGATTGCAACAAGTGCGGGCCTCACCATTCGCTACCTCGACCTGCTTCGCAACGAGGCGACACGGATGCTCCGCGCGCGATCCTCTCGCTCCGCAAGCCCCATCGGCGAGACGCGTGAGCGCGCCGGCGGCTCGATTCCGTGGCGTGCACGAGTCACAGGGAACCTTGCTGGCGCACTCTTCCTGCGCGCATACGCCCGCGCTGCGCGCGTCGAGGAGGCGGCAACTGCGCGCGGGGCGCGTGGCTCGCTCTCGTTCGGCGGACTGCAGCAGAAGGATTCTCGCATCGTTCCGAAAGCGGCTCTTGCCCTGGCCGCCTTTGCCTTAATCAGCGCCGCTGGCGCGCTTCTGCCAAGGTTCTGAGATGAGCGACGCGCGCACTCACAGCCATTCGCACGCGGGGCTCCCTGCCGCACATGCGCACCCGCACGCCCACGACGGCGAACCGACAGGTGACGACCACTGGGTGCACCTCGAGCACCTTCACTTCCGCTACCCCGATGGCACCGAAGCGCTCCGTGGTGTTGACATGCATATTGCGCGCGGTGAGAAGGTGGCGCTCCTTGGGCCGAACGGTGCAGGGAAGAGCACGCTGATGTTGCACCTGAATGGGATCTACCGACCAACGCATGGAAGTGTGCGCGTTGCAGAGATGAACGTATCGGATGAGACGATCGGTCGCGTGCGCGCGGAGGTCGGACTCGTCTTCCAGGATCCAGACGATCAACTCTTCTCGCCGACCGTGTGGGAGGACGTGGCCTTTGGTCCAATCCACATGGGGCTTGATGCTGGTGCGGTGCACGATCGTGTCGAAGCGGCACTCGCCGCAGTCGGCGCACTCGACCTTGCCACTCGGCCACCGATGCGCCTCTCCATTGGCCAGCGGAAGCGCGTGGCACTCGCCACCGTGCTCTCCATGGAGCCGAGCATCCTCGTCTTTGACGAACCATCCGCCGGCCTCGATCCGCGCGGGCGCCGCGAGTTGATTGAACTCCTTGGGACGTTGCGCCAAACGCTGATCGTCAGCACGCACGATCTTGAGCTTGCGCGCGCCGCCTTCTCACGCAGCATCGTCATGGGTGGTGGACGGATCGTTGCCGACGCACCAACGGCTGAACTGCTCGACGATCACGCGCTGCTCCTCCAGCACGGACTCGCCTAACGCGCTCACGTCACTCCGTGGAGCGAACGCCCTTCGCTGTACGGGCGGCGCGCAACTGCGCAATACGATCGCGCAGCAGCGCTTCAGCGCCACTTCCAGAAGGAT
>CAYSEM010000080.1:0-2936 GCA_964430115.1 uncultured Chloroflexota bacterium | reverse complement strand
TGATCCGCGCGCTCACAAAGCGGAAGATCGTGACGAGTGTGGGACACAGCACTGCAACGTTTGACCAGGCAAATTCTGCATGGGCCGCGGGCGCCACGAGCACTACGCACCTATGCAACGGAATGGACCCGTTCCATCACCGAACGCCTGGACTGGTTGGTGCGGCACTCGCGCACCGCAGCGCGCGCGTCGAACTGATCTGTGACGGCGTGCATGTGGAGTCAAACGTGGTGAAGTTGCTCGCGGACATTCTCGGCAACCGACTGATGGTGGCTTCGGACGCCTGTCCTGTCGCCGGCCTCGGCGACGGCGACTTCATGCTCGGAAGCATGCCGGCACGGGTGAAGGGTGCGCATGCCACGCTTCGCGACGGAACCCTCGTTGGTGCCGTCTCGCTCGTGGATGTGGGCGTGCAGAATCTCGTTGCGTTCGGCGTTGCACTCCCCGCTGCGGTCGTCGCAGCGAGCAAGACTCCAGCAGACCTCTTGCGCACACCGCAGCTCGGAAGGATTGCTGTTGGTGCAGCGGCTCGACTATCAACGATCGATCCTGTGAGCGGCGCGTTTCGCGGCCGGGTCAGCTTCTAGGCGCAGCTCAGGCGCGCTCTCGCCATCTAGGCGCGATCCCACCAGTTCTTCCCGAACGCAACGAGCGCACCGATCCCGAACTTGAAGAGCAGGTCTGCCTGCACGATCTGTGCCATGACGAGCGCGTCATAACCCGGTTCGCCAGCGAACGCCACCACCGTGAAGGCGATTGAATCAAGGGGAACGCTGATTGCGTTGCTGGAGAAGACGCGCATCAGCCATGAGCGCGAACGCAAGCGGTGATAGATCTCCGTATCGACAGTCTCTGACAGAAGAATGGCGCCGAACGAAGCGATCAAGAATCGCCCTGGTGTCTCAAGCGCGGCGGCCACAATCACATTCACGACGGCGGCAAGTCCGATCATCAGGAAGATCGGCGTTCGGCCGAGCCCCGCTCGCGCACTCGACTGGTGTGCGATATCTCGGAGCGTAAAGGTGATCCCGAAGGTGAGCGTCCCCGCGGAGAGCATGCCGAGTGGACCGAGATCGATGAACACAGGGATCAGCAGGTTGCTCACGGCAACGGCCACCGTGTAGAGCGCTGCGGTTACACCGAGCCAGAACAGATGGGCTTGCTTCATCAACACTTCATCGCCGCATCAGTACATCACCGTGCGCGTGAGGTGATGTGGGTGATGCGTCGCGTGGTAGCTCTTCCAGAGTCGGTAATCCACCTGCGGGCTGATCAGCTGCGCAGACGCTGGGCGAAGCGCATTGATCTCGTCCGTCAGGCGCGCCACCGCATAGATGGAGAGCGCGCGGAGTTCCACTTCCTCTTCGCTGTCGCGGGGGATCTCAGCACCGTTGTCGATCGCCTCGGTCAGGGCGGGGGTGAAGTGCGCGATCTCCATCACACGCAGCGCAACAGGAACGATGTAGTCCGCGAAGGCGGTGGCGCGCCACGGATCGGTGAGCGTCTTCACACCGACGCGCGCAAGCGAGAGGTGAAGCGACCAGAGGCCGAGCTGCGCGAGCTTGGCGATCGTGACCTCGTGGCCGCGCCATCTGCTGACGTCGCGGAAACGCGGGAACTCTTCGGGGAGGCGCTCCAAGAGGCCGTCACCTCCCGCATAGAGCGCAGGGGCGCATGACGCAACCCAGTGACTCCATGAGCCCTGATGCTTGTCAACGAGGACCGCGCCAACGTCATTAAGGATCTGCGCGCGCTCAGCGAGCATTGGCATCTCAATGTTGCCGCGGAAGAGACGCGCAAGGTCGTCGCGGGTGACGCGTGCCGCCCATTCGCCGGTGAGGAGCGGCTCACCAGCGGTGATCGCGCGGTGCATGCAGGCAACCATCCCCTCACTGTCGACATAGGTGGTGCCGTTGTACTCGGTCTCAAACTTCACCGACGTTGCAAAGTCTGTGAAGGCGAAGTTCAACGTGTTGACGAGCATGGTGAGGTTCGTTATTCGGGCCGGGTCGGGTCCAACATCAAATGGCCCAGCTGGACCGCCGCCGATCGGGGCGAACTCTTCGTACGCCATCCACTTGGCAACCTGGCGGATCGCCTCTTCGGAGATGCGCACATGCTGTGGCGCGTCGACCACAGGGAGCACCGACTGGAGGACGGGGCTCTCCCAGATCTGGCTCTCTCGCACGTCACCCTCCATCTAATCGTGACCCCCCTTCGCGAATGCGTGCCACTGCGACACGCCGTGCACAGAGTGCGCGGAGGCGGCATCATCATCGCAGACTCACCGCGCAGTGTGCGTGGTTCTAGCAGGGCGAAAGGTGAACGATGAGTGAACCACGCATCCTTGTTGTTGGCAGCACGATGATGGACCTGATCGCGTATGCGCAGCGGCTCCCCGAAGTGGGTGAGACGCTGGTGGGCGACCGATTCCAGATGGGCTTCGGCGGCAAGGGGGCGAATCAGGCGGTGATGGCGGCACGCTTCGGCGCACCCGTCGCCATGGTCAACGCGGTCGGCAACGACGCCTACGGCAGCGCACATATGGAGAACTTCGCCAAGGAGGGGATCAACACCACATGGATGCGCACCGTGGAGGGGAGCAGTGGAGTTGCGCCGATCTGGGTCGATGCCAAAGGGAAGAATCGCATCATCATCATCCCCGGTGCCAACAACAACACAGATCCGACAGTTGCGGAAGCGGCGGTCCGTGAGTTCGCACCGGCGATCGTGGTGGGCGAACTGGAGATCCCGCAACACGTGACACTCGCCGCATTCCGCGCCGCTCGTGCCGCCGGCATCACCACACTCTTGAACCCAGCGCCAGCGGCCGAACTGGATCCGAAACTACTCGCCGCAACCGACTGGCTTGCACCGAACGAGACCGAGTTCGCCACCATCTTCGGCGGTGAACCGCGCGGCGATGGTGCGGTCGC
>CAYSEM010000079.1:0-2965 GCA_964430115.1 uncultured Chloroflexota bacterium | reverse complement strand
AGGGACCGGCCTCTCCTGCCCACGAGGGCAACACGAGTGTCAGACCGCGATGATGCCGAGCTTCACCAGGAAGTAGACGACGAACGCGGCGATCGAGACCCAGAATAGGGGCTTCACGTCGCTCGCCTTCCCCGACGTCACCTTCAGGATGCCGTAGGTCAAGAACCCTACGCCGATCCCGTCAGTGATCGAATACGAGAGTGGCATCACAATTAGCGTCGCAAGGATCGGGAAGCCATCGGTGGCATCCTTCCACTGCACATCGCGGATCGCCTCAAACATCAGATAACCAATGATCACAAGTGCGGGCGCTGTTGCCGCAGCTGGAACGATTCCGGCGATCGGCGAGAGGAGAACGGCGCAAAGGAAGAGTGCGCCAGTCACCACGCTGGTGAGACCGGTGCGACCACCCTCCTTGATTCCGGCAGCAGACTCAATGTACGTGGTGTTGGAGGAGACGCCGAGCGCGCCGCCCGCTGCAGCCGCGATTGAGTCAACAAGCAGCACGCGATTCGAACCTGGGAGTTGACCCTTGTTGTCCAAGAGCCCTGCGCGTGCACCAAGGCCGACCATCGTGCCGGCAGTGTCGAAGAAGTCACTTAGCATGATTGAGAACACAGCGAGTGCGACGGCGAGGAAGCCAGCCCCCGTCGACCAGACGCTGAACATTGAGCCGAATGCCTGACCGATTCCAACGAAGTTTGATGCGTCGAGCGGGCTAATGAAGCTCGTCGGAATCGACGACACGCCGAGCACAAGAGCGACGAGTGTGCCGACGCCGATTGAGATCAGCAGACCGCCCGGTCGGCGGATCAGTGCGAGCGCCGTGAGGAGGCCCGCGCCGAAGATTGCGAGATGCGGAAGATCCGCGACGGGAACTTCAACCCCGCCGAAGCCGATGCCCGAGAAGAGTCCGAGTGGCACGGTGCCAGCGAACGACTTCACGACGACATTGGCCTCAAAGAGACCGATCAAGAGGAGGAAGAGCCCGATGCCGACGGCAATCGCACGCTTTAGGTTGAGTGGAATCGCCTCGAGGATTGCCTTGCGGAATCCGGTGAGCATCAAGATCGTAATGAAGATGCCCTCCCAGACGATCACGGCCATCGCTTCGGCCCAGGTCAACCCGAGTCCGAGGATCAACTGGAATGCGACGACCGCATTCAGCCCCATCCCTGCGGCGAGTGCAAACGGATAGTTCGCAACCACGCCCATGAGGATCGTGAGAAGTCCGGCACCGAGCGCGGTGACGGCGAAGATCGCTTCAGCGCTCGGTGCGCCCGCGGCGCCGATCGCGCCACCCGCGGCGCCTGCGCCGATGTAGTTCGCATTCACGAAAATGATGTACGCCATCACAAGGAACGTGGTGGCTCCGGCGCGGACTTCCGTCCCTACCGTGGTGCCACGCTTCTTGAGCTGGAAGTACTTGGCAATACTCGCCATGGTTCCCTCCCCTAGGCCGTTCAATCGGACGGCCGACCGGACCTCCACCTCCCGGGGGCCTCCGCGCCGCCTGGAGTGACCGCCGAAGCGGCCTGCGTCGTGTCAACACCAACGTATGGGCGGCAGGGTCCCGCCACAAGGGCCAAATATGGGCAAAACGCTAAGAACCGCTCACGATTATTCGTGCAAGTGCACAAGATAGAGGTTAGGGGTGCGCTTATGCGCCAAGCAGCCCCTCGCGAACCTCATCAATTGCGGCAGGGTCCATGGAGAGTTCGTAGATCCCGATACTGGTGAGGAGCTTGGCCCCCGCAACGGTGCCTGCCAGCTCGCCGCACACGCCAACCTCTATGCCTCCCTTCACCGCCCCTTCGGCGACCGCGCGAAGCAGCGCCACAACCCCAGGGGCAGCCGCATCTTGCAGCGCAACGAGCGCCGGATTAATCCGATCCGCCGCCATGGCGTACTGCGTCAGGTCATTCGTCCCAATGCTGACAAAGTCGAGCCCGGTTGCAAGGTCAGCAACCGTCAGCGCCGCAGCTGGGACTTCGATCATGATGCCGATCGCCGCGGGGTACGCTGCCGCGTCAGTCTCACCACGCGCCGTGAGATCGGCACGAACTGCAGCAACGAGCGCAAGAAGATCGTCAACCTCTGCGCGCACCGAGATCATTGGGGCCATGATCCGCAGACCTCCCGACGTTGCCGCCGCGGCGCGAAGCGCCGCCGCCACCTGTGACGCAAAAAGTGCCCGCAGATCTGGTCGATCCTTGATCATCGCAAGCCGATAGCCACGCACGCCGAGGAACGGGTTCGCTTCGTGTGGGAGTCGCAGGTATGGAATCTCTTTGTCACCGCCAATATCCGCGAGTCGCAGCGTCAGTGGCCGTCCCGAACCGAGTACCTCAAAGATTTTGGTAAACGCGCGCGTCTGCTCTCGCTCATCAGGTGGAGCTTCACGATCCAGGAGGAGGAACTCCGATCGAAGGAGACCGACACCATCCGCGCCAACTGCAACCGCTCGTGCCGCGTCTTCTGGGGAGCCGATGTTTGCGTAGAGGTGAACGCGGTTACCGCCGCTGAGCACCACCGACCTTCCACGGAGCCCTGCGCGTCGCGCAGAATCCGCAGCGCTCTTCTGCTGCGCCGCTGTCACGGAGGCGAGATCGCCACTACTTGGCGCAAGTTTCAGCGTCCCAGCTGCGCCGTCAAGGATCGCCTCAGCGCCGTCAAGAGATCCATCCACCTCAAGATCACGCGCCGCCACAATGCACGGGATTCCCGCGGCGCGCGCCAAGATCACGGCATGCGCGGTGCGTGAGCCGGCGCGGAGCGCGATCCCAATTAGGTGTTCGCGCGGAATCTCTGCCGAAACGCTCGGTGGAAGGTCGTCCGCAACCAGGATGACTGGTCGGCCAGGGAGCGGGATCGTCGTACCTGTCAAGATGCGCGCGGCGCGTGATGCAACATCGCGGATATCAGCGGCGCGCGCCGCGAGGTACTCGTCTGGAAGTGAGGCAAG
>CAYSEM010000078.1:0-3019 GCA_964430115.1 uncultured Chloroflexota bacterium | reverse complement strand
CGGCTCCGCAGTTCATCCGCAGCACGAGAGAGGTCGGGTAAACGGCGCCGCTTATTTGTATGCATACACGCATACAATACACCCCTCCCCTGGGTGACCCCTCTACGATGCGCCCATGTCCCCAATCACTACGTGGATCTTCCCTGGGCAGGGATCGCAGGCAGTCGGCATGGGCAACGAAGCCCTCGCCGCCTCCCCCGCCGCACGTGCCGTCTTGGCCGAAGCGGAAGAGGCGCTCGGCGAGAAGATTGGCGCACTGATCGCGAACGGCCCAGCGGACGCGCTTGAGCGCACCGAGCAGGCGCAGCCAGCGATCTTGATCATCTCCATTGCGCTTCTCGAGGCGGCGCGCGAGCGAGCCGCGGCCCGCGGCGAAACACTCGAGACACCAATTTTCGCCGCAGGACACTCCGCCGGTCAGTATGCCGCCGCCGTTGCGGCGGGCGCGCTCAGCGTTGGTGATGCGGTGAAGCTCGCGCGCATTCGTGGCGACCTAATGCAGACTTCAGGCGGCGGACGCCCTGGCGCAATGGCCGCAATCCTTGGACTCCCAGAATCGGAAGAGTCGCGCATTGTTGCCGAAGGGGCGGCGCGCGGCGTCCTTGTCTTGGCGAACCGCAACTCTCCGGGTCAGATCGTTCTCTCTGGCGAAGTTGCCGCCGTCGAGCACGCCGTTGCCGCCGCAAGCGCCGCTGGCGCGAAGCGCGCCGTGCGGCTGCAGGTCAGCATCGCCAGCCACTCACCACTGATGGAAGAGGCGGCGGCAGGAATGCGCGCGGCACTTGAATCCGTCACCGTCCACGATCCGAAGATCACGATGCTCGCCAATGCGAACGCAGCCCCGATTCGCACCGCTGCAGAGCTGCGGCGCGAACTCTCTGATCACCTGACGACTGGCGTCGATTGGATCGCCGCCATCGGCGCTACCGCCGCCGCCGGAACGCAACGCTACGTAGAGATTGGTTACGGCCGCGTCCTCAGTGGGCTCGTCAAGCGCATCCCATCAGCAGCCGGCGCAGAGATCGTCTCTATTGACGATCTTCCGCTCACGGCAGCGGTCGTGTCGTAAGGAGGCGCCGTGCGAGAGGCAGATCACACTCGTCGAGTCGTCATCACCGGACTCGGTATCGTCTCGCCGATCGGCAACGACCCGGCGAGCGTCTGGACGTCGCTGACGGAGATGAAGAGCGGCCTTGGTCGCATCACGCACTGGGATCCAACGGCGTACTCGCCATACGTGGTCGCTGGTGAGATCCAGCACTTTGATCCAGCCGCCTGGCTCGATCCCAAGTCCATCCGCCGCACCGGACCTGAGATTCACTGGGGAGTGGCCGCCGCAAAGCAGGCGCTCAAGGACTCGGGGCTCGAGATCACCGATGCGAATCGCGAGGAGATCGGTGTGGTCTTTGGGTCTGGCGCTGGAGGGCAGGGACTCTTCATTGATAACCAGATGGCCTGGAAGGAGAAGGGGCCGCGCAGCGTGGCGCCAACGTTTATTGCGCACGGCTTGGTCGACAGCACCTCAGGGATGATCTCGATCGAGACGGGTGCCGTTGGTCACAACATGGCGGTGGTCTCCGCCTGCGCCACGGGGACACACGCACTCGGTGAGGCGGCCGAGGCGATCAAACGCGGTGACGTCACTGCCGTCATCTCAGGCTCCACGGAGAACCCGCTCATTGAAGTGGCGCACATCGGCTTCATGAACATGCGCGGCCTCGGCGCACCGCGCGACGGCGAAGGTCCGGCGAGTGCGTCGCGACCGTTTGATGTGGATCGCGCCGGATTCGTCTTGGGCGAAGGGGCTGGCGCGTTCATCGTGGAAGACCTCGAACACGCGAAGGCGCGCGGCGCAACGATCTATGCAGAGGTGGTTGGCTACGGCTCATCAGCTGACGCGCATGACATGATCCAGCCCGTTGAGGGCGGTGCGGGCGCCGCGCGCTCCATCAAGTGGGCACTGCAGCGCGGCAAGATCGACCCGTCTGAGATCGACATGATCAATCCACACGGGACGAGCACGCCCGTAGGCGATGCGCGCGAAGCGCTCGCCTTCCACAGCGCGCTCGGAGCACGCGCGGCGCAGATCCCAATCTCCGCCACGAAGTCGCTCACCGGACACCTGATGGGTGCCGCTGGCGCCGTGGAGGCGATCTTCACCGCCCTCTCCCTCCACCATCAGACCATCCCGGGGACGCTGAACACGCGGAACGTGGACCCTGAGTGCAACCTGACGGTGGCCCTCGAAACGCGCCAGGCACCCCTCCGCGCCGCCATCAGCAATAACATCGGGCTCGGCGGACACAATGGCGCCGTGGTGTTGCGGCATTGGACGGGAAAGTAGGAGGCGAGATGGCAGAGCAGAGCGCACCACGAAGCGACGCACAGCGCGCCGTCATCACCGGCTACGGCGCGATCACGCCGATCGGCAACAGCGCCGCAAGTTACTGGTCGGCACTGATCGCCGGCACCTCTGGCGCTGGCCGCATCACGCACTTCGATCCATCCGCGAACGAGGTGAAGATCGCCGCCGAGGTGAAGGACTTCGATCCAACGAAGACGATGGAGATGAAGATGGCGCGACGCATGAGCCGCTTCGTGCAGTTCGCAGTTGCTGCTGCAACGGAGGCCATGGAGGACGCCGGCCTTGCCAACATCCACGAGTGGGATGCTGAGCGACGCGATCGCGTCGCCACCGTCATCAACACAGGTGGTGGCGGCATTGAACAGGTCACGATGGGCGCCGATGCCTTCCGCGAGAAGGGGGGCCGCTTCGTCAGCGCCTTCGCCATCCCCGCCCTCAGTCCGAGCATGGGCGCCTGCATGGTGAGCATGAAGTACGGCCTCACTGGTGCCGCAATTACGCAGGCCGCTGCCTGCGCCACGGGTGTCCTCGCCTTCCAAGACGCGTTGCGACTTATTCGCAGCGGCGAAGCAGACATCGTCATCGCTGGCGGCGTAGAAGCGCCGCTCCTCCCAATGGCCTTCGCCGCGCTCGGCAACATGGGGGCGCTCAGCA
>CAYSEM010000077.1:0-3031 GCA_964430115.1 uncultured Chloroflexota bacterium | reverse complement strand
CCCTCCAAGAGGCGGCTCGCGCCGGGTGGCGCGCCAGCATCCTGCTCGTTGGGCCAGATGGTGCAGGGACCAAACTTTCCGCGGATCGTGTGATCCACGTTTCAAACGACGTCCTTTCAAAGGTGACTGGTCGCGAGAACCCACAGCCGCTTCTTGGTGTATTCGCTGAGCCTGCGACCGAGACGCAAGGGGTACAGCAGATTGATCCGTCGGCCGCGACACGATGGCTGATGCTCGAAGGCCCACGTGACCCAGGAAACCTTGGCAGCTGCATCCGAAGCGCCGATGCGGTGGCGGCGGGCGGCGTCATCTTGGTTGGCGAAACCTGCGATCCGTATAGCGTGGAGTGCGTTCGCGCCACGATGGGTTCAATCTTTGCGGTGCCCATCTTTCGCGTGAGCGGCACAGAGGCGCGTGAGCTACTCGCGCGCTGGCCGGGCGAGAGTGTGGCAACGGCGGGCGATGCTCCGTCGGATTATGCCGCGGCGGCGTACCGCGCCCCCGCAATGATTGTCGTCGGCACTGAGGCGGAAGGACTGTCACCGGCGCTACGCGCGGCATGTCGTGTGGCGGTGAGCATTCCAATGCTTGGTCGCGCCGAGAGCCTTAACCTTGGCGTCGCCGCGGCGATCACCCTGTACGCCGCCGAACGCGCGCAGCGATAAGGAGAGCGCCATGCCACGGAGTGAACGAGCCGCAGACCTTGGGATCACGATCGGTCGCTTTCCGCACGGCCCGCGCAACGCGATCAGCGATGTCAGCGGCGTGCGCGTTGCGACAGAGACGCTGATTGCGGGCGATGGTGAGCTGCTGCGCGGAAGAGGGCCGATTCGAACGGGCGTCACCGCAATTCTGCCGCAGGCTCTCGAATCAATGGGGCATCCGCTCTTCGCTGGAACACATCGGCTGAATGGGAACGGAGAGATGACGGGTCTTGAGTGGATTCGTGAATCAGGGTTTCTCACAACACCGATCTGCATCACCAATACGCACTCGGTTGGCGTGGTGCACGACGAGATGATTCGTTGGTCGCTCGACAACGTCCGTGGAGCGCCTGCATGGAGTCTCCCAGTGGTTGGTGAGACTTTCGACGGCGTCCTGAACGACATCAATGGATTTCACATCACTGCGGCGCATGCACGCGCCGCACTCGATGCCGCTGCCGCGCTCCCTGTCGGCGCACCTGTGCCGCGTGGCAACCAGGGGGGTGGCACGGGGATGATCTGTCACGGATTCAAGGGTGGTAACGGCACATCAAGTCGCACCCTTCCTGCAGCGCTCGGCGGATACACCGTTGGTGTGTTCGTGCAGGCGAACCATGGTCGACGCCATCGACTCACCATTGCTGGACACGTACTTGGCGCCGAAGGGGGCGTGCTTGACACCACCAAGTACCCGCTCCCGTGGAAGGTCGCGCCACACGTCACGCCAACAGAGACGCCGCCAGCGTCAGCCCCTGACGATCCGCGCGGCGGCGCAGGCTCAATCATCGTGATCGTGGCCACGGACGCACCACTGCTTCCGATGCAGCTTGATCGCCTCGCGCAACGCGCCGTGATGGGGATCGCGCGTGTGGGTGGTGTGGGCGAACACTCATCGGGTGATCTGGTCCTGAGCTTCTCTACGGCGAACGCGAACCTGCCACCGGAAGATCTGGAGCCGGTCGCGCCGTTTAGTCAGGGTGTGGAGATGCTGATCAATGCGCACATCTCACCACTCTTTGAGGCAACAGCGGACGCCACGGAAGAGGCGATTCTGGATGCGATGATCGCGGCAGAGAGCATGGTCGGCGTGAACAACGCCGAAGCGATCGCACTCCCTCTAGATGTGGTCCGGAGTGCGCTAGCCTGACCCAATGAATCTTCCGCCACTCGGCAGTCCCCGCGCATGGCCACCGCTCGTCCAGGCGCTCGCGTGGGCGGCGCTCGCGAGTGCCGCAGTGCTCCTTATTGGTGCAGGACTGGCGCAGATCGCCGCACTCGTGAGCGCGCAGAGCGCCCTGATCGCCGCCCTGATCGCTGGCTGGCTCCTCGCAACGCTTGCGGACGCACCGATCGACGCGCTGGCGCGTCGCGGCATGGCTCGACGTCGCGCTGTCATCCTGGTCTGGGTGCTCGGTGCAATCCCTGTGCTCGTGATCATCGCGGAGCTCGTCTTCGCGCTGGCAACTTCGCTCAGCGTGGTCGTGTCAGCAGCGCCCCCAACGAGTGCGGAGATCGGGCAACTGATCGCCCGTCCAACTCAGCTTCTCCGTTCGATTGGATTTGAGATTGATCTGGTTCCTATTGCAACAGAGGCCCTCACCCTCATCCGCAGCGCGGCGGCTGAGGTGCAGTCGAACATTGCGAATATCGCCGCTGGCGCAGTGGCGGCACTCGGGCCGGTCATCCTTGCGATTGGACTCGGCGTGATCCTCTCTGCAAACCCTGACTACATCAGCGTGCTGAACATCTTCCTGCCGCGATCAAGCGGCGCATCGATTCATCGATCACGACAAGTGCTTGAGTCGATCCTTGCGCGCTTCATTGGACGCCACCTGCTGCTCGGACTGACCTTCGGTCTCACCGCCGGACTCGGCGCATCGCTCGCTGGCGCCGATGCGGTGTTGGCGGGCACGCTCGGTGGACTCGTCATGGCAATTCCCACCATTGGGCAAGGGGCGGCCGTGGTTCCACCGCTCCTCCTCGCACTGCTGAGTGCCGGTGACCAGACGCAGGTTGGCGTGATCGTCATTGTGATCAGCTGGCTCCTTGTGGCAACGCAACTCGCGCCGAAACTCCTCAACGGGGTACTTCGACTCTCCGGTGCAACAGTCTTCATCGCTGGTACGGCAGGCGGTTTGGTGGCGGGAATCCCTGGCGCGATCTTCGCCCTCCCGGTTGTTGCGGCGGTGGCGGCACTGCGACGTACCGAAGGAACGCGCAGCGCGAAGGGGCGAGCGCGTCGACGAACGTGATCGCAGCCACTCGTTGGCGCGGGCCATTTCGCCATCGCAACTACCGACTCTTCTGGGGTGGCCAACTCATCTCGC
>CAYSEM010000076.1:0-3146 GCA_964430115.1 uncultured Chloroflexota bacterium | reverse complement strand
GGCCCTTCCGCGGTGCTCTTCACCGCACTCGCCTCTGCCGTGTTGAGCACCGTCCCGTTCACCCCAGCAGGTTTGGGCATTGTTGAAGCTGGGAGTGTTGGCATCTTGGTTGGGATCTTCGGCATGACTCCTGAGTCAGCGATCGCCCTCATGCTGCTCGACCGCATCACAGATATCGGCTCACTGATGGCTGGCGGGGCCGTTCTCTTTGCCGTGTCACCATTCCGGCGCGGTGCCGGAAGTCTCCGCTAGCGCCGCTTCACACCTCGCTTCACACCTCGCTTCACGGCACTCTTCTTCACAGCGGGCTTCGGCGTCTTCGCCGCCTTCGTGACAGCGGTCACAGGCTTCACGGCTTTCTTGGCGGGCTTCGGCACGCCTGGAGCTTCCGCGGGGAGTGGCTTCAGCTTCAGGTTCCCCTGCGCAAGCTGGATCGTGCGCTCAACGTTGAGCTTGTCCCAGCCCTCTTCCATCCCCGGTGTCTCCAGGTAGTACGCGGCATGGGCGAGTTTCGGATGACTGATCAGCGCAGCGAGTCCGCGTGCGCCAACCTCGCCGCCGCCAATGTGTTGGTGTCGATCTAACTTTGAACCGTGCGCCGCCTTGCTGTCGTTGTAGTGGATCATCACGAGCTTCTCAAGGCCAATCTTGCGGTCAAACTCTTCAATGATGCGATCAAGTTCATCAAGGTCAGACATCTCAACACCAGCGCCCCAGAGGTGTGCCGAGTCGAGGCAGTAGCCCACGCGTGACATATCAACCCGTCGCTTCCCCATTGCTTCGTGAATGGCGATCAACTCATCGATGCTTTCTCCAATACCATTTCCTCCGCCCGCAGAATTCTCAAGCACGAGGAGCGCATCGCTCGCCGTTTTCGGAACGCCGTCAAGGATCTGATCAACCGCTTCAGCGACGCGCGCGACGCCAGCATCTACTCCTGTGCCGAGATGTGAGCCGATGTGAACGTTCACGAACGATGCGCCGTATGCGGGCGCAACGCGCAACTCATGTTGCAGCATTGCAATGCTCTTCTCGCGGATTTCAGGTCGAGGACCAGCAAGGTTTGCAAGATATGCGGCGTGTACTGCGAGCGGACCAAAGCCATGTTCTTTCATGCGTGCACGGAATTCGGGAAGCTCTTTCGGCAGCTCGGCGCGACGCGCCCAGCCGGTTGGGTTGCCAGTAAAGATCTGCAGTCCCATTGCGCCAACAGCGGCGGCTCGATCAGCCGCCTTGACCAAGCCAGGTCCAACGGCAAGGTGTGCGCCAAGCATGCGATCGAGTCGCCCTGTCGCGGCGGGTGGTGCGGAACTCTTCCTAGTCTTGGCGGCCATGCGTGCATCCTCCCACAACGGCGTCGGCGCACGCGCGCGAATGTTTAGTGAGTTGATCGAGGGGCGGAGCAGTTACTCCGGGAAGGCGGTGACGGTGATCTCGATCCCGAGTCCATCTTTCAGCTGAACGGACGCAGCGCTCTCCACGAGTTCGCCCATAACGCGAATCTCGGCGAGGCCGGCGTTCACCGCGTTTGGAATCGTTGGGTTCGTGCTGCGACGCCAGATCTCAAGGAAGTCGGCGAGCGTTGCGAGTGTCTCGTCTGGAGCCTCTACGTGGAGCTGCCCGTCTGGTTCGTGCGTGTGCAGCCAGTACATGCAGTCATCATTGATGCCAATGTTCGGTGGGACTTCTGCAGTGGTGCCATCAGGCAGCTTGATCGTGAGCTGCGAGTGGATGTGATACGCCGCATCATGACCGCCGAAGTCACAAGAGACCGCACCGACGTTCTCGCCGAATCCACCAACGGGATCTGCAATTGGTACGCCGTCCTTGTCCGTCCCCGAGCATGCGGCGACAAGGAGTGCGGCGGCGAGGGCTCCAACAAGCTTCTTTGGCATGCGGCAATGATAGCAATTTGATCAGCGTCGCCTCAGCGCTCGTAGGCCACGCTCACCACAGCGATCCAGCGAACTCCTGCCACTCGCAGCGCTCGTGCCGCCTCACGGGCGGTTGCGCCACTCGTCTGAATGTCATCGACCAGCACCACGGCGCTCGGCAGCTCCGCGTCCTCCCTGCACGACATGGCCCCCTGCATGATCGATGCTCGCGCGGAGCGAGTGGCGCCGTGAAGGGGTTCGGTGCTTCGAACGCGCGTAAGGAGCCTCCGAACGGGGAGCTGCGCAGCGGCTCCTGCCGCGTTTGCGAGCAGCGCCGCATGATCAAAGCCGCGCTCGTGCACACGGCCCTGGTCCGTGGGGATTGGGACGAGCGTGACCTGAAACGTTGCGCGTGCTGATACCTGCTTGATTGCGGGCACGAGTGCCACGCCAAGCTCACGCGCGAGCCCCTGAACACCCCCGTATTTCATGGTGCGAATCGCCGCACCGAGACCGCCTTCGTAGGGGCCGAGCGCCGCAGCGGCGGAGAGGTTCCCTGCCGGCAGTGCCACCGCGCAGTCCGTGATCCACTCAGCGCGACACTCCGCACAGAGCAGCGCCCCCTCCCACTCGCAGATCCCACAACGGGGCGGAGCGAGGAGTTCAACCAACGGCGCGGCCGCCGAGCGCACGAGGAGTTGGAGCTGGAGCGAAAACGTGCGCATGCAGCGATCCTCCACGCTCAAGCGTACGAAGCGCGTACGATACGGAGATGACGACCCCAGTAGGCTCCCTCGCTGTCTCCGCGACCCCGCTGGCTGGGGTAAGCGAAGAAGAGTGGTCAGCGCTCTTGCAGACAAATCCGAGCGCAAGCGCATTCTCGCTCCGCGCATTTCATCAGGCCTGGTGGAGCGCACACGGGGGTGGCGCGGAAGACGTGAGCCTTGCCGCGCGCAGTGCCACTAATGGCGAGCTGCTGGGCTATCTCCCGCTGATGCGCCGACCGGATGGCGTGATCTACTCCGGCGCAACACTGCACATTGATTACGCCACCGTGCTGCTCGCACCACACGCGGGCGCGCAGAGTCAGGAGTCCGATGTTGTTGCAGATGCACTTGCAGCGGCACTCCTTGCGCGTAGCGCGCCAATCAACATGATGCGCATTCGTCCCGCTGACGAAGCGCACGTTCGAATCGTTGCCGCAATCCAGCGCACCGCTACGGTTGCTTCCCGCACGGCCACATATGCGATCGAAGAGCCAGCGCCGTTCAT
>CAYSEM010000075.1:0-3153 GCA_964430115.1 uncultured Chloroflexota bacterium | reverse complement strand
AACCTGCTCGGCGAGGAAGTCGGTCGTCTTCCCCTTCCCTTCGTCGCCCCACTGGAGACCGACGATTACGCTGGCAGGCATCGTTTCCCCTTTCACTAGGAGCTGGTTGCGCCGGGTAGAACTCGGCGCGCGGATCGTACCCTCCCGCGCCATCCGCCGCTCGCTTCGGCGCGCCGCTAGACTCGCCGTATGAGCATCAGCCCAGCGCCCGTGGAGCCCTCCGCACCGCGCAAACGCTACGGCGGTTCGTGGCTCCCGAAGCCCTCACTCTTTGTCAGCTGGCGCCCAAACGGGATCGGCCTGCAGAAGCCGAACCACGTCATGGAGACCCTGCGGACGATCTGGGAGAACCGCGGCAACCTTCGATACGCCTGGCGCATTCTCAGTAAGGGGGTCTGCGACGGCTGCGCGCTCGGCGTTGCCGGGTTCAAGGACTGGACGATCGACGGACTTCACCTCTGCACCACGCGCCTCAACCTGTTGCAGGTCAACACCGCACGCGCCCTAGATCCGGCACGTCTCGCGGACGTTGCCGCGCTTCGCTCACTCTCTTCAACGGAGCTTCGTGCGCTCGGTCGACTCCCTTATCCCATGCTGCGCATGCGCGGCGAGGCGGGCTTCAAGCGCATCAGCTGGGAGCGCGCACTTCAGGTGGCCGGCTCGCAGATCAAGGCGGCTGGTCCTTCGCGCATCTCCTTCTTCCTGACGGCGCGCGGCATCATGAACGAGACCTACTACGCCATCCAGAAGGTGGTGCGCTTCCTCGGAACAAACGACGTGGACAACGCCGCGCGCATCTGCCATGCGCCGAGCACTGGTGCGTTGAAGCACGGCATCGGCTACGGCGCTACCACCGTGTCATACCGAGATGTGATCGAGAGCGATCTCATTATTCTATTCGGCTCAAATGTGGCGAACGCGCAGCCAGTCTTCATGAAGTATCTGCACCTCGCCAAGAAGCGCGGCGCGAAGATCCTTGTGGTGAACCCGTATCGCGAGCCTGGACTTGAGCGCTACTGGGTCCCAAGCAATGCCGATTCGCTCCTCTTCGGCACGAAGATGGCCGACGCGTGGGTGCAAGTTGCTCAAGGGGGGGACATTGCCTTCATCAGCGCCGCGCTGCTGAGGCTCGAAGAGCTCGGCGCACTTGATCAACAGTTCATCAACGAGAAGAGTGCGGGATGGAGCGAACTCCGTGCGGCGCTCAGCGGGCGAAGCATTGACGAGTACCTGGCCATGTCAGGCGCGTCGCGCGCGGAGCTCGAGACCTTCTGCACACTCTACGGAGGAGCGAAGTCGGCGGTCCTGATCTGGTCGATGGGGATCACGCAGCAGGCCTGCGGCAGCGAGAACGTTGCCGCGATCGTGAACCTTGGACTTGCGCGCGGCAACATCGGCCGCCCTGGCGCCGGACTGATGCCGATCCGTGGGCATAGCGGCGTGCAAGGTGGCGCAGAGATGGGCGCGTATGCGACGGCGCTTCCCGGCGGCCTCCCTATTGAGCCGCGCTACACCGAACCACTCGCTGCAGCATATGGATTCCCGATCGCGCCGAAGAGTGGACGCTCAGCGCCACAGCAGCTTGATGCCGCTGAGCGCGGCGAGATCGATGTGCTCTGGAGTGTTGGCGGGAACTTCTTGGAGACGATGCCAGATCCGGAAGCAGTTGCGCGCACGCTCGCCAAGGTGCCGCTCCGCGTGCACCAAGACATTGTGGTTAGCAGCCAGATGCTCGTTGATCCGGGCGAGGCGGTCCTCCTCCTCCCCGCCACAACCCGCTACGAAGTTCCAGGCGGCGGAACGGAGACCACCACAGAGCGACGCGTTGCCTTCAGTCCCGAGATCCCTGGACCGCGCATTGGCGAAGCGCGAACGGAGTGGGAGGTCTTCACGCAGTTGGCGCAGGTAGTTGATCCCACACGCGCGCACCTGGTTGCATTCCCTGGGGGCACGCAGCAGATCCGCGAAGAGATCGCACGCATTGTTCCCTCGTATGCAGGTATTGAAACGCTGAAGGAGAGCGGTGATGCAATCCAGTGGGGTGGCGAGCGCCTCTGTGAAGGGCAAGTGTTTGCCACCCCCGACGGGAAGGCGCACTTTGCAACCGTGCTCCCGATTGAAGCGACGCTCCCAGCAGGGAAGCTGAACCTCTCTACGCGTCGTGGCAAGCAGTTCAACTCAATGGTCTGGAAAGACAAGGATCCACTCAACGGTGCGGTGCGCAGTGACATCCTCATCTCCGCGGCCGATGCCGCCGCCCGCGGCTTTGCCGATGGCGCCGCCGTGCGTGTGCGCAGTGCGACGGGCGAAGTGCAGGCGCACATCAAGGTGGCACCGATTCGCGCAGGGAGCGTGCAGATGCACTTCCCTGAAGCGAATCCGCTCATTGACGGCGTGCACCGAGATCCAATCAGCCACGTGCCGGACTACAACGCGATCGTTGAACTCATCCCTGCTGACGCAACGGCATAGCGGTCGGTGATGGCGCCGGGGAGCGCACCAGTGAGAGCCCCAGCCAGCGCGATCGGCATCCTTCTTGCTGGTGGCGCAAGCCGCCGATTCCCTGGTGGGAAGCTCGACGCGCTCATTCCAGCCGCGCTCGCTGATCTGCGAGGTCGTCCTGAGCTTGCAGGAGCACGCGTTCTTGATGCTGCGTACGCAACGCTTGCCGCAGCTGTCTCCGAGGTCTACGTGCTTGGTGATGTATCGCTTCCTCATCCGGCAAGTGTGGTGACGGATCGTGTGCCGCATGCGGGACCCGCGGCGTCACTCGCCGATCTGCTCGCAAGCGATCGACTCCGCGATCACACCGACGCAACGCGCGTGATCGTCCTCGCCGCCGACGCGCCGTTCGCACCGCCGCTCCTCTTGGGGCTGATGGCTGCGGCGCAGGGGAGCCTGATCGTTCAGGAAGGTGAGCCACTCCCGTTCGCCGCAGGGCTCGGTGCACTCCGTCAAGCGGTGCGCGACGGCCATCTCCCACGGCTCCGCGATCTTGCGGCGGCACTCGGCGCAGCACCGCTCGACCCCCGCATCGTGAGCCGACTGGACCCACTCGGCGCCGCGCTCGCAGACATTGATTCACCGGAGGATCTTGAGACGCCAAGTCCGCGCTGAGCGTGGGATGATCGCCGCACGATGAGTGCTCCCATC
>CAYSEM010000074.1:2053-3188 GCA_964430115.1 uncultured Chloroflexota bacterium | reverse complement strand
CCCCACCGATCAGCGCTGGTGCATCAACAGCGTCTCGCTCGTCCTGAAGCCGAAGGCGTAGCGTCGTGGCACTGACCATTGGCATTGTCGGTCTTCCGAACGTGGGCAAGAGCACGCTCTTCAACGCGCTCACCAAGAACAACGTGCTCGCCGCCAACTATCCGTTTGCAACGATCGAACCGAACATCGGCGTGGTGAACCTGCCGGATTCGCGCCTGGATGTGCTTGCCAAGATCTTCGGATCGGAGAAGATCCTGCCAGCGCCGGTTTCGTTCGTTGACATCGCGGGCATCGTGCGCGGCGCATCTACGGGCGAAGGGCTCGGCAACAAGTTCCTCTCGCACATTCGTGAGGCGGATGCCATTGCGCAGGTGGTGCGCGGCTTCGCCGACGAAGACATCATCCACGTGGACGGAAAGGTGGAGCCGAAGAGCGACATCGGCACCATCAACACCGAGCTGATCTTTGCGGATCTGGAGACGCTCGAGAAGTCGCGTGCGCGTTACGAGAAAGAAGTAAAGGGGAAGAAGATGGACGCGGAGGTGTTGACCGTGGTCGACGCCGCCGTTGCCGCGCTTAATCGCGGTGAGCCGCTCTCCACCACCGGTTTGGATCTCTCGCTGATCAAGGAGCTCGGCCTGTTGACCGCGAAGCCGATCATCTACGTCTTCAACGTGGACGAAGCGGTGCTCACATCCGCCGCAAAGCGCGCCGAACTCGCCGCGCTCGTGGCGCCGGCGGAGGCGGTCTTCCTGGACGCCAAGATCGAATCGGAACTCGTGGACATGTCCGAGAGCGAAGCGGCCGAGCTGCTCGCCTCCATGGGGCAGAACGAATCGGGACTGCACCAGTTGGCGCGCATCGGCTTCGGCGCGCTCGGCCTGCAGACGTATCTGACGGCGGGACCAAAGGAGGCGCGCGCCTGGACGATCCACAAGGGTTGGACCGCACCACAGGCGGCGGGCGTGATCCACACCGACTTCCAGCGCGGCTTCATCAAGGCCGAGATCGTCTCCTTTGATGACTTGGTGAGCGCAGGTTCCATGAACGCCGCCAAGGCGGCCGGCAAGGTACGCATGGAAGGAAAGGAATACGTCATGCGCGACGGCGACGTGGTGGAGTTCCGCTTCAACGT
>CAYSEM010000074.1:0-1953 GCA_964430115.1 uncultured Chloroflexota bacterium | reverse complement strand
AAGGAAAGGAATACGTCATGCGCGACGGCGACGTGGTGGAGTTCCGCTTCAACGTATGAGGTTCAACCTGCGCAGCCTCCTCCCTCAGAACCCACACACGTATGTTGGGATGCGTCTTGTTCGTCCCCTCACGCTGCTCGTCTTGCTGCCCGTTATTGTGCGGAGCTGCATTCATCTCTTTTCGGCTGATGGCGGAGCACAGAGCATCGCTGGCATAGACATCAGCGTTGCTGGTGGTAGCAACATCGTTGCCCTCTTTCATCAGTGGGGCGCAATACAGCTCATTCTCGCTGTGTTGCTGCTCGTGATCTTCTTTCGGTATCCCGGCTTCACACCGCTTATCTTGCTGACGCTGCTCGCCGATCCTGTGATGCGAGAAGTCGCAGGAAAGATCGCGCCCGTCACCGCCGTTGGGACGCCGCCAGGCGCTGCGCTCAACGCACCGGCGTTTATCGTGGTCCTTCTGCTCTTGCTCTTGTCGCTATTCAATCACAGCCAAACGATCAACAGCAACGCCACATAAGCGCGCGCTCCGTCAGAGTGCACGCATGGATTCAGCTCGGACGCTCCTGATCGTCAATCCCGCCGCAGGTGGTGGCCGCGCGGCACGCGCGCTCGATCGCGTCCTCGAAGCGCTTGCGCCACTTCGCTCATTTGATGTGTTCGTGACGCAGCCTGGTTTGGAGCGTCCGGCCGAGTACGCAGCGCGTGATGCGGTGCGCGCGGGCGCCACGCGCATCTTGGTCCTTGGTGGAGACGGATCTTCGAGTCAGGCGCTGAACGGCATCTATGCGGCAGGCGGCGCGGATGCGTTGACACGCGTCTCTCTGGGGCTGCTCCCAGCTGGTACAGGGCGAGACTACGCGCGTTCGGCGGGGATCCCGCGTGATCCGGTTGCTGCAGCGCGAGCGCTCGCGTCTGGTGCTGCGGCGCGGCGTGTGGATGTTGGCGTGATTGAGTTTCCCGACGGGCGCACGCGACTCTTTTTGAATGTCGCTTCGTTTGGGGTGAGCGCGCAGATTGCGCATGCGCTCGAGGAGTACCCGCAGCTGAAGCGACGTGCGGGTGCCGTAGCGTTCGGGCTCGCCACCGTGCGCGCAGGTTTGAGATACGCGCCAGTAGAGACCGAGCTACGCGTTGATCTCCAGGCGGCGCAGCGTGGACCAACGGCGGCGGTCGCCATTGCGAACGGCGGCTGGTTCGGCGGCGGCATGCACGTTGCACCAAGTGCACGCATTGACGACGGCCTTCTTGAAGTCGTCCGCTTCGGAGACTTAGCGCGACGCGATTTTGTGATCAGCCTGCCGCGCCTCTACCGAGGGACGCACTACTCGCACGAACACGTTCGCCACTCACAAGGTGCCGAAGTCTTTGCCGCACCCGGCGTCGGCGTCACGCAGCCTATTGAGATCGAGGCGGACGGCGAGATCGTGGGTGCGCTCCCCGCGCGTTTCTCGCTCCTCCCTGCCGCGCTCTCGCTCCTCGCCTGAGCACGGTTTGGCGCTAGGGCTATCCAAAGCCTGATTCATGATGGATACTCCCTATCCAACCAGGGCGTAGCCCTGGGCACCCGCAAGGGGGATGAGATGGACGCAACGGAGATCCTGAAGAGCAACGCCGCTGCAGCCGCAGCCGCTGATGCCGCATGGGTGAATCCGCGCGATCCCGCCAAGGCGGTCGGCGCCGACGGTCTCCCGCTCCGCAGCCGCCGCGCCCCGAAGTGGGCGGACGTGCCGAACGAGCAGTGGGACGACTGGCGCTGGCAGCTCTCGAATCGCGTCAACACCCTTGAAGAGATCGGCGAGATCCTTGAGCTGACAGACGACGAACGCGAAGGACTCTCCGCAGACGGAAAGTTCCGCGTGGACATCACGCCGTACTTCATCAGCCTCATTGATCCAAAGGATCCGAACGATCCGATCCGTCGCCAGGTGATCCCGGTCGGCTCTGAGC
>CAYSEM010000073.1:0-3223 GCA_964430115.1 uncultured Chloroflexota bacterium | reverse complement strand
CGCCGTTGCTACGGCAGCTTCTCGTACGCGTCAACCACAAGGTCCGCAAAGCGGACTGGATCAATCGTCAAGCCAACGTCGCAGTTTGCTGCACGACCATCACGTTTCAAGCGATACGGATTCGCATCACCGATCGTGCGGCCTCTCGCTGGGCCTGATGTAGCGTCGATCGTCACGTGATAACGAGCAACCCCCACGAGGTCAGGGATCGCAAGGTGTAGTACCGCAACTGCATCATGAATCGCCATCTTCTCACCTTGACCCCATGCGGCTGAACGCTCAAAGGAGTACTGGAGGACTTCGGCCGCAACCTTGGCGGATGCTCCCGGGAGCGCTGAGAGTCGCGTGAGGATGCTGCGGTCCAGAATTGCGTGATGTGTCACATCAAGGCCGATCATCGTGATCGGGAGTCCGCTCGCAAAGACGACCTCGGCCGAGGTGGGATCGGCATAGATGTTGAATTCGGCGGACGCGGAAGAGTTCCCTTCGCCGACTGATCCGCCCATCAGGCAAATGTGCGCGATCTTTGGCGCGAGGTGCGGATAGCTCCGAATGAGGAGTGCAATGTTGGTGAGCGGACCGATCGGCACGAGCGCCACCGGATCCGGGGAGGCAGCGATCAGACGAGCCATCAACGAAACCGCCCCCTCGCTTTCAGCTTTCCGAGGTGCTACGGGCAGCTTCGTGTTGCCAAGTCCGCTTTCGCCGTGCACCTCCGTCGCGCGCTCAAGCGGACCAGTCAGAGGACCGACCGCGCCTTCGGCGACCGGAACGTTGCCTGCACCGTAGAGGTGCATGAGTCGAAGTGCGTTCTCCGTGCAGTGATGGACGTCCGCATTCCCGCCAACGCTCGTGACTGCGAGCAGGTTAAGCTCTGGGCGCGCAACGGCAAGTGCAAGTGCAAGTGCATCATCAAGTCCTGGATCGCTATCAACGATGATCGGGAGTGGCGCGGCCGCTGTGCCGACTGGCGCTGTTCGTGGCGCGAGGGTTGCGTGATGGAAGGTGGGCCAGCCAATACGCGGGCTATCACCGCTCAATGAGGCACACCCGCTACTTCCACGTGACTATCCCTGTTCGTACGGTCGGCCCGCCGATGCAGGCCCACGCACTCGACCAATCAGGCCAGCAACCACAATGATGGTCATCACGTACGGCACTGCCAGCAGGACCTGAGGCGGAAGTCCAACGCCGAGAATGGAGAGGAGCGTCGAAGCCGCTTCAGCAAAGCCGAAGATGAGTGCGGCTCCCAGTGCATTCCAGGGCTTCCACGCACCAAAGATCAGGGCTGCGAGCGCAATGAATCCGCGTCCCGCCGAGATACCCATCCCGAAACCGCCGGTTCCACTGAGCGCGAGATAGGATCCCGCGAGCCCTGCAAGCGCTCCGGCCAAGATCATCGCTCGGTAGCGCAGTTTCATCACATCTACACCGACGGTCCCCGCAGCTGCTGGCATCTCACCGCTCGCGCGAAGTCGCAAGCCCCAGCGCGTACGGAACAGCATGTATGTGAAAAATGCAACGAGGATCAGCGCGAGGTAGGAGTACGGACTCAGCGTAAAGAGTAGATTGCCAACGATCGGAAGATCGCCGAGCACTGGAATCTTCACTGGAAGGATGCTTACTGGGCTGTTGAATTCACTATAGACCTGAAGCACTCGCAGGTAGATGAACGTTGTGATGCCCGCGGCTCCGAGGTTGATCACCGTACCTGCCACGATCTGGTCCACCTTGTAGCGAAGTCCGAGGATCGCGAGCAGCAGGCCAACAAGGGCACCGATTACGGCTCCGGCAATTGGTCCTGCGATCGCGATCCCAAAGATGCTCGAGGCGACCGCTCCTGCCAGTGCGCCGAGGAGGAACTTCCCTTCAATTGCGATGTTCAACACACCGCTCCGTTCAGAGATGATGCCGGCCAGGGCACCAATCGCCACGGGGCCCGCGTAGTTAAACGTTCCGGTGAAGAGGACGGTGAGGTTCGCTGGGGTGCCAGCGAGAAGCGTAGTGAACAGTGCGGTGACGAGGAGTGGTGAAGCGATTGCGATCCCGACGCGCCACCGGTACTTTCCACCGAGTCGGTACTGCGCCGCCGCAACAGCCCCAAGCACGAGGCCAGAACCGATCCAAACGATGGCGACGGGGAATGAGATGAGGGCATCTGTCCCTCCAATCGTATCCACCCACAACGAAAGGTTCGCGACCGTCGCGCTGTTTGCTGTCGCCGCTGCGAACGCAGCGAGCGCAAAGATCGCAAAGAATAGGGCCCGAATCCTCGACCCGCGCAGAGCTTTCAGCTCTTCCGCGCCCATTACGTGAGGGGCTACCGCGTTCGTCTTTGCTGACTTACTCATGCGACAGCCTCCTTCGTCTGTCTCCTGAATGGCAGCCGAATGATTCGGGCAGTCAGATTTGGTGCGGCAATAAACATGATGACGAGGGCCTGAATGAAGAAGAGAAGGTCAATCGGAATTGAGGTTTCCAGGCCCATCAAGCCACCACCGTTTCTGAGCGCGCCGAAAACGAGCGCTGTTGCAACCACACCACTCGGTCGCGTGCCTCCCACGAGTGCGATCGCGATCGCCGTAAATCCAACACCCCCAGAAACAACCGTTGAGAATTGCTTGATGGTGCCCGTCACTTCAAACGCGCCACCCATCCCAGCGAGTGCACCAGAGATTGCCATCGCGGCCACGATGGAACTGGACGCTCCCATCCCTGCGTATCGCGCAGCTGCCAGATTTAGGCCGGCCGTGCGCAACTCAAAGCCTCGCGTGGTTCGGAAGAGGAACCAGCTGACGGCGACCGCTGCCGCCAATGCAACGAGGAAGCCAAGGTGGAGTCGCAGCTCTGGAATCGGTAGGATGCCTGGGATCACGACGTAATCCGCGAGGGCTTTTGAGATTGGCTGCGTCCCGTCTTCGCGCTGAATCAGCGTCCAGTTTGAGAGGAGGAAGAAGACGAAGAGCGAAGCGATGTAGTTGAGCATGATCGTCGTGATCACTTCGCTTGAACCCGCCCGCACCTTCAAGAAGCCAGGGATGAAACCCCACGCTGCGCCAAAGATTGCCCCGGCAAGGACGGTTCCGAAGATCACGATCGGCGCAGGCAGGCCGGCGCCACCCAGCACGATCGCAAAGGTTGTAGCGCCGAGTCCGCCCATCAAGAATTGGCCCTCGCCTCCGATGTTGAACACGCCAGATCGGAACGCCACGGAGACACCGAG
>CAYSEM010000072.1:0-3224 GCA_964430115.1 uncultured Chloroflexota bacterium | reverse complement strand
CGTGCCGCTTCGCGCTCCCCTTCGTTTGCACGCCCCGCAAGGTCGAGTGCAGCAGCCGGCACTTCATAGCCCGCGTTCGAAATCACGCGCGCAAGATCAGCAGCACCTGTCAGCTCTGGGAGATAACGAATCGTCGCGCTCTCGGTGGCGAGGTTGACGCTCACCTCACTGACGCCATCCGCCTTGCGCAAGAAGCGATCAATGCGATTCACGCATGAGGCGCAGGTCATCCCAACGATCGGGAGGGCGATCTCCGCCGTCTCGCTCGATGCCACGCCCGCTGGTTCAGTCAGGGTCTGCATACTCCTGGGGAGTATACAGGCTAACGGTCGTTTAGGCTTGCCGCATGCGCCGCACGCTGGTCAACGAACCCCGCACCCTCTCGTGGCGGAGCCCCTGGGGGACCCTCCCAGTGCTGCTGTTCAGCGGCCGGATCCGCGCGATTGGGCTCGATCCGCGGGTCGAGTTTGCGGAGGTCCAGGGGCCTCCTAGTAGACGCTCAGTCGGTCCGATTCGGACCACGTCTGACCTGTCACACCTGATGCGCCGAGTGCTCGCCGGTCAAGCCACTGCAAAAGAGATCCTCGCCGCTTGCGACCTCACAGACTCCACGGAGTTCGAACGCAAAGTGCTCGTTGCGCTCGCAAAGGTGCGCAGAGGAGGAGTGATCAGCTACGGCGAACTCGCCACGGCTGCTGGCTCCCCGCGCGCGGCGCGTGCTGTTGGTTCGGCACTCGGCAAGAATCCAATCCCAATCCTGCTCCCCTGTCATCGCGTGGTGGCATCGAACGGCATTGGTGGATACGGAGGATCTGCCGAAAGAGGTTGGCGTCCAGCCGGTCAGGATCCGATCGCGTTTAAGCGCGCCCTCCTCGCGAGCGAAGGGGTACAGGTTCGCTGATCGTCTACGCGTGTAGCGTGGAGCCGTAGATGCCGAGCACTACGCGTGCGCGCGGCATCTCGTGGAAGACCAGGCCGATCTCACCCTGTTGCACGAGCTGCTCAATCAGCTTCGCCTCGCGCTCTGGAAGGCCGACCCAAGCGTCACCGTCCGGCGTGGCGATCTTCACCGTCAAGTCTTCGTCGCCTGGAAGTCCGTACGTCCGCCGCAGCTCGTGAATCGGAACGTATGGTCGCGCCTTTGCAAGGCGGCGAATCTGCGCCGCAGTCGCCTGCTTCTGCTGTTGCTGCGGTGGGTTAACGACTGGCGCGTCGCTCATCCAGGCACCACATAAAGTTCGCGGCTGGTGTTGTTAAGCTGATCAACTGCGGAGTCGCCGCAGAGGACAATGTCTTCAATGCGCGCCCCATTGAGTCCTTCCACGTAGATGCCAGGCTCAATGCTGAACGCGTGACCTGGGACCAGCAGTGTGCCGTTCCCCTTCACAATGTACGGATCTTCATGCTCTTCAAGGCCAATCCCGTGACCGGTGCGATGGAAGAAGCGCTCACCGAGTCCAGCTCCGTCGATGACTGCACGTGCCGCTGCGTCGACCGATTCACAGCTCACGCCGGGTCGGACGTGATCGGTCGCCGCCTGATGCGCGCGCTTCAGCACCTCATAGCGGTGCAGGAAGTCGTCCGTTGGTGGAACGGCGCCGTTCGGCCCCGTGACCCAGATCGTTCGGGTCGTGTCGGATCCGTAGCCACCGAACTGACCGCCAATGTCGAGCACGATCGCGTCACCCACCTCAATCACCTTCGATGATGCCTCGTGATGCGGTGAGGCGGAGTTCTTGCCAGAGCCAACAATCGCAAACGAGGCGACCTCATGGCCAGCACCCGTCAGACGTTCGCGCACTTCGCGCGCCACATCGTTTTCGGTCCTGCCGACAAGCTTCCCGCTGGTGATCGCCATCACCACGCTGTCTACTGCACGGCCCGCCGCGCGCAACATCGCCGACTCTTCCGCGGACTTCACAGTGCGCAGATGACCGATCACCTCTGACGCAAGGCGGAGGGTAGGGCGTGCGCCTCCTGCCGCGAGCGCGCTCTCGATGCGGAGCACGAAGGTTGCCCAGAGTCGATCCGAGAGCGCCACGTTGAGCGGCGCGCTGCCTCCACGCGCGCCCGCGCGCACTGCAGCTGCGACGAGCGCGAATGGATCGTCGGTCTCTCCGAATGGGACGGTAGCCACGGAGCCGCCACGCATCGCCGGCGCGTCACCCGCCATCCCCGCCTCAAGACGCGGGACGATCAGCGTGGCTTCGCCGCGCGCTGGCACCACGAGCATGGTGAGTCGTTCAAGCGCGGGGGCGGCGTACCCGGTGAGATAACGCATGTCGGCACCGAAGCCGATCAGCGCAGCGTCCGCACCCGCGTCATTCACCGCATCGCGTGCAGCGACGAGTCGCGCGGCGTACGCGGCGGGGCCAATGAGTCGCGCCTCGAGCGCGTGACCGGCGCCGAGTCCTGGAGTGGCGGCGGCGTAGGCGGCGCTGATCTCTGCGGCTCGATCACTCATTTCGTTGTGCCTCCACTTCCGCTCGGTGCCTCCAGGCTCCCCATGGCGGGGATCGGCAGGCCCAGTAACTCCGCGAGGATCGCATGTCCGCGCTCAAAGAGCGCGCGGTACGGCATCACGCGCAGCGCTCCCGCCTCGAGAAGCGCGGCTCGAAGCGCCGGATCATCGTGCTGGGCGAGAGCGAGGGTTCGCCCAGCGCCCGCAGCGGCGCGAACCGCCGCTTGTGGATCAAAGCTACGTGTGGTGGTGTCGATGGCAATCAGGTCGTGGTCGCTCAACGGCCCGCGCGCAACGAGCGCCTCAAGGTCACTGATCCCGTTGAGTGTCACGACCGCTGCGCCAAGGGTGCGGCCCTGTCCGGCGAGTCTCGTCGCCCAGATCAGGTCGTCAGCAAGGATGTAGAGGTGTGGCGCTACTGGCGCCGCCTCACTCAAGAGACCGTCCAGGTCTCCCCGGCGGCGAGGAGCTTCTGCAAATCAACAGGACCCTTTGCGGCGCGCGCCGCCTTGGCACTCTCCACCTGCTCAACGAGAAGTTGATCATGAGTTGGTCGTGGCACGCGACGGAAGACGCCGACTGGTACCGGGAAGTCGGGC
Organism: uncultured Chloroflexota bacterium; assembly: GCA_964430115.1. Taxonomy (GTDB): domain Bacteria; phylum Chloroflexota; class Limnocylindria; order Limnocylindrales; family Limnocylindraceae; genus Limnocylindrus. The sequence goes on along the minus strand of CAYSEM010000072.1, from coordinate 164 downwards.
CACCACATGCGGCTCAAGATCTGCGTGCGCGTCGCGTCTGGATCCGTCTCGTCGTGCACCCAGAGATCTGCAACGCTGACGCCGTTCTCACCGATCGTCACCACTTCAGGCTGCAGCCCGTTCAGTCGGATCCCCTTGTTCTTCTCCGCACCGAAGATCATCGG
>CAYSEM010000071.1:0-3246 GCA_964430115.1 uncultured Chloroflexota bacterium | reverse complement strand
AAGTCCTTCCGCAACGAGATCAGCCCAGGGAACTTCGTCTTCCGCATGCGCGAGTTTGAGCAGATGGAGCTGCAGATGTTCGTGCGACCGGAGGAGGGTGCGACCGCCGCGTTTGATGAGTGGCTGCCGCGCCGACTTGAGTGGTACAAGGCGTACGGTGTCTCACCTGAGCGGCTCCGCGCCCGCGAGCATGCACCAGACGAGCTCGCCCACTACGCGAAGCGCGCTATTGACGTGGAGTACCGTTTCCCGTTTGGCTGGAAGGAGCTTGAAGGGGTGCACAACCGCGGCGACTTTGACCTCTCCCGACATGCGGCGGAGAGTGGCGAGAACCTCTCGTACTTTGATCCAGCCACCGAAGAGACGTTTACGCCGTGGGTTGTTGAGGCGGCGGCTGGTGCGGACCGCGCCGCCTTCACCTTCCTGATCGACGCGTACCGTGAGGAGATCGTTCGTGACGAGAAGCGCGTCGTCCTTGGCCTACACCCAGAGCTCGCGCCGTACAAGGTGGCGGTGCTCCCACTTCTCAAGAAGCGTGATGATCTCGTGGCCCTCGCACACAAGATTCGCAACGGACTTTCGCGAGAGTTTACGGCGGTCTATGACGACACAGCCGCAATCGGAAAGCTCTACCGCCGCCAGGATGAGATTGGCACGCCGTGGTGCATCTGCGTTGATGTTGACTCCATGGATGACAACGCAGTCACCGTGCGCGACCGAGATAGCATGGAGCAGGAGCGCGTGAGTGTGGATCGACTCGAGGAGTACTTCCTCAGTAAGTTGCGGGCCGCGCGACCGTAGCGCGTTAGGACTCGATCGCCCCGGTCGGCTGCTTTCCGGCCGGCCAGTACAGCTCCTTATGAATTGCTTCGTCAGGGAGTCCGTATGCGCGTAGCTCCTGCTCTGCCGCCACAATCATTTCGGGATTACCGCAGAGATAGGCAACGGCACCGTTTGGATCCACACTGAGGTCACCGAGCGCTGCGCGGATGATGCTCTCCACTCGCCCAGTACGTCCGGTCCAACCAGCATTGGCTGGATCGTCGGGCCGGGAAATCGTAGGGACGTACGTCGCCGGGTATTCGCCGCTTGCGCTCCACCCATTCAGGAGTTCGGCATAGCCAATATCTGAGACGTAGCTCACGCCATTGAGATAGATCGCTCGTCGCGGGCGACCATCTGCGAGGAGCGTTCGCGCCATTGAGACGAACGGTGCGATTCCAGTTCCCGATGAGATGAAGAGGTGGACGCGTTCATCATCTGGTTGCAGGGTGAACTTCCCCTTTGGCGGCAGGACACGGAGTGCGTGTCCAACAGGTAGAGAGAAGGCGAGCGGCGTGAACGCGCCACCGCGGACGAGTCGAAGGTAGAGCTCATAGCCGCCCGCAAGGTCGCGCGCGGATGAGGCGATCGAGTACGGCCGCTGCAGCCACTTCTCGCCCACTTTGACGCCGATCGTGACGTACTGACCAGGCTCAAATGGAACGGGGACGCCGGTTGGCTTGATCCACACTCGCGCGAGCGTTTCAGTGTCATCGATCCGCGCGGCAAGAACCGCGTTGTATGCGGGGTCGCTGGCGAGGATTCCGAATGTCGCTGGATCCCTCTCGCTTCCGCTCACGTACACCTCCAGCCTTGGACCGCCGAGGGGCGGCTCGTGGTGAGTGTAGGGGAGCCCTCGTGGGCTCGCCCTGCCGCCTGGTTGACGGAGGGGGGTGCGGATGGCATCCTTCGACCGACAGGTCTTGACACCCACGGGCAGCCGCTTTGCCCGCCACCGAAGCCCTTCGAGGAGGTCAGCCAGCCGATGGCATCAGGAAGTGTTGCCGAGGTGAAGAGCCGACTCGCCGTCGCCGACGTTGTCGGCGAAACGGTGCAGCTCAAGAAGGCTGGCAGCACCTTCAAGGGGCTCTGCCCGTTCCACGGGGAGAAGACTCCGTCGTTTGTGGTCACTCCAGCACGAGATTCATGGAAGTGCTTCGGGTGCGGAAAGGGGGGCGACATCTTCACCTTTGTAATGGAGCGTGACAACCTGCCGTTTGGCGAAGCGCTCACCCTACTCGCCGCCAAGGCGGGCGTCGTCCTTGACGAGCGCAGCCGTGCCGAAGATGTGCGCCGCGCGCGCCTTCGCGAAGTACTTGAGGGGGCGGTCAGCTTCTATCACGCCATCCTCACCACCCACGACCTCGGCAAGCCGGCACTCGACTACCTGCACGCTCGTGGCTTTACGGACGCAACGATCGAATCACAGCGCCTCGGCTGGGCGCCAGAGTCATGGGACGCCTGCTCCAAGGCACTGGCCGCTAAGCGCGGTGCAACCCCCGAAGAGTTGGAGGCGGTCGGCCTCACCACCGATCGTGGCGGCGGTCGCGGGGCGTATGATCGCTTCCGCGCTCGCATCATCTTCCCCATCCGCGACGCGAGCGGCAAGATCACCGGACTCGGTGGTCGACTACTCCCCGTTGACGACGCGCGCGGCGATCATGGACCGAAGTATCTGAACAGCGCCGCAACACCGATCTTTGATAAGTCGCGCACGCTCTACCTCATTGATAAGGCAAAGTCGGCGATCCGCAAGGGGGGGACGGCGGTTCTCGTTGAGGGGTACACCGACGCACTCATGGCTCATCAGTCTGGATTTGAGAATGTCGTTGCGAGCATGGGGACGGCACTGACGCCAGCACAAGTGGCGCTCCTCCTTCGCTATGGCTCAAAGATCGTGCTCGCCTATGACGTAGATGCGGCGGGTGCAAAGGCGGGTGCGTTCGGTGCAACCGAACTTCTGCGCCTTGTCACTGAACTCGCTGGCACAACGGACGGACCTTCGCTCGTCGATGTTGGAATCGTGAAGCTCCCCGATGGGAAGGATCCTGATGAGGTTGTGCGCGATCAACCAGATGTGTGGCGGGCTGCCGTGGAGCGCCCCATCCCTGTTGTTGAATACCTCATAGAGGAGGCAGCAGCGGCGCACGATCTTCGCGACCTTGGTGGGCGCAAGCGCGCGGTTGATGCAATCAAGCCAACGCTACGCGCGCTGCGCGATCCAGTGATCCGCGACGGATATGCCGCCGCCGCGGCGCGAAGGATTGGTGTGGACGAGTCCACGATTCGCGAAGCGATGCGGAGGCCAGGCGGCGAAGTCGCCGTCGGCACGTCAGACGGACGCATCTCAGCCGATCGCGTGCGAGCGGCCGACCTTGAAGGGGATATCTCCTCAATCCTCGCGGGCGTATCCGCACCGGAGGC
>CAYSEM010000070.1:0-3270 GCA_964430115.1 uncultured Chloroflexota bacterium | reverse complement strand
GACTACCTGAAGCCGCAGTTCGTTCACGTGCTTGCGCGCGGACGCATCGTGACGTCTGGTGGACCTGAGTTGGCGCACCGACTCGAAAAGGAAGGCTACGCGCCGATCCTTGCAGAGAAGGGGATCAAGCCAACGGCAGACGAGGCGGCGGCTCCGCCGGTGGCACCCGCCGGCGCATGAGCGACTGGCACACCCCAGGGGGTCAGCTTGACCCGCTGAAGGTGCGCGCCGCATATCCAATTCTCACGACAACGCCAGGCGGCAGACCACTGCACTACTTGGACTCCGCCGCAACAGCGCAGCGACCGAAAGCCGTGGTGGACGCAGTGTCGAACTTCTTGCTGACTGCAAACGCCAACCCACATCGCGGTGCGTACACGCTCGGTGGAGATGCAACCGCTGCGTATGAGGGTGCGCGCGCTCGCACCGCCACATTCCTCGGCGTTCCCGCCGAAGAGTTGGTGATGCTTGGAAGTGCAACTGAGGCGTTGAACCTTGTGGCACGTTCGTGGGGTCGCACCAACCTTTCGCGTGGCGATGTGGTGTTGGTGACGGAGGCGGAGCATCACGCGAACCTGATCCCATGGCAGCAGGTGACGCGCGAAGTGGACGCCGATCTTGAGTTCATCCCCGTTGATGACCTCACTGGCGAGATTCTTTGGGATCGACTCGAAGGCCTGTTGAAGTTGCGACCGAAGATCGTGGCGGTCGGCCACGTCTCCAACGTGCTCGGCTCTGCTGCGCCGCTCGCGCAGATCGCACCACAGATCCACGCAGTAGGCGGACTCCTTGCCGTCGATGGTTGCCAGGCGGTGGCGAACATGCCCGTGAACATTCCAGATACCGGTGCGGACTTCTATGCCTTCAGCGCGCACAAGATGGGCGCGCTCTTCTCTGGCGGAGGACTCTGGGCGCGCGCACATCTACTCAAGGAGATGAGTCCGATTGAGACGGGCGGCGATATGATCCGCGAAGTGCGCCTGCGCGACGCCACGTTCGCCGAAGGGACACAGAAGTTCGAAGCGGGGACGCCAGATGCGTCCGGCACCGTGGCGCTCGCCGCCGCGTGTGATTTCATTGACGACCTTGGGCGAGAACAGATCCACGCGCACGAAGTGCGCATGTTGGAGCGCGTCTTGCGTGAACTCCCCGAGGCGCTCCCAGATGCGCGCATCCTCGGCCCGCGTGACGCGAAGGATCGCATTGGACTTGTCAGCTTCTCCAGTGATCTTGTGCATGCGCACGATCTCGCCACCATCCTCGATCGCCGGGGCGTTGCGATCCGTGCCGGCCATCACTGCGCCATGCCACTCCACGAGCAACTGGAACTTTCGGCGACGGCGCGCGTGAGTGTTGCGCCGTACACCACCGATGAAGATCTGGACGCACTCTTTGATGGCTTGCGTGATGCGCGCAAGATCTTCGCGCGGTAGACCACGGCGAGCGAGGGGTTGCGAATGGGTGGCATGGACGATCTCTACCGAGAGCAGATCCTTGAGCATCACCGTACGCCGCACAACTTCGGTCAGCTTGCCGAACCCACGATCAGCGTGGATGGGCGCAATCCGAGTTGTGGCGATCTGATCACGATGCAGCTGCAACTGGACGCTGAGGGGCTGATCACGGACGTGGCCTTCTCTGGACGCGGCTGCGCCATCTCGCAGGCCTCCGCCTCGCTCCTGACAGACGAACTTCGCGGGAAGCGTGCGGAAGAGATCACGGCACTCGGGAGCCCATACGTGATGGAGCTGCTCGGCGTGGAGGTTGGCCCTTCGCGCATCCACTGTGCGCTGCTCGGCCTTGAGACCACGCAGAAGGCAATTGCAACCTGGCGCAACAAGGCGTGAGCGGATCGGTCAGGTAGACTCAGCGCCATGAGTGCAGCAGAACTGATCGCGTCCGTAGCCGGGGAGCCGTCCATCTGTCGACGGCCGACGTCCCCCGCCCCGCGACCCCTCGCGCGCTAAGCACCTCGCAGGGAGTCTCCCGGGTGGAACGGGACGCCGGCGGCGTCCCACCCAGATGGCCACTTCGGCCCGAGACTTTCAGAACACATTGAGGTGAACCAGATGTCACAGATGACAGACTCACGAGGATTCCGAACCGGAGCTGCAATCAGCGTGCTCCTCCTTGGCGTTGCGGCGCTGCTCCACGTCGAAGAAGCGACACGGACCGCATCCGCGCTGCTCGTTGCGGCAATTGCGGGGGCGATGTTGCTGAGTGCGGCAACCTCCCTGCGAGTCAGCCTGCTCGCCTATCCATTCCGGCTCCTTCGCGACCGCGGAGTGATCGGCGCGCCAGCACCTTCGCATCTCCAGCCGGTGCCAGGACTGCGTCTCGCTCAAGTGATGGGCGGCACGATGCTCCTTCTCGGCGTCGTTGCACACGTTCGGTTTGACGCCGATCTTGTGGCGGTCGCGCTCGTGGTGATCGTTGCCACGCTTCAATCGTTCCTTGCCATCACGGGAATCTGCGTAGCGTGCAAGCTGTACGGCCTGGTGGTCTGGTTCCAGAACCGCCGGCTGCCGCAGGGTTCGCCGAAGATTGCGTCGCAGAAGATCCGAATGACCAAGGGGAGTGGCCGCTGATGACCACGAAGCTGTTCACAGAAGTTGATGCAACAGCGGCACAGCAGTTACTCGCTTCACCAACACCACCGCTGCTGATTGATGTTCGCGAACAAAACGAGTGGGATGCGGGCTATTTGAAGGGTGCAACGCATGCGCCGAAGGGGACGATCAGTTTCACCATTGGGAACATTGCGCCAGAGAAGAGCGCACCGATCCTGCTCTACTGCGCGGGCGGTGTGCGTTCGGCCGCTGTTGCAGAGACGCTCGCAGGACTCGGCTACACAAACCTCACCTCAATGGCCGGTGGCATCAACGGATGGAGCGCCGCGGGCCTCCCAGTGGTGGAGACCACGACCCTCACACCAGAACAGAAGTCTCGCTACTCACGACACCTGCTCCTCCCCGGTGTTGGTGCTGAGGGTCAAGCGAAACTGTTGAAGGCACGCGTCTTGATGGTCGGTGCTGGTGGACTCGGTGCGCCCGCGGCGCTCTACCTCGCCGCTGCGGGTGTTGGCCACATGCGCATCATCGACTTCGACAACGTAGAGGCGTCAAACCTGCAACGCCAGGTGATCCACACCACGGATCGCGTCGGGATGCCGAAAGTTGACTCTGCCGCCGTGCAGATTCGCGCGCTGAATCCGGACGTACAGGTAGAAGCGATCAACGGGATGCTCACCACAGAGAACGTGGCATCACT
>CAYSEM010000069.1:0-3312 GCA_964430115.1 uncultured Chloroflexota bacterium | reverse complement strand
GCGGCGCGCAGATGTCCTGGCACTGGGAGCTGTCCCGCCGCCCCAATCTGTTCACGTGCGGCGCCGAGTGCCTCGCCGGCGCGCGGTGATTTCGGCGCCGAGGCGAGATACGTCACCGCTTGGGCCAACGCGTAGTCGCACTCTGGAGATCCGGCGAGCTCCACCACCTGCGCCGCTGCCACAGCGAGCGGGAGCGCTGCGGGATCAGCATTCCCCACATCTTCAGAGGCGGACACCAGAAGTCGTCGCGCAATGATGCGCGGATCCTCGCCCCCTTCGAGTGCAGTGGCGAGCCACCAGATCGCCGCATCTGGATCGTTGCCGCGAATGCTCTTGATCAGCGCTGACGTGACGCCTGACTGGTCGTACGGCAGGCTCCGATCTTGCGCCGCGAGGAGTACCTCGTTCGGCGTCACAGCGCTCCCTGCAGGCGTCATGAGGACGGCAAGGTCGAGCAGCGTCAACATGCGTCGCGCATCTCCTGCGGCGAAGCCAATCAACTGCCGTCGCGCATCTTCGTCAACAGAAACCTTGCCGCCAAATCCGCGCGCATCGTCGAGTGCACGCTGGAGCAGCGTGGTGAGATCTTCTTGGGTGAGTGGCGCGAGGCGGAAGGTGCGCATGCGTGAAAGGAGCGCGGGCGAGATGGCGCGTGGTGGCGGCTCCGTGGTTGCACCGACCAAGATGATCGTCCCCGACTCAACATGCGGCAGCAGCGCATCCTGCTGCGTGCGGCTGAATCGGTGAAGCTCATCAATAAAGAGAAGCGTCTGCTCACCATGCGCACGACGCTCCGCTGCGGCGGCGACCGATTTACGCACCTCGGCCACACCGTCGCTCGTTGCGGAGAGGCTGGTGGGAACGGCGCGAACGGCGGCGGCAATGACGGCCGCGAGCGTCGACTTGCCGGAGCCTGGTGGCCCCCAGAGGAGGAGTGATGGTGTCTCGCCGCGCTCAAGGAGACGACGTAGCGGCGCACCAGGGCCAATCAGCGCCTCCTGTCCCACCACCTCGTCGATCGTGGCTGGCCGCATCCGCGCGGCGAGCGGCGCCGCAGGGGCGAGCGCGCCGAGAAGCGTTGCATCATTGCTCATACCCCGATCATCGCACCCCATCCGCCTCAGTCGGGTACGCTGCTCGCAGATGCCCACATTTGCCGATTTGAACCTTGCCCCCGAACTCTTGCGCGCGGTTGCTGCTGAGGGATATACCGAGCCCACCCCAATCCAAGAGCAGGCGATCCCGCACGTCCTCCAGGGCCGCGACCTTCTCGGTGCGGCGCAGACTGGCACGGGAAAGACAGCCGCATTCGTCTTGCCGATCATGCATCTCCTCAAGCCGTTCGCCACTCCGTCACCGAGCCCAGCGCGTCACCCCGTTCGCGCACTCGTCCTGACGCCAACGCGCGAGCTCGCCGTGCAGATCTCCGAGAGCTGTACCACCTACGGACAGCACCTTCCACTGCGCAGCGGTGTTGTCTACGGCGGGGTTCCCATGCCGCCACAGCAGAAGATGTTGCTCTCTGGCGTGGAGATCCTCATTGCAACGCCAGGCCGACTCCTTGATCACGCCGGCTCCAAGACGGTCAACCTTTCGCAGGTATCCATCCTGGTCCTTGACGAAGCCGACCGTATGCTCGACATGGGATTCATGCCAGACCTCAAGCGCATCCTTGCGCTGATCCCAAAGCGGCGCCAGAGTCTCCTCTTCTCCGCGACCTTCTCCGAACCGATTCGCGCGCTCGCGCACGACTTCCTCCACGACCCAGTGACGGTGGAAGTAGCACGACGCAATCAAACCGCCGAGAACGTGCGTCAGGTGATCATGCCAGTGGACGATCGCCGCCGGCGTGCCCTTCTCAGCGACCTCTTGAAGACGCGCGACTGGGATCAGACGCTGGTTTTCGTTAACCGAAAGGTCGAGGCGAATCGCTTGGGTGACTTCCTCCATCGCGACGGGCACAACGTGGTGGAGATTCATGGCGACAAGGATCAGAAGCAGCGCAACAAGGCGCTGGCCGCATTCAAGGCAGGCGAGGCACGCGTGATGGTTGCCACCGATGTTGCTGCACGCGGACTCGACATTGAGGCGCTCCCCGCCGTGATCAACTACGAACTCCCCTTTGACCCCGAAGACTACGTGCACCGCATCGGCCGCACCGGTCGCGCAGGCGCGCTCGGCGAAGCGATCAGCTTTGTGGCGCCAGACGAGATGGAGAAGTTGACTCTTGTCCGCAAGCTCACCAAGGCGGCGCTCGCCATTGAGATCCCAGTCGGCTATGAACCGATCCTGCTCGACTTCCCGCGCGACCTCATCGCCAAGGCACAGATGGTGCGCCTACAGCGAGGCCGCCGCTAGGCACTACTCCTCGCCGGCGCCTTACGTCAGACTCGGCTCTAGTCGCCGCAGAAGCTCCATGATGCGTAGCTCGAGGTCGTCACGTACCTCGCGGTAGGCCTCCAGCTGCTGCTCCTCACTCCCCGTCGCCTTGGATGGATCTGGAAGTGACCAGTGCTCGCGGGCGCCGGCGTTGGGGAAGGTTGGGCAGGCGTCGTTCGCCGCGTCGCAGACTGTAATCACGTAATCGAACTGCTCATCAATGAAGCGCTCGAGCGTCTTGCTCGTCTGCGCCGATGCGTCAATTCCAATCTCTGCGAGCGCCTTCAGCGCGAGTGGCCGCACCAGTGTCTTCTCCGTGCCGGCACTCTCCACCTCCACGCGTCCGCGGGAGCGTGAACGCAGGAGCGCCTCCGCCATCTGCGAGCGGGCCGAGTTATGCGTGCAGAGGAAGAGGACGCGCGGTGCCGTCATTCCAATAGGATAACGCCGTGCGTTACCAGCAGATGAACGAGCCTGGCGGATCAGGGATACTGAGCAGATGAAGCGCGTCGTGAAGAGGCTCCTGCAGGTGCTGCTCGTGGTTGCCCTCCTCCCCTTCCTCGTTGACATCCCTGTGAGTGCGGAGGCGCGACCAGAGGAGCTGCTCGCCACTGCTGCTGCACCGAACGCCACAGTTGTCACCGTTGAAGGACGCCGCACCGTGGTTGCAACCGCGGGGCGTAGTAGCGATCCGGCGCTGATCCTGGTCCACGGATTCGGCGGGAGTACGTTTGGTTGGCGACACGTCATGGAGCCGCTCGCCGCGAGTGGCTGGTATGTGGTTGCGCTCGACCTGCCGGGTTTCGGACTTGCGGAGAAGGGCTGGGATCAGTCATACGCGCATGAGTCGCAGGCAGGATATGTCCTCTCCGTCATGGATCAGCTGAACATCCAAGACGCCGTGGTTGCGGGACACAGCATGGGCGGGAACGT
>CAYSEM010000068.1:0-3332 GCA_964430115.1 uncultured Chloroflexota bacterium | reverse complement strand
GGCAGGCACAGACCACATTGCGGTCGCCGTGCACGTTGTCAATGCGGCGCACTGGCGGCCAGAACTTCCGCGCCTTCACCCATGGGAGCGGGAAGGCACCCTGCTCGCGCGCGTACGGACGAGCCCAGTCGCTGCGCAGCAGATCGCTTGCCGTGTGCGGCGCGTTGCGCAGTGCGCTCTGCTCCAACGGCACGCTCCCTGACGCGATCGCCCGCGCCTCTTCGCGAATGGCGCGCAGCGCGTCGATGTATCGGTCCAACTCCGCCTTTGACTCAGATTCCGTTGGTTCGAGCATCAACGTGCCCGCTACTGGCCAGCTCATGGTCGGGGCGTGGAAACCGAAGTCCATCAGTCGCTTTGCCACATCCTCCACCGTCACGCCACTCTCTTGCGTAAGCGGCCGCAGATCCAAGATGCACTCGTGCGCCACCGTTCCCGTGCGACCGGTATAGAGAATGGGGAATGCGTCGCGCAGTCGTGCCGCCATGTAGTTCGCGTTCAGGATGGCGATCTCTGTTGCCGCTCGAACACCCTCTGCGCCGAGCGCCGCAATGTACGCCCAGCTGATCGGCAGAATGCTCGCGCTTCCGTACGGCGCTGATGAGACACGACCCTCTTCGCCAAGCCCGATCCCTGGCAGGAACGGCGCGAGTCGTTCAACAACGCCGATCGGTCCCATGCCAGGCCCGCCACCACCGTGTGGGATGGCAAACGTCTTGTGCAGATTGAGATGGCAGACGTCGGCGCCGAATGCACCCGGCTGCGAGAGTCCAACCTGCGCATTCATGTTCGCACCATCCATGTAGACGAGTCCACCCGCCGCATGCACGGCGTCACAGATCTCACGGATCGACTCTTCAAAGACGCCGTGCGTGCTCGGGTACGTCACCATCAGCGCGCCGAGCACTGCCGCGTGCTCCGCGATCTTCGCCGTGAGATCGTTCATGTCGACGTTGCCGTGATCGTCGCAGGCGACGACCACCACGCGGAATCCGGCCATCACCGCACTTGCAGGGTTCGTCCCGTGCGCGCTGCTTGGGATCAGGCAGACGTTTCGCTGAGTCTCATCGCGCGAGTGGTGCCAGCGACGAATGGCGAGGAGCCCTGCGTACTCGCCCTGCGAACCCGCGTTCGGCTGCAGGCTCACGGCGGCGAATCCGGTGATCTCCGCAAGCCACGCCTCAAGGTCGCTCGTCAACTGCGCATACCCTGGGAGGCGCGAGGGGTCGGAGAACGGATGCACGTTGGCGAATCCTGGGTGCCCAATCGCCTCCATCTCCGTGGTGGCGTTCAACTTCATCGTGCAGCTCCCGAGCGGGATCATGGAGCGCGTCAGGCTCACATCCTTCTCCGCGAGTCTGAAGATGTATCGAAGCATCTCACTCTCCGAGCGGTGCAGTGTAAAGACTGGGTGCGCGAGAATCGCATCGCTGCGACGCAGCACCGCAGGGAGAGAATCGGCCGCTGCGGCTACCGCGCCAGTTGCGTCGCTCGCCGCACCCGAAGCCCCAAGGATCTTGAGAAGCGCTGCGACATCTTCATCGGAGGTGAGCTCGTCACAGGCAATGCCAAGACCCGTTGCATCCAAACGACGCAGTTCGTATCCCACCGATGCGGCGGCGGCGAGAAGTTCGTCAGCACGTGCGGCACTGCCCGTCTCGATGGCAATCGCATCAAAGAAGTGTTCGTGACGGAGCGTCAGCCCCGATACACCACGCACGCCCGCCGCGAGTCGTGCCGCATGGGCGTGCACGCGCTCTGCAATGGCGCGAAGTCCGTCGGGTCCGTGCCACGCCGCGTACATGCTGGCGATCACTGCGAGCAGCACCTGCGCGGTGCAGATGTTGGAGGTGGCCTTCTCGCGACGAATGTGCTGTTCGCGCGTCTGCAGCGTCAGGCGGTATGCGGGGTTGCCGTCCGCGTCCACCGAGACGCCGACGAGTCGACCCGGAAGTGAACGCTTGAATGCATCACGCGTGGCCATGAAGGCGGCGTGCGGGCCGCCGTTCCCCATCGGCACGCCGAAGCGTTGGCTGCTCCCGATGACAACATCCGCCCCCTGCGCGCCCGCGCTCTCCATCAACACCGCAGCGAGTGGATCCGTGGCCACGATCACCAGCAGTTTTGCGGCGTGTGCGGCCTCAACATCTGCACGGATTGAGCGTGCGGCACCACTGCTTCCAGGGTTGGAGATGAGGAGCGCGAATGGTCGCTCGCCATCTTCGGGTGCCGCGGCGCGCGCGAGCAGTTCCGCGACGGGCGCAATGTGCATGGTGATCCCGAGCGGCTCAGTGCGCGTCTTGAGCACATCAATGGTTTGCGGGTGCGTGTCCGCATCGATAAGGAGCAGGTTCCCGTCCGCGACGCTGCCAACCGAATGTGCGAGCGTGACCGCCTCAGCGGCCGCAGTCCCTTCATCAAGGAGTGATGCGTTGGCGATCTCCATCCCGGTGAGATCACAGATCGCCGTCTGGAAGTTGATTAGCGCCTCAAGTCGACCTTGCGCAATCTCAGGCTGATACGGCGTATACGCGGTGTACCAGGCTGGGTTCTCCAGGATGTTGCGCTTGATCACGGGTGGCGTGATGGTGTTGTGATAGCCCATCCCAATGAAGCTCTTCAGCGGCGTGTTGCGGGCCGCCATCTCGCGCAGTGCCGTGGCAACGTCCGCTTCGCTCTTCGCCGCTGGAATCTGCAGTGGCGCAGCGCGCAGGATGCTTGCAGGGACAGTGTCATGGATCAGCGCGTCAAGCGATCCGTGGCCGACCACGCGCAGCATCTCGCTGACGTCAGACGCGTCGGGACCAATGTGGCGATCGGCAAAGGTGTGCGTTCGCTGCGATCCGGACATGACGGCACCTCCTCGGTGCCCCGCTGTCCATCTGCCTGAGAGCATCCCTGCGACGCAACAAGCGTTCGCAAGTTCCTCCGTCGGCGCGCTGCGCGGATCACTCCACTCAACGCTCTCCAGCGTCCCCATCCCCGCGCGGTCCATCTGCCTGAGAGGTTCCGGACCGTTGCTCCGTCGGCGCCGCAGTTGCGATCAGTCTGACCCGATCACCCCACGAACTCTTCCGCGCGGTTCACTTGAGGGTTCTGCGCTGATTCTACCCCCGAAGCGCTCAGCTTTGAATCCGCAGTCTCACCTCGGTCGCGCGGCGATCCACGATCCACCAGGCGCGGATGCCTGGTTCACCGTCGGGCGCCACCTGGCTCGGCGCGAGGGAGACGAGGATGTAGAGCGCGTCTGGGTAGCCGGCAACCGACGTGTCAGTAGCTGACGGGACAGCGGGTGAGGCAACGTGCGAGTGCACAATCCCCCAGATGAATTC
>CAYSEM010000067.1:0-3542 GCA_964430115.1 uncultured Chloroflexota bacterium | reverse complement strand
CGTTCATGGCGTGCTGTTCTGCGTGCACGGTGAGGGTGTAGTCGGCCCCCTCCATGTTCGCGCCAACATGGATCCCACCGTCAGCGTCGGCAACCGCCGCACCAACCAGATAGTTAGAGTAGACGGCGTAGGCACGCGGACGAATACGCATCGCCTCGTCGACCAGCCTCTGCTCAAGCGGCGTGAGGTCCGACTGCTGGATTCTCATCTCGGTGACCACCCTTCGACCTGACGAATGAGGCGCCAAATGTGAAGTCCGTGCAACGGCGCCAGCGGCATTGACCATAGCGGCTTGAGCCACGCCTCAGAGCCGAGCGATGCCGCATCCGCACCAGCCCAGCCATACTCCCGCACGTCGTTGAAGGTGCGCACGCCACCTCCGGCAATGATTGGGAGGCGGATGCCAGCCTCACGTAACTCGCTCACCACTCGTAGGCCGATCGGCTTGATGGCGCGACCAGAGAGTCCGCCGTAGCGATTCTTCAGCAGTGGCGCGCCACTCTTCGGGTTAAGTCGCAGGCCCTTCACCGTGTTGATCGCACTCAGTGCGGCGACCCCGTTCGCTTCTGCCAAGCGCGCGTGGGCGAGATAGTCAAAGTCAGGTGAGAGCTTCAGGATCACAGGGAAGCGCGAGGCAGGAACCGCACGCTTGAGCACCTCTTCGATGATCGGATTGAAGTCGAAGTTCACGTTATGGCAGGAGACGTTGAACTCCACCGCAGCGAGTGATCCGGAAGGCGCCTGGCTATTCACGCGCTCAACCAGGGATGCGAACTCGTCGGCGCTGAAGCCACCGAGCGAGAGGATGCGGTTCTGCCCAGTGGTTCGTGGAAAGTACTCGTCGAAGTAGCGGTCAATGCCGATGTTTGACCAGCCGAACGCATTGAGCCAGCCCGCATCGGCCTCTTGCAGTGCGCCACGGTAGAGGCGGAGCAGCTCGGGGATCTCCGAGATACGCCACGACTCTTTCAGCGTGAAGTGCCCCTCGCGCGGTTGCGTCGTGACCGTGCGCACTGTCACGGCACCGAATCGTCGAAGGTCGACAAAGTTGGAGATCGGCGAAAGCCCAAGTACTGCAAACCGCCCCTTCGGCGCGCCGTATCCGAGGAGGCTTGAACTGGTGATGAGGCGGTTGCGAAGCGAGATCCCGTTAAGGTCGATCATGCCGCGATCGTAGCGCGCAGCAGCAGCACTGCGATCACCGATGCCGCCATGCCCACCAAGAGGCTGCCGCGCCAACGCCCAATCAGCGCCCCCGCAACCACCGCTACGGCCTCTGGTCCAACGCGAAGCGAAGCGTCGGCGACGAACACGTTTGCGGCGGCGATTGCGCCAAGTACCGCGGGGCCAATGAGGCGAAGGTAGGCGAGTACTGGCGCAGGGAGGCGATCGGCTCCTGGCGCAAGAAGTGGAAGCGCACGCGCGGCATATGTTCCGATCCCGCCGAGGATGGCGAGTGGAACAAGATCGGTGCGCAGCGGATCAATCATCGCGCGCTTCTCCTTCGGTGTGCAACGATGAGTCCAGCAAGTGGCCCCAGCAGCCCGCCGATCATCACCGCAGCACTCGCGTTGATGAGAATTGCCGAACCAACAGCTGCAGCAGATCCTGCGGCGAGCGCGGCGAGCGCCGCTCGATCTCGAACGAGTCCAACTGCAAGCCCTGCCATTGAGGCAGGGAAGACAACATCAAGTCCGATCGTGGCGGGATCAGGGAGCGCCGCACCCGCGAGCCAACCTGCGAGCGTTGCAAGGTTCCACGGCACGAAGATGGCGAAGCCCGCGTACCACGCGCCGGGAAGATCAATGCGGCCGAGTCGTGCCAGATGCGCGCTGGTCAACGCGAACGCCTCATCAGTCAACAAGAATGCGAGGCCCGCACGCACACGGTGCGGTAGTGCCGCCGCGTGTGGCGCAATGGATGCGGCGTAGAGAAAGTGGCGCGCATTGAGGAGCCAGACCAGGAGCACGATGGAGGCCCACGGCGCTGCGACCGCGAGCAGTCCGACCGCCGCAAACTGCGAAGCGCCCGCGAACAGGATTGCGCTGAATGCCGCCGTCTCAACCAGCGAGAGGCCACCCTCACGTGCCGTGAATCCGAAGATCGTTCCGATCACGATGGCGAGCACCCAGATGCCGATCGAATCAATCGCGAGTCGGCGCCGCGCCGCGTGGAGCTCGTTCGTTACCGCGCCACTCATGGTGCTGGCGTCAGGACGACAACCGGAATCTCGCGGTCGGTCTTCCGAGAGTACGCCGCATAGACGCCGTACGTGACATCGTCCGTGCGCTTCAAGAGGTTGCGCCGTTCGTCGCCAGCCGCCACGCGCGCAACATACGGGAGGGATTGATCACGGCGAATCACACGCACGTGGGGATTAGCGACGAGATTCTCATACCAGCTCGGATTTCCAGGGCGACCATAGTTGCTCGCCACCAGGATGATGCGATCGTGATCCGGGAGGTAGGTGATGACGGCACGTCGCCGCAGCCCGCTCTTGCGTCCTGTTGTCTCCAGGATGATCCCAGGTCGCCAGAAGAGGCTTGGAGAGATGCGTCCGTTTGTCGCGAGCGCCAGTCGCGCGTGCAGCGGCACAACCAGTCCAATGAGTCGTCCAAACCAACGCTGCGCAGATTTACGCAGCGCCGATCGCGGCGTTGCCCAATCATCACGCGGCATCTATCGCTCGGCGAACAGATAACGCACGGAAAGTGCGGCGAGCGTGGCGCCGACGATGGGGCCCACAATGTAGACAACCGCTCCGGAGAGATCACCGAAAACCAGCGCAGGACCAAACCAACGCGCCGGATTCATCGCCGCACCGGTGAGCGGTCCGCCAACCATGATGTCCGCCGTTACTGCGAGGCCGATAAAGAGCGCACCCATCTTCGGTGCACGGCCGTCTACGGCCGTGAGCAGTACGGCGTAGGCGAGGACTGCAGTGAGCACCGCTTCGATGCCGATGAGCAACGGTGTGCCCGATCCCATGGAGAGGGTCGGCACCGCTCCGCCCGCGAACTCGTAGACACTTGGCTCACCACCGAATCCACCGAAGGCAAGCTTCAAGGCGAGCCCCGCGGTCACGGCGCCAACCAGCTGGGCGGCAATGTACCTGAGCCCTTCGATCGTTCTAACCTTGCCGACCAACCAGAGCGCGATGGTGATTGCGGGGTTGAACTGCCCGCCGCTGATCGGCGCGAAGGCGGTGGCGAGGACGGCAAGCGCCAGCCCGTGTGCGAGGGCGATCCCGAGCAGCCCGACCGCACCTCCGGTCTGGGCGTCCGCGATGACCGCGCCGCCGCCGACGACGAAGAAGAGGAAGGTGCCGATCGCCTCTGCGGCGAGGGGGGCGAGAAGGGTGCGGCTGGGCATGTGGTTCCTCCTGATGTTCTGGCAGCGTGCCGCGCACAGGCGGCACCTGGAGGGAGAGTGTAGGGCAGCCCCCTATCGGTGAGCGGTGGGATGCCGTATGCTTCAGGGGCTGGCTCGGACTTCGGGCAGCATAGGATGCACGCACGCGACCGAGATCAGTCAACCGTTCC
>CAYSEM010000066.1:2110-3640 GCA_964430115.1 uncultured Chloroflexota bacterium | reverse complement strand
AGATTCATCAGCGCAATGATCTTCATCTCCATGTAGATCAAGAGGAATGCAACGGGCACGGTGATCAAGAAGGTGATCACCGATGCCGCTAGGAATCGGACGATTGGGAGATTTGCGCCGATCGTTGCGCCAATGAAGGGCCCTGCGACGACAAAGAGTGCGGTCAGCGCGGCACCGCCAACGGAGAGAAGTGGGAGGAGCACAGCGAGTGCGCGTCCGCCCGGCGTCATGCGCGACCAGACCATCTGTGCGCCGCTCACTTGTCTACCCCGCCCATCACTGGATCAAGGCTCGCCATCACCGCCATGGTGTCGGCAATAAGATTTCCGCGCGTCAGCGGACCAACTAGCTGCAAATGCACAAATGACGGGTCGTGAATTCGCATGCGGAACGGTTGATCCGTGCCATCGGAGATTGCGTACACGCCATATGCGCCGCGCGGTCCCTCGACCGCACCGAATGCGCGGCCTGGACGCGGTCGGATCAGGCGCGGCAGTTTTGCCATCACGGGACCGTCTGGCATTTCGTGAAGCACCTGGTCAATGATGCGAATGGATTCGCGAATCTCGTCAATGCGCACCATGTATCGCGCGAGCGAGTCGCCTTCATCGCGCGTAGGCACATTGAACTCCAACTCTGGATAGACAAGGTACGGATGGTCGCGCCGTAGATCGAACGGCACACCGCTCGCGCGAAGGTTCGGTCCGGTGACGCCCATGCGCAGCGCGGTTGCGGCGTCGAGTTTGCCGAGACCACGCGTGCGTCGAACGAAGATCTCGTTTTCGTTCATCAGGCCAAGGTTTGAATCGATCTGCGCGGCGGCGCGGCTCATCCAGGTGCCGAGTCTGCTCATGAACTCGTGGTTCAGATCGCCGTTCACGCCACCGATGCGGTAGTAGTTGTAGAGCAGCTTCTGGCCGGTGAGTGCGGCGAGCATGTCCACAATCTCGTCGCGCTCAATGAACGACCAGAGGATCGGGGTGATCCCACCAAGATCCAGCGCCATCCAGCCCTGGAAGAGGGTGTGGCTGGCAATGCGATTGAGCTCCATGGTGAGCACGCGGATGTACTGGGCACGACGCGGAACTTCGACATCCATCAGCTTCTCGAACGCGGCGACGGGGGCCGCCTCGCAGAAGAGGGAGGCGACGTACTCGAGAGGGTCGGTGTAACAGATCGCCTGGTGGTAATCGGCGTTCTCGCAGAGTTTCTCAACGCCACGATGCAGGTATCCGAGCACAGGATCGAGGTCAACAACCTGCTCGCCGTTCACCTTGACGACGATGCGAAGCACCCCATGCGTGGACGGGTGCTGTGGTCCCATGTTGACGAACATCTCGCCGTCCCGAAGGTTCAGGAACTCCGCCTGGCGCTCAGTCTGCGCAGTTGGCGCTGGTTCGTACCACTCCGAGGCGGCGGGGATCGCGATTCGTGGATCGTCGAGCGACGGCTTCGTCAGTGGTGTTGTCACGGCTATACCCCCGGACTCTTCCGTAGAGTGGTGCCGCGCGTTGCATCAACAGGTGTTCC
>CAYSEM010000066.1:0-2010 GCA_964430115.1 uncultured Chloroflexota bacterium | reverse complement strand
CGCAAAGGTCAATCAGCATTTCAAACGAGAACTCGGGCTCATCGTGCAGGGCGCGTAACGTTTGGATTGCATCGGCAACGCTGACGCGAATTTCCGTTTCGTCAAATCGCTGACGCACAGGTGTGAGCAGCGTGCTCCCGAATCGTTCGGTCAACGCGGTAGCGA
Organism: uncultured Chloroflexota bacterium; assembly: GCA_964430115.1. Taxonomy (GTDB): domain Bacteria; phylum Chloroflexota; class Limnocylindria; order Limnocylindrales; family Limnocylindraceae; genus Limnocylindrus. The sequence continues at coordinate 1,845 of CAYSEM010000066.1, read as the reverse complement.
GTGCGCGGTCCATCAGATGCCGTCCGGAACGGTTGGGCCAATGGCGCGCTCTGGCCAGTGTCCGCGACGATCTTTGATGAGCTGCTGCAGTTTCATCATTCCGTAGATGAGACCCTCGGGTCGTGGCGGGCAGCCTGGGATGTAAACGTCCACTGGCATGACGCGATCAATTCCCTGCACCACGGAGTAGCTGCGCTTATAGCGACCACCAGAGCATGTGCAGTCACCCATCGCAACAACCCATTTTGGTTCTGGCATCTGCTCCCAAAGTCGAATCAGCGGCTCTGCCATTTTCGTCGTCAGCGTTCCTGCAACGATCAACACGTCTGCTTGTCGCGGAGATGCGCGGAATGGAAACATTCCCCAACGATCGATATCGTTCTTTGGTGTTGCAGTTGACATCATCTCAATCGCGCAACAGGCAAGTCCTGAGAGGAGCGGCCAGAGACTGTTCGCGCGGATCAGGTCAAGGACGACGTCTGCCTTGGTGGGAATTGCGCCGAGCGCGCCGCTCCAGCGCGCATCATCCACGCGACCGTCGCCCGTTGCGTCATAGCGCGCGAGTTCAAGATTCGGATGTTCGGCGAGCGGTTGTCCACCGTACGCGCGCGGATTGTCTGTTGTCCATAGCGTGTTCGGTGTGACGATCGGCGTCTGAAGCGCCTTCTTTGGGTCGCGCGTCATCGCCATGCGAGCACCCCTTTGCGCCACGCGTATGCGAGTCCGATCAGCAAGACGCCAATGAATACCGCCATTGAGACAAGTCCTTCAATGAGGAGTGACTGGAAGTTGAGCGCCCAGATGTAGATGAAGACGATCTCAACATCAAACGCAACGAAGAGGAGTGCGTAGAGGTAGAACGAGAGGCCGAAGCGGCCGTGGGTGTCACCGTAGGTGTCGATCCCTGACTCGTATGGCACCTGCTTCCCTCGACTGCCGCGGGTGCGGTGGGAAATCAGCCAGGCGATTCCGATCGTCAAGAAGACGAAGGAGACGCCTGCGCCGGCGAAGCCGAGGACGTACCAGAGTCCGTTCATGCAGCTCCTCTGTTGGACCCCTGCTCCCGTGCCGCGCCCCGTGTGGGGCGATAGGTGGATCCTGCGAGGATTCTAGACGAGGGGGCGGATCGGAGCCGCCGCTCCAGGGAGCGGATTTCTCGCGTCCGCCAGGCGTGAAACGTGCTCAGCAGAGCCGAGTGCGAAGAGCTCCACGGCGAAGCCTCCCATGCCGCGGGGGTTCATTAGCCGGGCCAGTGCCGAGCGCAGCGCGATCGCCCCCTCGAGGGTCGCCTCAGGGCCTCGCCGAATCCGTTCAATCTCGTCATCAAGGCCCGCCCCCGCGAGGAGCGCCGCCTGGCTGGTGGAGGCGACTGCGGTGAGCCCCGCCGCGGTGGCGGCGGCTCGAAGGGCGGTCAGGTCCACGTGGGCGGTCAGGTCCCGCCCCCCTGGATCACCCAGCAGATCGTCGGTTGCTCGGTGCCCCTGGTAAGCGAGGGCTGTCCCCGCCGCGCGGCTGGCTGCATCACGAAGGTCAGCCCCCTCACGTCCGTAATCAATCACAACCACAAGCCCGTCGCTGATTCTTTTCGCGAGTTCGTGCGGCCACAAATCCGCAGCGAAGCAGGCCTCTGCGCGCTGCCCTTCTGCCAGTGGTGCGCCGAACCGTGCGCGCACGCGCATCGCCTCTGACTCACCGAGTGGCACCTCTACCCACACAAGTGCGCCATCTTCGTTTACTCCTACACAACGCTCTGCAACGCCGTGCGCGGTCGCTGCGCGACCGACATAGATGTGAAAGGGGAGTGCGTCGAGATACTCATTCGCAACAACAACGCCGGCAACAGGC
>CAYSEM010000065.1:0-3715 GCA_964430115.1 uncultured Chloroflexota bacterium | reverse complement strand
CGCACCGTGGGGGGCGTCCCCGAGCGGCGGCTCCCCTCGGCGATCGCCTGGAGGATCCGCGTCTTCCTGTCCTGGTCATGCTTGGTCATATGAGCATTAGAACGGCTGTTCGGAATCTTGTCAAGTAGTTGGCACGAGGCGGATACACCCGCCTCATGAGCGCGACCGTCCCCATCATTCTTGACCTCGGCCTCGTACTCCCCCCTGCCGCACTAGTGGGTTGGGTTGCGCGCCGAGTAGGCGTACGGACAGACCAGGCGAGCCGATAAGCAATCCGAACAACAACTAGAGCCCATCAGGATTACGTTGGGAGTCCGCGCAGGAGTGAAGTTACGTTGCAATTGCATCATGGTGCAATTGCCGAACTGGGCATTCTTCGGGGTAGGATTTTTCTATGGCAGCACAGCAACCGCATCGCGACCATGATCACCCGCACGATCATTCCCACGATCACGGGGAGCATCCCCATGGTCATGGAGAACATCACGACCACCACAGTGGTTGGCGCGGGGTGCTCTCAAAGTTCTTTGGGCACAGCCATGATCACGCAGACTCAATTGACGACGCGCTGACGCGAAGCGCGCGCGGGATTCGCGCCGTGAAGATCTCACTTGTTGGCCTGGGGATCACGGCGGTCTTGCAGCTGGCCATCGTTGCGATCACAAGCTCGGTCGCCCTTCTTGCAGATACGATTCACAACTTCAGTGACGCAATGACCTCTATTCCGCTTTGGATCGCCTTTATCCTAGGCAGGCGCGCGGCAAATCGGCGCTACACCTACGGATACAAACGAGCAGAAGATCTCGCTGGGCTATTTGTCCTTTTGATGATCTTCTTGTCGGCTATGCTTGCCGCGTACGAATCCGTCAATCGCTTGATCAATCCGGTGCAGGTGAGCAACATCCCGATCGTGATCGCAGCAGGAATCATCGGGTTTGCTGGCAACGAGCTCGTTGCGCTCTATCGAATCCGCGTCGGTCGAGCAATCGGCTCTGCCGCACTCATTGCAGACGGGTATCACGCGCGAACGGACGGCCTGACGTCCCTCGCTGTGGTCTTCGGAGCGATTGGCGTTGGGCTCGGATTTCCGGTTGCCGACCCACTTGTTGGGCTGCTCATCTCAGTCGCAATCTTGCTCGTCTTACGTTCAGCGTCGAAGCAGATGCTCGGCCGCCTGATGGACGCTGTGGACCCATCGCTTACGGATCAGGTCGAGCGAATCGCTGGTGCGACGCCGGGTGTGCAGGCGGTCGAACACCTTCGACTTCGATGGGTCGGGCATACGATTGAGACCTCGTTCGCGATCACCGTGGACAAGGAGTCGACCGTAGAGCGAGGACACGAGATCGCCGAGCGTGTTCGCCACGAGCTGACTCACGAGATCCCGCGAATCAGCAGCGTGGAGATCCACGTCAATCCGTGCGCACACGACGGGCACGACCCTCACGCGTCGCTCCACCACCATGAGCAGCCTGAGCGAGAGGTCTCCGCGCCATTACGCGCTTAGGGTTCGTCCTCTGGAGGTAACAGCCTCGCGCGTCTGATCACTCCGTCGCCGAATTTTGCGCGCAGCTCGTCTGCGGCGGCGGTGATGGCCTGCTCCCGCGCGGTGCGTTTGCCATCAAAGAGTCCGAGCTGTTCGTCGCTCGTGAAGTCTGAGGCGGAGACGCCGATGAGTCGATACGGCTCCCCCTGTGCGGCTGCGCGGAGTAGCGCACGCGCCGTTTCAAAGATTGGTCCGCTCAATGCGCTCGGTTGGGGAAGCTTCACCTGTCGCGTGATGGAGACAAACTCCGTGTCCTTTAACTTGAGGGTGACAGTGCGCGCAAGTAGCCTCTCTTTGCGCAGCGAGTGCGCAACGGACTCCACAAGATCAAGCAGGAGCGTTTCCAGAGCGTGCGGGTCGGCGATATCTTCATCAAGGGTCACCTCACGCCCGAGTGACTTTCTGTCGTCACCAGTGTCAACGGGGCTGTCGTCTTGGCCAATCGCGAGCAGCTTTAGGCTTGGACCGTGCGGGCCGAACCTGCGCAGCAAGTGGTCGTCAGGTGTGCTTGCGAGTTCGCCGCAGGTGGTAACTCCAAGCTCGCGCAGCGTTGACTGCGCAACCGGTCCAATTCCTGGAATGACGCCGACCGGCTGTGGTGCAAGCCAGGCTGCCTGTTCTTCGGCGGGAACGATGAGCAGACCGTCGGGTTTTGATGCACCTGATGCGATCTTTGCCACAAGCTTGCTTGCCCCGCCACCAACACTGATTGTTAAACCAGTCTCTTTGCGCACGGCACGTTTCAGACCTTGCGCAACTTGCGCCGCATCGCCGTGCAACTGTTGCGTTCCAGCGAGGTCAAGGTACGCCTCGTCAACCGAAACCTGCTCAATGAGCGGACTCCACGCATCAAGGAGCGACATCACCTCATCGGAGGCTTCGCTGTATCGATCGTGTCGCGGTTCAATAAGGATCAGTTGAGGGCAGCGCGCGCGCGCAACATGTGTGGAGAGCGCCGCGCGCACACCAAACGCGCGCGCCTCATAGTTTGCGGCGCAGACCACGCCGCGCTGTCCGTCGCCGTAGCCAACTGCAACAGGCTTTCCGGCGAGCGACGGATTGTCGCGGATCTCTACCGACGCAAAGAAGGCGTCAAGGTCAACGTGAAGGATGCTGCGCGGTGCGGACGTGTTCGTTGCCGTCAGCCGTTTCTTCTCTCAGCGATGCGACTGTCTAGCTCTTCGGCTCAACAGTCACCGTCACCTCAGCGATGAGGTGCGCCGCAACCTTCACCTGCACCTTGTACGTGCCGAGCTGCTTCAGCGGTTCATCAAGGAGGACCTGGTGCTTCTCCACGGTGATGCCGCGGCGCTCGAGCGCGTCAGCGATCTCCTTGTTGGTGATGGAGCCGAAGAGCTTCCCACCTTCGCCGACCTTCACCCCCATGGTGAGGGCGGTGGCGCTGATCTTCTTGGCGTACTCCTCCGCCTCCTGCTTGGCGCGATCCACTTTGGTGGCCCGTGAGGCGATCTCCGCGGCAACCCGATTCGCCGCCCCGCCGATCGCAGGGATGGCAAGGCCGTTGGCGATCAAGTAGTTCCGGGCGTACCCGCTCGCCACCTCTTTAAGTTCGCCGGCCTTGCCGACCTTTGGGACGTTGGCGGTGAGGATGACCTTCACAATGCGCTCCTTCCTTAGGGGCGGGGAGAGGCCCCCGCGCTGGTGCGGGGATTCTCGCACACCTTCAAAAACAACCCCTTGACAGAGAACAGATGTTCTATGACACTAGCCGTGCCGAACAGATGTTCTAGTTCGCAGCAGACCCCGGAAGGGGGCCCCACGGGGCGGGAGGCATGAAATGGCAATGCAGCAGATTGCTCCAGTTGCGGTCAAGGTGACCGCGCACTGGTGGACAGGGACTCCTCAGGCGGTCGCCTTCGAGGGGATCGTCCGCAAGGTGACGAAGGTGCTCGCCATGCGCCAGGAGCACGGTGCCTACCGAGCAGACTCCGGCCCTCGCACCCTCTGGGAGCTAGAGACCGAGGACGCAACGCTCGTGATTGCCTTCTCGCGCCGAAGCGGAGCATGGACGATCGAAGCATTCGACGATTCGTGGAGCACGCTCCCATTCGCCTCGGCGATTGAGGTCCCTGGAGGCCTCTTCAGCCACGCCTGATCACTAAACCCGTGCGCCGTGCAATGCTACGCCGATGGCAGTACCGAGACGAA
>CAYSEM010000064.1:0-3863 GCA_964430115.1 uncultured Chloroflexota bacterium | reverse complement strand
CGGCGGTTGTGCGTTACCAGGGTGGCGACAACGCGGGGCACACCATTGTCATTGGTGAAGACACGTTCAAACTGCACCTTGTGCCGAGCGGTGTCCTCTACGGACACATCACTCCGATCATCGGGCCAGGCGTCGTCGTCAATCCGGAGACGCTCCTTCGCGAGTTTGATGGGCTGATTGCGCGTGGTATCGACATCTCTCGCGTACGCGTCAGCCACGCTGCATCGCTCATCCTCCCGTATCACATTGCCTTGGACAAAGCGCGCGAAACAGCACTCGGTGGTGCGAAGGTTGGAACGACCGGACGCGGCATTGGCCCAGCGTATGAAGACCGCGCTGCACGCACCGGACTGCGCGTTGAAGATCTCCTTGACGCAGCCTCCGCCGCATCTCGACTATCACGTGCGCTTCCAGAGAAGCGCGCACTCTTACACGCACTCGGCGCAGACGACCCAACCGCCACCGATGAGCGCGCCATCCTTGCGCAGATTGCTGCATGGGGCGAGCGACTCCGCCCGCACATTGCAGATACGAACGAACTGGTGCAGCGCGCACTCGGTGCAGGTGAGCATCTCCTCTTTGAGGGGGCGCAAGGGACGCTGCTTGATTTGAGCCACGGTTCTTATCCGTATGTCACGTCGTCGCATCCAATCGCTGGTGGCGCAACCACCGGCGGCGGAATCGCACCACTGCAGATTGATGAGGTGATGGGCGTGATGAAGGCGTATGCCACGCGCGTCGGCTCAGGACCGTTTGTCACAGAACTAACCGATGCGATCGGTGAGCGCATCGCAACGACAGGGCACGAGGTTGGCACCACTACCGGACGCCGTCGACGCGTTGGCTGGAACGATGCGTTGCCGCTGCGCTACGCGGTCCAACTCAACGGTGTCTCGAGCATCATGCTCAACAAGCTCGATGTGCTCTCTGGGATCCCCGAAATCCTGCTCTGCGTTGCGTATGAGATCGACGGCAAGCGAGTGGCGCGCTGGCCTTCATCGACCGCGGAGCTTTCGCGAGCCACGCCAATCTACGAGCGTTTCCCAGGCTGGAGCGAACCGATCCACAACGTCCGTGCGTTGGCTGACCTCCCTGAAAACGCGCGGCGCTACGTGACGGCACTCGAGGAGCTTGCGGGCGCGCCGATTGTGCTGCTCTCCGTTGGTCCTGAGCGCACGCAGACGATTGAGCGCGCGTGGCGCCCGATGCGACGCTCCGCGAACCGCCCATGATTGATCGTGATTGATCGATACACCACACCTGAGATGCGCAACGTCTGGGGGGACGGCGCGCGCTGGAACGCCGCGCTCCGCGTTGAGGTGGCGGTCGCCCAAGCTCAGGCGAAGCGTGGTGACATCCCCGCCGAGGCGGCGCAGGCAATCAGCACCCGCGCCACAGTGAACCTCGCACGAATCGCCGAGCTTGAAGCAACCCTTGATCACGACACGCTCGCCTTCGTCAATGCCGTTGCTGAGTCGGTGGGCCCCGAAGGACGCTACCTCCACTACGGCCTCACCAGTAGCGATGTGATCGACACCGCCCTCGCCCTCCAGCTCCGTGCCGCCGCAGACTTGATCCTCGCCGAACTTGACGCACTCATCCTGGTGATCATCCGGCGCGCGCGCGAGGAGCGCGACACGGTGATGACGGGGCGCACGCACTCCGTCCATGCGGAGCCGATGACGTTCGGCGCCAAGCTCGCCGGTTGGGCGTTTGAGGCGGCTCGCAACCGCACACGACTCGCCACAGCGGCCGACGAGGTGGCCACCGGGAAGATCTCAGGACCTGTTGGGACATATAGCCAGATTGATCCCGCGATTGAGCGTGAGGTGCTCTCCGCGCTCGGCCTGCGTGTGGATCCGGTCAGCACACAGATCGTGCAGCGCGATCGGCACGCCGCACTTGTTGCCGCGATCGCGATCACGGGCGGCACACTCGAGCGATTTGCAACAGAGATTCGCAACCTGCAACACACGGAGATTGACGAGGTTCGTGAACCGTTCCGCAGTGGCCAAGCGGGAAGTTCAGCCATGCCACAGAAGCGCAACCCGGTGAAGAGCGAACGCATTGCCGGACTTGCACGCATCTTGCGTGGATACGCGGCAGCGGCAGCGGAGAACCAGGCGCTCTGGCATGAGCGCGACATGAGTCATAGCTCAGCGGAGCGCATCCTCCTCCCAGATGCCACTGGGCTCATTCACTACGCGCTCCGCTCCATGCGCGGCATCATTGATGGGCTTGAGGTCAATCGAGATGCGATGCGCAGGAATCTTGACGCGGGCCTCGGACTACACGCCGCCTCGCGTCTCCTCACCGCACTCGTCAACGCAGGCGCGCCGCGCGACCAGGCGTATGCACTCGTACAAGGAGCCACCGCCGCCGCACGCGCAGCGTCGCGTCCACTCGCGGATGTTGCGCGCGCAACCAGAGAGATTAATGCGTTGCTCGATGAGCGCGAGATCGTCCGTGCGCTCGATGAGCGAGCGGCGCTTGCGCACTGCGGTCTACTTGTGGATCGCTTGAAGGAGATTGAGACAAACTCCTAGAGCCCGCTAGCGCTGCACCACGTCAAAATGGGTGTAGGCGTTGAACGATCCTTCGCGCAAGAAACCGATCAGGCAGATGCCGAGTCGCTCCGCCGTCTCCACCGCAAGCGATGATGGCGCACCGACGCAGGCGATCGCGCCGTAACCAGCCGCGGCCGCCTTCTGCACGAGTTCAAATGAGCAGCGGCCGGAGAGGAGCAGCAGTGCGCCACTGAGCGGGAGTGCCTGACGGAGCGCCGCTTCACCGATCAACTTGTCGACGGCGTTGTGACGTCCAACATCTTCGCGAACAGCACTGATGCTGAGCGCGCCACTCGGCGCAACAACGACGGTCGCTGCGGCGTGGATGCCCCCCGTCTCCCCGAAGATCGATTGGGCGTCGCGAAGCTGTGCGGGCAGCTTAAGGAGTGCGTCGTGATCAATGCGCATGATCGGCTGCACGCGCCCGAGTCGCTGGACGACGTCGTCAATGGACGCCTTGCCACAGATGCCACACGAGGCGGTAGCAACCGTTGTGCGCGTTGGAATCCGCGCCGCATCGAACGCGCCCGTCACGTGGACGCTGATGTGGTTCTCCGGCTGTGACGCGTCAAGGGGGTCGCCAAATGTGACGCGCGCCACAGAAGCTTGCGCGATCAGTGACTCGCTAACGAGGAAGCCAACGGCGAGCTCTTCATCCTGACCTGGCGTACGCATGGTTACCGCAACATCGAGTCGCTGACCATCTGCGTCCACCACGCTGATCTGCGCAGGTTCTTCACCCGTCAGTGTGTCGTCGCGTTCACGTGCGACACCGTCTCGCCAGGTGCGCACACGGTGAGAAGTGGTGCGTCGCTGCGGATCAGGGGAGCCGCTCATGGGGCGATGCTACCGCGGGAAAATCGAACGGCCGAGACCCCGAAGGGTCCCGGCCGTCCGGTTAACGACGAAACTCGTAAGCTCAGCGCGCTGGGCGTCGGCTTGCGAAGCAGGTGTCGCAGTAGACCGGCTTGCCGCTCGTCGGCAGGAAGGGGACCATCGTCTCCTTACCGCAGTCCGAGCAGGTCGTCGGGTGCATCTCGCGTGGTCCGCGTGGAGCTCGCGGGGCACCGTAGCCACCCGCGCTGTAGCTGCCGCCGCCGGTGTAGCCGCCGAAGCCGCCACCCGCTGAACCACCCTCGCGCTGCGCCTTGCGGGCATTGCGGCATGGTGTGCAGCGCTTTGGCTCCGTGAAACCGCGCTCGGCGTAGAACTCCTGGTCCCGCGCCGTGAATACGAACTCCTGGCTGCAATCCATGCAGACCAAGTTCTTGTCTGTGTACATTCCGTTCACTCCTA
>CAYSEM010000063.1:0-3975 GCA_964430115.1 uncultured Chloroflexota bacterium | reverse complement strand
TGTTGGCTCATGCCGCCATCGTGCCAGAGTTCGCCGCTACGATTCAGCCATGACCACATCTGGCGCACACCCGACTCCTGCTGAGCGCGCCCGGGCCCTCCCGCGCGACCCGCTCCTCGGCGTCCCGCTGCGACACGTGGTCCGTGACGCGGTCGGCCGCGCACTGCGTCGTGCAATCGCCAGCGGCACCCTCCCCGCGCCTGCCGATGAGAACGCGCTCGAGGCACTCATCCGTGGGATTGAAGTTGAGGTGCCTGCAAGCAGTGAACATGGTGACTACGCCTCAAACATTGCAATGAAGTCTGGAAAGCTCCTGCAGCGCGCCCCCGCACAGATTGCTGCGGTACTCGTTGCAGAGTTGGACGCGGAGGCGCAAGAGCGGCTCCATGGTGGCGCGGGTTCACTCGGCCCAATCACGCAGGCCAGCGTCGCAGGCCCAGGATTTCTCAACATGCGCCTCCGCGCCGGACTCCTCGCCGATCTCCTTGACGGAATCATCGCGTCACCGTCCGCGTGGGGACACGTCATACCTGTGGACGCCAAGAGTCCGCTCCGCGTCAATGTGGAATTCGTCTCCGCAAATCCAACAGGGCCACTCACGGTCGGTAATGCACGCGGTGCATTTGTCGGTGACCTTCTCTCGCGCGTCCTTGAAGCGGCTGGCCAAGAGGTAACCCGCGAGTACTACTTCAACGACTTCGGTGAACAGGTGCGCCGACTCGGCGAAAGCGTGATCGCGCTGCGTGACGGCGTTCCAGTTGCAGAAGACGGATACAAGGGCGATTACGTTGGTGAACTCGCTACAACAATCCCTGCTGATGTTGCAGTGCGCGCTGCGGAGGCACGTGAGAAACACAACGCTGACCCGGATCGCGACGAGGTCGCCGTAATCGGTAAGTGGGCATCAGAGCGCATTCGAATCAGTATCCAGTCTTCCCTCGCCGCGCTCGGCGTGGAGTTTGATGTCTGGCGCTCTGAAGGTTCGCTTTACGCAGACGGTCATGTTGATCGCGCCATTGAAAAGCTCCGCGCGGCTGGCTGGCTTGAAGAGCGCGACGGCGCACTCTGGTTCAAGAGCACGGCGTTCGGTGATGACAAAGACCGTGTGATCAAGAAGTCTACCGGCGCATACACGTACTTCGGATCAGACATTGGCTATGTCGAGGAGAAGTTTGGCCGCGGTTTTGATCACCTGGTGTACGTCTGGGGCGCGGATCATCACGGCACCGTTGCTCGAGTGCGTAATGCAGGCGAAGCGCTCGGATACCAGAAAGATCGTATCGAGATGCTTCTTGTAGCCTGGGTACGATTTGTTCGCGACGGCGTAGAGATGAGCATGTCTAAGCGTGCCGGAACATTTGTGACGCTTGATGAGCTGCTCGAAGAGATTGGTGTGGATTCTGCACGTTGGTACTTTGCTTCCCGTAGTGCGAGCACCGCGATTGACTTTGACATTAAAGCAGCTACCGCGCGCAACAGTGAGAATCCTGTCTACTACGCGCAGTATGCGCACGCGCGCATGCAATCAATCTTGCGCAAGGCGGCTACCGAAGGGCTCGCGACAGCACCTGCCATTGGAGATCTCCTTGACAACGAGACGAGTGCAGATGCTGTGTTGGCGCGGGTAATCGTTCGACTCCCAGAAGTCGTGGAGGATGCTGCGGCGCATCATGAAACCCAGGGCGTGACAACGTACGCCACCGAACTCGCTACCGCCTTCTCCGCCTACTATCGCGATGCGAAGGTGGTAGACAACAGTGCCCCTGAACTCTCCGCCAAACGGCTGCGGCTGGTTCAGGCGGCCGCAACCAGCCTTGCCGCCTCGCTCCGCCTCCTCGGGATCTCCGCCCCCGCCGAGATGTAGGCCCGCCCTCAGGGAGAGCGCGAGTGGGTCCCGAGCCGTAGAGGGCCCCTTGGTAGTGAGGGTCCCTAGATGCTGGTGGGCCCGAAGGATTGCGAAGTCTTTACCTGGCTGCTCAGTGGAGATTCACCCGCGAGGAAGATGATGGGGTTCGGTTCACTGGACCTCCCTCCTGAGAACCGACCTCCAGCCAGGCGGGGGCGATGGGCATTGACCCCGCCTGGCACACCCCTCCGTACAACGCCCGCGGGTGGTGCGTGGGAGAATAGGGCGATGGAACTCACCTATTACGGACGCAGCTGCGTCCGAATCCGAGGACGCGAGGCAACGATCGCCTACGACCCGTACACCTCCATCGTGGGGCCAACCGGTCGCGGGATCACGGCGGACATCGTCACCCTCAGCCACCCTGATGACGCGCCGCTCGCCCGCGTGAAAGGTCGCCTCGCACCGCGCGACGGACGCACCCCCATTGCCACTAGCCTGGACAACGCTGTCGTCTTGGAGGGGCCAGGCGAATACGAAGTGAAGTCGGTGCTCATCACTGGCATTCGTAGCTACCGCGATAGCCACCGTGGCAGTGCAGCGCGACACAACACCGTCTTCTACGCAGAGATTGACGGCATCCACGTCGTGCATCTCGGTGACCACGCCGAAGGGTTTTCTACTGATCAGATCAAAGAGCTCCCCGGCGCAGACATTGTGCTTATCCCAGTTGGAGGAGAACTCAGCGCTGAAGCAGCGTCGGCGCTCATCAACCAACTCGGCCCCAAGATCGTCATCCCAATGCCGATGACCGATGACGTTGCCAAGGCGAACGCCGCCGTCAAGGCATTCTGCAAGGAGGAGGGGCTCACCACACCGCCCACCGCGCAACCAAAACTGACGATCACGATCTCGGGTCTCCCAGAGGAGACGACCACCATTGTGGTGGAACCACGCGGCGAGGCCTTCGGCGCTGAGTAGTCCCCGTCTCACCGCGCAGAACGAGACAGACTGATGGCACAACTCCCTGATCTAATCTCATGTAGCGGCGCGTCAGCGCCACAACGCACGGAGGGCGCGCATGCATGACGGAGATTTCGGCGACGGTGATTTTGGCGGCGGAGACAATCCTGGTGGGGACGGCGGGCCGCTCGACCTAAACAACAGCGGGTCCGGGCTTGACGAGTTCGTCTTATTCGCTGCGATCACTGAGGATCAACGACGACGCGAAGAGAAGCGCGCAGCAAAAGCCGCGCTCGCTGAGGAGAAGAAAGTGGCGAGTTCGTCTGGCTGTCTGTTGCCCGTCGTTGCGATTGCGCTGCTGGTGACGCTGCTCGCTATCTAGAGAGTCGGGATTCAATCGTCCCGCGCTGCCAGCCGTCGCGAATCTTCAAGGTATTCGGATCGCCTCCCGCGCGAAGCGCAGCGTCTGGAACGAGCCCCACAATCTCACTCTCGCCGAGCTGAACGCCGAGCGCACGCGCCTCACGCTCCGCACGATCACGAATGCTGTGCAGTGTGATTCCGGCATTTGCAGCGCCAATCACGTCGTGCAGATTCATTGAGAGCTGTGCGCTGTGAACGCTTGGCAGCGCAAAGCCGAGCGCTTGCAAGTTCGGCACTCCTCCGGACGCACTCCCTCGCATTGATGCGGCAACGCTCCGTGCCGCACGGAGGAGTTCCGCCTCTGGCGCACCCGTAAGTTCAATATTCCATGCCGCCATCAGTGGACGAACGCCAACTGCAACAGCGCCTGCAGTGACGTGTGGCGATGCAGGGCCCTCATCAGGTTCGTGCGCTGGATTCTTCTGCCGGGCTGCAAGATCCTCAAATCCGCCGCGTCGAATCTCTGGAAGCGCGCGTCGCGCCTCAGAGCGTGCAACCGCGCCATAGAAGTGCACCGACAGATCAAGGTCTGCTGCGAGCGCACGGCCAAGCGTGCGCGCTGCGGCGATTGCGCCGCGCTCGTCACCGGCGGGACCAAGCGGCACGATTGGGACCACGTCAATTGCGCCGATCCGTGGATGGACGCCGCGACCCGCACCGCTTTTTGCAGGCGACGCAAGGTTGATCGTTGCCACCGCAAGCCGCGCCAGCGCGCGTGTTGCAAGGATGAGAGCGTCTGCTTC
>CAYSEM010000062.1:0-3999 GCA_964430115.1 uncultured Chloroflexota bacterium | reverse complement strand
CGCGCCGCTCTGGTACGCTCGGCGCATGGCGAAGACAATCGTCCAGAAGATCTGGGATCAGCATGTGGTGAGCCAAGACGAGGGTGCGCCTGCCATCCTCGCGATCGACCTGCACCTGATCCACGAGGTGACCAGCCCGCAGGCGTTCACCGGGCTCCGGACGCGCGGCTTAACGGTACGTCGCCCAGATAAGACAGTAGCCACCGCCGACCACTCCATCCCGACCACACCACGCAACCTACCGATCGCCGACGAAATGGCTGCGGCGCAAGTGAAGCAGCTGGAGACGAACTGCAACGAGTTTGGCATCCCGCTCCACGGCTGGGAGTCGCCCAACCAAGGGATCGTCCATGTCATTGGGCCAGAACTCGGCCTCACCCAGCCTGGCGCAACGATCGTCTGCGGCGACTCGCACACTGCCACGCACGGTGCATTTGGTGCGCTTGCGTTTGGCATCGGCACGAGCGAGGTGGAGATGGTGCTCGCGACACAGTGCCTGCTCCAGCGCACGCCAAAGACGTATCTCGTCCGCGTTGACGGGAAGCTGCAGAAGGGCGTCTCCGCGAAGGACATCATCCTCGCGCTGATCGCACGCATCGGCGTGGGCGGCGGCACCGGACACGTCTTTGAATACGCCGGCGAGGCGATCCGCGCCCTCTCCATGGAGGAGCGCATGACGATCTGCAACATGAGCATCGAGGGCGGCGCCCGCGCCGGACTCGTGGCGCCAGACGAGACCACCTTCGCCTATCTGAAGGGCCGACCGCACGCGCCACAGGGTGCGGCGTGGGACGAAGCGGTGGCGCGCTGGAAGCAGTTGCCGAGCGACCCTGGCGCAACGTATGACAAAGAGATCGTCATTGATGCGAACACGCTTGAGCCGATGGTCACCTACGGAACGAATCCCGGAATGGGCCTGCCGATCAGTGGCAACGTCCCAGATCCATCCACGGAGAGCGATCCCGCGAGCGCACGCGCACTGACGCGCGCACTCGAGTACATGGATCTCACCGCTGGGCAGAGCATCTTGAATCAGCCAGTGAACACCGTCTTTATTGGAAGCTGCACCAACGGCCGCATTAGCGATCTGCGCATCGCCGCAAACGTCTTCAAGGGGAAGCGCGTGGCGAGCGGCGTGCGCGTCATGGTGGTGCCTGGCTCCGCTGACGTGAAGCGCCAGGCGGAGCGCGAAGGGCTCGACACGATCTTCCGCGACGCTGGCGCTGATTGGCGCGAAGCGGGCTGCTCCATGTGCATCGCCATGAATGGCGATCAGCTCGCACCGGGTGAATACGCGATCAGCACCTCCAATCGCAACTTCGAAGGTCGCCAAGGGAAGGGCGGCCGCACCTTCCTCGCTTCACCGCTCACCGCTGCCGCAACGGCGCTGAACGGTCGCATCACCGACCCACGGACACTCGCCTGATGGCGGCGCCAAAGGTTGAGCGCTTCAGCAGCGCCCTCATTCCGCTCCCAGCGGAGAATGTGGACACGGATCAGATCGTCCCCGCGCGCTACCTGAAGGTGGTCGTGAAGTCCGGACTCGCCGATGCACTCTTCCACGACTGGCGCTTCAACGAAGACGGCAGCAAGAAGACGCCACCATTTGTCCTTGATGACCCACGCTTCGCCGGGCGAAGCATTCTCGTTTCGGGCGACAACTTCGGCACCGGCTCAAGCCGCGAGCATGCTCCCTGGGCGCTCGATGCGTTTGGGATCAAGGCGATCATCTCCACGAGCTTCGCCGACATCTTCAAGAACAACGCCCTCAAGAACGGCATCCTGCCGATCGTTGTGGATGCGCCGCTGCATGCACAACTCATGGAGACTGCGCGCAGCGGCGACGCGGCGCAGGCGAGCGTTGACCTTGCAAGCGCGACGCTGACAACACCGAGCGGCACGGCCGTGAAGTTCGCGATCGATCCGTTCGCGCAGAAGATGCTCCTCGCGGGGCTCGACGAACTCGACTTCGTCCGCTCCAAGATGGCCGACATTGAGGCGCATGAGCGCGCGCACCCAGGGACCGTCAACACCAAGGCGGCGGGGGCGGCGCAGTGAGCGACGACGGCGACAAGCAGAAAAACCCCTACAACCGACCGAGCGACCCAGCGAAGCGGCACTCCGCCGCCATGACCGACGGGCCAGATCGCGCGCCAGCACGCGCGATGTTGAAGGCGATCGGCTTCACCGACGAAGACCTCGCCAAGCCGATCATCGGTGTTGCCACCACCTGGATCGAGACGATGCCGTGCAACTACAACCAACGCGAACTCGCGGATGCGGTGAAGCGCGGCATTCGACGCGCAGGCGGCACGCCGATGGAGTTCGGCACCATCTCCGTCTCAGACGGCGTGGCCATGGGCACCGAAGGGATGAAGGCATCGCTGATCTCACGCGACCTGATCGCCGACTCCATTGAGCTCGTCGCTGCAGGACATAGCTTTGACGGCATCGTCTGCCTCACCGGCTGTGACAAGACGAGCCCTGGCGCCGCAATGGCGCTCGGTCGCCTCAACATCCCTGGACTGATCCTCTATAACGGCACGATCCTCCCTGGTTCCTTCAACGGGAAGGACGTCACCGTGCAGAGCGTCTTTGAAGCGGTTGGCGCTTATCGCGCGGGGAAAATCAGCGCCGAAGAGCTCTGGGCGCTCGAGAACGCCGCATGCCCAGGACCTGGCGCGTGTGGCGGACAGTTCACCGCAAACACGATGAGCATGGCGATGGAGGTGCTCGGCCTCTCCCCCGCTGGCCTCAACGGCATCCCTGCGCCAGACCCAGACAAGATCGCAGCGGCGGAACGCTCCGGCGAGATCGCCGTACAACTGGTGCGCGATGATGTTCGGCCACGCGCACTCGTCACGGAGCGCGCACTGGAGAATGCGATTCGCGCGGTCGGTGCAACCGCAGGTTCAACGAACGCCGTGCTGCACCTTCTCGCGATTGCGCGCGAGTTCGACTTGCCGCTTGAGATTGAGGCCTTTGAGCGACTCGGAGAGTCGACGCCAGTGATCGGCAATCTCATCCCTGGCGGCAGCTTTGCGGCACTTGACCTCTATAAGGCTGGCGGCATCGCACTGGTCTTGCGCGAGCTCGTCTCGGCAAACCTGCTGCACGTCAACGAACGCACCGTCGATGGAAGAACCATTGGGGAGATCGCTGGCAGTGCAGTGGAGGCACCCGGCCAGAAGGTGATCTTCCCGATCAGCGCACCGATGTCGCCAAACGGTGGGCTCACCGTACTGCGCGGCTCACTTGCACCAGAGGGGGCGATCGTCAAACTCGCCGGACACTCACGCCGACATCACAGTGGTCCCGCGCGCGTCTTCAATGGTGAAGAGGCCGCCTTCGCGGCGATTCGCGCCAACAGCGTCAAGGCGGGCGACGTCGTAGTGATTCGCTATGAAGGACCTGTTGGCGGACCAGGGATGCGCGAGATGCTCGCCGTCACCGCCGCACTCGTTGGCCAAGGGCTTGGCGATCAGGTTGCGCTCATCACCGACGGCCGCTTCTCTGGCGCAACCCACGGATTCATGGTCGCGCACATTGCACCAGAAGCGGCGCTTGGCGGACCAATTGGCCTCATTGAAGAGAACGACACGATCACCATTGATGTTGCCGCTCACGAACTGCGACTCGACGTTGACCCTGCAACGCTCGCCAAGCGCCGCGCGGCGTGGCGAGCACCTGCGCCGAAGTACACGGGCGGCGTCTGGGCCAAATATGCCGCACTGGTGAGCAGCGCCTCAGATGGTGCGATCACCACAGGGAAGCGACTGAGGCGCGCACTCGACTCCGCAGCGGAGCAGTAGGAGGAGACATGGCTCGAACGAAAGAAGTTGATCCTCGCGACCCGCGACGCGGCCTCCGCGGTCTCGACTCGCCCGTCATCCCAGGGAGCGAACCGCCGGATCCAGAGCGTGCGGCGGAGCAGGAGCGGCGCGGCCTTTTCGGCGTGAAACTCATCGTGGGCGGACTTGTGGGAACCGCCATCATCTT
>CAYSEM010000061.1:0-4039 GCA_964430115.1 uncultured Chloroflexota bacterium | reverse complement strand
TTGAGGCACCACGCGCCGCGACGGGGTGCATCTAAATGAACGACGAGCAGCGCAACCTACCAACGCCCGCAGAGAAGCTGACGCCGCCAACGCCACGTCTCTCCAGCCCAGCTCAAATTCAAACACATAGCCTCACCGCCGAGCGCGTGGCGAAGATCGTGAGCCAGAGCGGCTCCGCCCGCATGACCGCGCTCCTCGGTATTGCCGTGGTGACCCTCTTCGTCCTTGTCTATGCGTTCTATGACCAGGGGCTGCCCGGCGTAGAGGGTTCTTCGCGCATGGAGGCGGCGCGAGAAGAGATCTATCTCGACACGGTGAAGCGCGGGTACAACCTCTACGAGGCCAATTGCGCGCGCTGCCACGGTGAGCAAGGGCAGGGCGGGATCGGCCCCGTCCTCAACGACCAAGGGAAGCTGCTCGCACATCTGACGCCCGCCTACCTTCACAATGTTTTGACCGTCGGCGGTCGCTACATCTGCGGCGATCCAAATTCGCTGATGGGCGTCTGGGCGGACAGCAATGGTGGTCCGTTGAACTACCGTGAGATCGAAGAGTTGATTGCCTGGGTCCGTGCCACCAAAGATGATGTGATCAAGGTGCAAGATCCTGCAACCGGTGAAATGGTCGAAGTCACCGGCTGGCGCGACGCGGCGTACGAGCCGGCGCCTGATGCAACTCCAGTACCGGCATGCTGGAAGGATGCGTTCGCCGTCTCACCATCCCCGTCTCCATCGAATGGCGAGATGACGCCGATGCCAACTGATACTGGTGGAGGCGCGGGTGGGAGCTACACGATCGTAGCAATGGGAGTTAAGTTCGACCTCACTTCACTCGAAGTGGAAGCGAACAAGACGTTTAAACTTGTGTTTGACAATCAGGATGCGGGCATCCCGCACAACGTTGCGATCCACGAAGGAACTGCGAGCGCAGTCGGGAAGGAACTCTGGCAGGGCGCCATCTTCCCTGGGATTGCCACGCAGACGTACGACGTGCCAGCCTTCGCCGCAGGGAACTACTCATTCATCTGTACGGTGCACCCGAACATGGTCGGCGACCTGGTGGTGAAGTGAGCAGTCTGCCAGCACCCCTTGGCCAGCAGCAACTCGCTCCGGCACCCGCGCCGCGTCGCGCGTTCTTCGGACTTTTCGATGCTGCGGGTTGGGGCTGGGCGTCCTTCCGCGCCGTGCTCTGGACGCTGCTGATCATCCTGATGCTCGGCTACATTCCAGATCGCGCCTACTACATCGTCACCTCGCCAACGATGGAGCTCGGGCTCAACGCCGTATCGCTCGTCAACATCTGCCCGGGCGAGAACAAGGATCTTCCGTGCCCCGCACCTGCGGGCGCCCTTATCCCCTGGGAGAGTGGCGCGCCTGTTGCGCTACCAGGCGCCGGTGAAGGCGGGAGCCTGCTGCAGGTTGGAACACATCTCTACTACATCGGCGGCCGCTTGAGCGGCGGGCTTGATGAGTACTCCAACACACCAGGCGTTTCAGCAGCAGAAATTGGTCCTGAGGGGCTATCCAACTGGGCTGCGGTCGCACCGCTTCCTGCGCCGCGCGCGATGAGTGCGACCGCATATCTGGCTGGGACCGCATACGTCATTGGCGGCACGTCGGACACAGAGAGCGCAACCGCCACCGTCTTCACGGGCGCACCTGATCCCGCGACGGGAACCATCGATGCGTGGATGCTCGCAGACGCCCTAGAACTGCCAGCTCCACGCAACGGCGCCGCAGTGATCACTGTCAGTGATGGTCTGATCGTCTTTGGCGGCGCGAATGAGTTTTACGAACCACAGACCACGGTATGGAAGTCGACACTCCAGTCGAACGGGAGCCTCGGTCCTTGGGAAGAGATGGCACCGCTCCCCGAACCACGCGCAAACGCCGCTGCCGCACTCGTCGGCGACTCTGTCTGGATCTGGGGAGGCCGTGACGCGAGCGGGTACACCGGCGTCTCGCTCCATGGATACATTGCCGTCGAGAAGTCCGCTGGCGGTGGTGGGCATAGCGGTGGGGCGACATCAACGGATGCTGTTGACGAGCAGGGTGACGCACCGATCGGCAGCATCTACAAGTGGACCACCACCTCAGGCGACGCCAATCTCCCGTCGCCTCGCGAAGGCGCCGCGCTCTGGAGCGCGAACGGCACACTGTATGTCGCCGGTGGCGTACAAGACGGAGCCGTCGTCGGGAGCGTGTACTGGACGGCACCGACCGCTGCCACGGGAATCACCTCGTGGAAGAACGTTCCCGAAGTCGACCTACCCGCTGATCAACTCCGCGCCAATGCGAGCGGGGCTGTCATTGGGTCCCATGCGCTCTTGATCGGCGGAGAGGATGCAAGCGGCGCACCTGCAGCAACTTCGGTGAGCGCGATTACGTCGCCGAAGGCCCCAGTCTTCCGCGCTGGCCTCTTCGGCCTTACGATCCCAGGGCTCGCCATCCCAGGTGAGATTGGCGAACAGCTCGGCTTCCTCTCATCTGCAGGCGCGTGGACGCTCAACTTCGTCTTGCTCTGCGCGATGGCGGTTGCCTATGCGCAACGCGAGCGTTTTGGTGCATGGCTGCGCAAGAGGCTCGTCAGGAAGTAAGATCCTGCGAATGAACGGTTGGGCAAAACTCCTCTTCGGTTTCAACGCGTTCGTCGCGTGGCTTGGGTATGGCATTGCACAGATCACCAACATCTTTGAACTGGTACCGCGTACCGAACCGTATGACCCGAGCAGCAACATGTTTGGTGGAAGTGCCGATGGCCTTGCGGGCGCGATCGGACGAGTCTTCGACTCCCACGGCTACTTCACGACCTGGTCCAACATTGCTGTGGCGCTCACCCTGACTGCCCTTTATCTCAACCCGGAACGGTCAGGGCGGATCTTTAACAGACTTCGCAACACCGGCCTGCTCATGATCACGATGACCATGGTGCTCTATCACCTGCTTCTCGCGGGAACGTCAAACCCGCAGAGCTGGTATGCCGTGTCAAATCTTCTGCAGCACTACATCACGCCCTTGGTCACAATCTTGGTCTGGCTACTTGTCGGACCGCGCGGTCGCTTCCCGTTCAGCGATACGTTCGCCGTCTTCATCATTCCGATCACATACCTTGCGTACACGCTGATCCACGGCGCGATGGCGTCCGTCTATCCGTACCCATTTTTCAACGTCATCAAGTACGGCTATGCGTCGGTGCTCTCGCTCATGGGTGCTGTGATCGTGGGCGGCTACGTGGTGGCGCTGATCTACTACGGGGTTGAGCGCCTGCGAACCCGCGCGTAAGTTATCGCTGCGCCTTGGTGAGCCGGGCGGGGATCGAACCCGCGACCAAGGGTTTAAAAGACCCCTGCTCTACCGCTGAGCTACCGGCCCGCCCAGATTCTCGCACGGCGCGCTGGTGGCTGGGTTGACTTCGTGGGAGAATCCTCGTCATGAGGCGCGAATGGTCACTCGAGGCCGCAACGCAGGCGCTAGTTGAGCTGCGCCCCCTGATCGTGTTGCTGCGCGAACAGCGCGCATCCCTAGAGACGCTGAAGCAGCAGCTCCTCGTCCTTCGCCGACTCGAACGTGCTGGCGCGCGCCCTGGGGGTTCCGACCAGAGCGACCTTCAAGCGGCTGGCGCCGACCAGGAGACCCAAGACGCCTTCCTCACGAGTTCGCTCATTGAGGCCCGCATCCGCGCGCTCGTGGATCAGATGCAGGCGAGCGTTGATCGAGTCGCGGCGCGTGGCGTTGAACTGCGCGACATTGATCGTGGCCTTGTGGACTTTCCAGCGACCGCCTTCGGTCGACCCTTCCACCTCTGCTGGGAAGAGGCAGATGGAGAGGCGGTCGGGTTTGCGCACGGACTCGGTGAGGGCTTCGGCGCACGACTCCCGATCGGCGAGTTCCTCCGTCGCCACGCGCACAACGAGTGAGGCATTTGACGCAAGACCCGCAACTGCCGATACTCCGCAAGCGGGGTGGAGCAGTGGCAGCTCGTCGGGCTCATAACCCGAAGGTCGGTGGTTCGAATCCATCCCCCGCAACCAACCCCTACT
>CAYSEM010000060.1:0-4040 GCA_964430115.1 uncultured Chloroflexota bacterium | reverse complement strand
TCGGCCGCACGCGTGATGACTCTGTTGGTTGATCAGGCGCGCGCCGGTTGCTCCATCCTTGTTGCAACGCATGACGAGCGAGCTGCACGTGCGGTGCCGCCAGATCTGCTCCGCACCGTTCATCACCCAACGGGGACAACTGGCGTCGTGGGCGGCGGTGAGCCGTCGGTGATTGGGCGAGGCGTGCAACTCGCAAGTGAACTGCTCAGCCCAGCGCCGGTGAAGCGGCTGATTGGTGTCTCAAATCCGTTGACGCGCTTCGGCCTTGCGCTCTTCTGGTTTGCCCTCTCGGTGATCAGTCCAGCTACGGCGGTTGCGCAAGGGGCGATCGCACTCCCTGCGCTGATCGTCGCCTGGAGCTCGGGCGTGCAGTTTCTTGCGACGCTACGACTCGCGCTTGCACTCGCACCAGCGATTGCAGGGTTAGTGATCGCAAACTTGATCGGCGGTGCAAGCCCAGAGGCGGCCTTCGGCGCGGGGCTGCGACTTGTGGCGTTTGCAGCGGGGAGCCTCGTACTTCTCCGCCCCTTTGAGCCACTGCGACTCGCCGATGGCGCCCTGCAACACCTGCGCGCGCCGTTCGCCCCCACACTCACCCTTCTCGCAAGTGCGGCCACACTTCCGACGCTGATGCGCGAAGCGAGGGAGCGGCGGGCGATTCGGCGCCTCTCACACCGCGGAAGTGACCCACTCCTACTCGCCGATCTCTTTGATGCGGCGATTCGCGCAGTCCCTCGGCTGGCGATCGCCCTTGAGGTGCGCGGTGTCCGCCTCCCGTCGCGAGCCCGCCCTGCGAGCGCATCACGACCCTCAACGTTCGGTCGTGCGGATCTGCTGATCGTTCTCTTGAGTGCGGGGGGTCTCCTGGTGAGCGTTGCGCGTGCGGTGATTGAACGCCTTACACTCGCCGTATGAGTCCACTTGATGCGCGGCCCGTTGCGGGAGACGTAGCGCCGCCCTTTGCTCTGCGCGATGCTGACGGCGTTGAGCGCGCACTGAGCGCCGCTGCTGGTAGTTGGCTCGTCCTCTACTTCTATCCAAAAGACGACACCCCCGGATGTACGATTGAGGCCTGTGAGTTTCGAGATGCGGAGCGCGCGCTGCAGGAGGCTGGCGCAATCGTTTGGGGGGTGAGCCCAGACGATGAGGCGAGTAAGGCCGCCTTCCGTGACAAGTTCCAACTCAACTTTCCCATCCTTGCCGATGTGGGTCATCAGGTGGCCGAGGCGTACGGGGTTTGGGGGGAGCGCACGGTGGGGGATCGCACCTTTACAGGGACGCATCGCGTCACCTTCCTGATCAACCCTCAGGGGAGGGTGGCACGTGTCTGGGGGAGCGTCACCCCGACCGGTCATGCGGCAGAAGTGCTTGCGGAGATCAACGCGCAACGAGCCTGATCCGCCGTACCTCGTCGAAGGCGTCCACGAGGCGCCCCTGCTAACATTTGAGCAGAGAAACGCGGTCCCACCGTCGGCAAGAAAGGTTGATCGTGACCCTCGAGACGCAGGACTTTCTGGTTCAACCAGTCGATGCTTCGTGGCTTCAATGCAACATTGAGTGCCAAGAGGCCTGCCCCGTTGGCACCAACTGCCGCGGGTACCTGAACCTCGCCGCCGAGGGGAAGTTCGAAGAGGGGTACCTCCTCTCCCGCGAGCCGAATCCGATCGCCGCGATGTGCTCCTACGTCTGCTCCGCCCCCTGTGAGCGCGCCTGTCGCCGTGGCGACATTGATCGCCCGCTCGCCATCCGCGCGATGAAGCGATTCTTGGTTGAGTGGCACGCTGCCTCGGGAATCCCCGACGTTGCACCGCAGATCACGCCGCGCGCAGAACGCGTGGCGGTGATCGGTGCCGGTCCCGCAGGTCTCTCCGTGGCGCGCGAACTTGCCGTCAAGGGCTACCAGGTCACCGTCTATGACAGCCTGCCGTACGGCGGCGGCACCATGCTCATTGGCGTCCCAGCGTTCCGCCTGCCGCGCGAAGCAATTGAGACCGATGTCCGTCTCATTGAGAAGCTCGGCGTGAAGTTTGTCTACAACACGCAGATCGGACGCGACATCACCTTTGAGCAGTTGCAGGAGGACTTCAACGCGATCGCCATCTGTGCCGGGGCCATGGATCCGGTGGCGCTCGACGTCCCGGGGAGTGATCTTGAAGGTCTCGTCTACGGCGTCGACTTCATGAAGAGCGCCAACCTTGGCGAGCCGCTCAGCGTTGGCCGCGACGTGGTGGTCATTGGTGGCGGATACACCGCTATGGACTGCGCACGCACCTCACTCCGCCATGGTGCCGAACACGTCACCATCGCGTATCGCCGCACGCGCTCCGAGCTTGTTGTTGACGAAGAGGAGCTTGGCGAAACGGAACGTGAGGGCGTGGACATGGCCTTCCTCGTCTCACCGCTGGAGTTGATTGGAGAGAACGGGAAGATCACCGGCGTGCGCATGATCAAGAATCGACTCGGCGAACCGGACGCATCTGGTCGACGCAGCCCTGTCCCGATCGAAGGCTCCGAGTACATCTTGAAGGCGGACACCGTCATCCCCGCCGTTTCGCAGGCGGCAGACCTCACCTTCCTCCCTGTGCAGAGCAGCTTTGAAGTTGCGCGTGGTCGCGTGAAGGTTGACCCAGCCACGTACGCCACCAACATCCGTGGCGTCTGGGCGTGTGGAGACTTCGTTACCGGTCCTGCAACCATGATTGAGGCGGCGGGTCACGCCAAGAAGTGCGCATACGCCATCGATCGCTACCTCGCGGGCGCGGTGCAGGTTCAGGTCGATGCGAACGTGCGCATCACCAGTTCGTGGCGCCACGACATGCCGGAGTTCTACGACCGAATTCCGCGTCAGCACATCCCTGTACTTCCGCTCGCGGAGCGACTCCCGTCCGCCGACGCCACGGTGAACTTCACCACACAGGTCGAGCTCGGCTACGGGGCGCAGCAGGCGATCGCCGAGAGCACGCGCTGCCTGATGTGCAACTACAACATCTGGTTCGACCCAATGCGCTGCGTCCTCTGCGGCGCCTGTGCCGACGTCTGCCCCGAGGGGGTGATCCACATGGTGGACATCAATCAACTGAAGGCTGAAGGGGCGCTCCCAGAGCTCTCCGAGGCGTACGGCTGGGAGAACGGCGGGGCCATGATCCTGGACGAGGAGCGCTGCATTCGCTGCGCCCTCTGCGTCAAGCGCTGTCCCTTCGACGCCATTACGATGGAGAAGTTCGAACTGCAGGAGATCAGCTCGGATGGGCGCCTCTATAAGGAGTCCTACCGCGACGGTCAGCTCGCAGGGGTGGCCGGCACAGGAGGAGGAGCACAGTGAGCCTACTCGCGAAGGTCGATCAGGCGGTTCGCCGATCCTCCGCATGGCGCTCCATCTTCCGTAACTCCTATCCGAACGACGAGCGCAGCCGCGCCTACGCGGTGATGAACAACGTCTTCCTCCACCTTCACCCGGTACGCGTGCGTCAACACGCGGTGAAGTTCGCCTACACCTTCTGCCTCGGCGGCCTCAGCTTCTTCCTCTTCCTCGTGCTTACTGTCACCGGCGTCTATCTGATGTTCTTCTATGCGCCGTCTGCAACGCAGGCGTACTCAGACATCTTGAAGATCCAGACGCTGGTGCCGTTCGGACAGATCACGCGCAACATCCACCGCTGGGGAGCGCACTTGATGGTCTTCTTTGTCTTCCTTCACATGATGCGCGTCTTCTACCACGGTGCTTACAAGCCGCCGCGCGAATTCAACTGGGTGGTTGGCGTGGTCCTGCTCTTCTTGACACTAATGCTCAGTTTCACCGGCTACTTGTTGCCATGGGACCAGATCGCCTACTGGGCGATCACGATCGGTTCGAACATGGCAGGATATGCGCCGTTGCTCAACACGCCATCCAAACTCCTTCTCCTCGGTGGGCTGGAGGTTGGACAGAACACGCTGTTGCGCTTCTATGTGCTGCACGTGATGGTCTTCCCACTCCTTGCAGCAGTCTTCCTCGCGGTCCACTTCTGGCGGATCCGCAAGGATGGCGGCATCAGCGGGCC
>CAYSEM010000059.1:0-4178 GCA_964430115.1 uncultured Chloroflexota bacterium | reverse complement strand
ACGCCTCCCTGCGGGAACAACGCGCGCCGAGGCGCTCAAGGTGATCGACCCGAGAACCCTTCACGGCGCACGCTGACGCGCCCTGCCGACTTTAGAGGTCGGGCGTACAATCTTTCAGATGCGTAAACCTGCAGCGCTGATCGCCCTTCTCGCCATGGCCCTCGTGGTCGGCGGCTGTCAAGCCGCCTTCCCGCCCTCCGCGGTGACGGAAGAGGGCCTCCTGATCGAGAACCTCTACCTCCTTGTCTTTGTGATGGCGGCGATCGTATTCGTCTTGGTTGAGGGCCTGATCATCTGGTCGGTCATTCGATATCGCCGCAGGCCAACGGACACCAGCCTTCCGGCGCAGACTCACGGCAACCTCGTCCTTGAAGTGATTTGGACGGTGATCCCGCTCGTTGCGGTTGTTGGCCTCTTCTTCGCGTCATCACAGGTGCTCGGCGTTGTTGACGCCCGCAAGCCCGAAGAGGTTTCGGTAAAGGTGGAAGTTGTTGGCTACCAGTGGCAGTGGAAGTTCGGCTACCCAGCCGAGGGGATTGAGATCTACGGCACCGCCCAAAACTATCCAGAACTCGTTGTTCCTATTGATGAGCGCATCGAGGTGACGCTCGTGGCGCAAGATGTGAATCACGGCTTCTACATCCCTGAGTTTCTCTTCCAACGCGATTTGGTCCCTGGTAAGGTGAACTACTTTGAGTTCACGCCGAACAAGCTCGGCACATTCACTGGGCAGTGCTCCGCCTTCTGTGGCCTCCTGCATCACGCGATGGGCTTTACGGTGCGCGTGGTGACGCGTGAGGAGTACGACGCGTGGCTCGTTGAGATGACCCCAGCGCCTGCACCGAGCGAATCGCCGGTTGCGGTGGATGCTGATATCACTGCCGAAGTAAAGGAGTGGTCGGTCAGCTTGAGCGGTACATCCACTGCTGCTGGCGATGTGACCTTCGGCCTGACCAACGCGGGCAACATCCCGCACGAGTTCATCGTTGTCCGCTCAGAACTCAGCGGCGAGGAGCTACTCGACCAGGTTGACGCCGCCACGAGTCGCCTCGATGAGGCCGCGCTCGATGCGATCGGCGAGCAGCCCGAGTTCTCACCTGGCGAAACAAAGATGCTGACGCTCAGCCTTGAACCAGGTAGATACGTTGTGCTCTGCAACATTGCGGGCCACTTCAGTTCTGGGATGTACGCCGATCTTGAAATCACGGCAAACTAGCAGTTAGGAGAAGGAGGTCGTCATGGCTACCACGACAGTGCGAGCAGCGGGACTGCAGGGGTCGCGACTCTATGACTACCTGACCACAACCGATCACAAGAAGATCGGAATCCTCTACACCATCAGCTCATTCATCTTCCTGGCCATCGGTGGCCTGCTCGCACTCGGCGTGCGCACGGAGCTTGCACAGCCAGGCCTTCAGTACATGGACGAGTCGGTCTACAACCAGCTTTTCACCATGCACGCGTCGGTGATGATCTTCTGGGTGATCATTCCGTTCCTTGCGGGGATCGGTAACTACATCGTGCCGCTGCAGATTGGCGCGGCGGACATGGCATTCCCGCGCATCAACGCGCTCAGCTTCTGGATGATCCCGTTCTCCGGGTTGATCGCCGCGTCTGGTTTCTTCCTTGGCGGCGCTGCGGATGCCGGATGGACTGCCTATCCACCGCTCAGCAACATCACATACAGCCCTGGGCCCGGCATGAACCTCTGGATCATGGCGGTCATCCTGGTTGGAACAAGCTCGATCCTTGGGGCGGTGAACTTCTTGGTCACCGTTTTCCGGATGCGCGCGCCGGGAATGACGCTCTTCCGCATGCCGATCATGGTCTGGACAATCATCGTCACGAGCGTGCTCGTTCTCATGGGAACTCCGGTGCTCACGAGCGCGCTGATCATGCTCTTTGTGGATCGCAACTTCGGCGGGAGCTTCTTCGATCCAACGACGGGAGGCTCGGCGATCCTGTGGCAGAACATCTTCTGGTTCTACAGCCATCCAGCGGTGTACATCATGGTGCTCCCTGGCATGGGTGTGATCTCAGAGATCATCCCAGTCTTCAGTCGCAAGCCGCTCTTTGGATACAAGGCGTTCGTCTTCGCCACTGCGGGGATCGGCGCACTCGGTTTCTCGGTATGGGCGCATCACATGTTCACCACGGGGAGCGTCTTCCTTCCGTTCTTCTCCGTGATGACATTCCTCATTGCCGTGCCAACTGGTGTGAAGATGTTTAACTGGATCGCAACGATGTGGCGTGGGCAGATCTCGCTCAAGACCCCGATGCTCTTCGCACTCGGCTTTCTCTCCATGTTCCTGATCGGCGGAATCAACGGTGTCTTCAGCGCCTCGGTTCCAGTCGACTATGCGGTGCACGCCACCTACTGGATCGTTGCGCACATTCACTATGTCCTCTTCGGCGGCTCCTTCCTGGCGATCATGGCGGGCCTCTACTACTGGTTCCCCAAGATGACGGGGAAGATGTTGGACGAAGGCCTCGGCAAGCTGCACTTTGCGATCGCGATGATCGGACTCAACCTGACCTTCCTCCCTATGCACACCCTCGGCCTGATGGGGATGCCACGCCGCATTGCGGACTACTCGCCAACCGCTGGGTGGAATGACCTGAATCTCGCCGCAACCGTCGGCGGGTTCCTTGTTGGGATCAGCACCCTTCCACTCCTCTGGAACATCTATATCTCGCTCCGCAACGGGAAGGATGCAGGTCCAGACCCATGGGAAGGGAACACGCTCGAATGGGCGACCTCATCGCCGCCGCCGGCATGGAACTTTGATCGCCTCCCAGCGATCACCTCTGAGCGCCCACTCTTCGATGCGCGACACGGTCGATCGGGCAGCGATCACGCATGAGTCTCGCCACAACGGAGCACGGCGCACCTGAGGTGGTGAGCGGACACAGTTCGTCCGCACACGGTGCTGCGGGTCACGGAAAGAAGGGTCTCGGCAATCCCGTTCTCGGCATGCTCCTCTTTATCGTTTCCGAGATCATGTTCTTCGGTGGCCTCTTCGCCGCGTACTTCAGCCTCCGCGTGTCTGCCGGAACGTGGCCACCCGAGGGGAACGAGGCATTTCTCATCAAAGAGCACATCCTCTTTCCGTCGATCCTCACACTCCTCTTGGTGATCAGCTCGCTCACCTGCCAGATCGCGGTCTGGCGCATTCGTCGTGGAGATCGGATTGGGATGAATCGCGCGCTGATGTTGACGGTGATCCTTGGAGTGGTCTTCTTGATCGGCCAGCTTTACGAGTACACGCAGCTTGGATTCGGCGTTGCGGACGGCACGTTCGGCGGAACTTTCTACATCCTCACCGGATTCCACGGCGCGCACGTACTCGGTGGTGTGCTGATGCTCGGTGTCTGCCTCTACCGCGGAAGCCTTGGCCAGTTTTCTGCAAAGCACCACGACATGGTGGAGGCAAGCTCCATCTACTGGCACTTCGTTGACGTTGTGTGGATCTTCCTCTTCGCCCTCTTCTACCTCGTCTAAGAAGAGGACGTTTGAGCTCCGGTAGCGAACGGATCGCCTGGCTCAACGAGCAGTACTCCCCAAGTCGCACCGCCCACGATTTCAACGGCAGCATCCAGTCGTATAAGGCTGGGACCGACGCGGCCCGAGCTGCGATCACTGGCAGCCGACATCGAGTGCTGGCCTATGGTGCACCGTCATCCAATCGCATTGAGTGCTTCTTGCCGCGTTCTGAGGGTGTTCCTGGTGGTGCGCGGAGCGGCGCACCGATCTTTGCCTTCCTCCATGGCGGATGGTGGCAAGATCTCTCCATTGATTACTCCGCCGCGCCAGCGGTAGCGCTCACGGATGCTGGCGCGATCTACGCATCGATCGGCTACACGCTTGCGCCAGCCGTTGGGCTTCGCGAGATCGTTGCCGAAGTCTCCGCCGCACTGACCACGATTGCCGCGAACGCAACAGGGATGGGGGGCGACCCGAGGCGCATCGTGTTGGCGGGTCATTCGGCTGGTGCACACCTCGCCGCAGCGCAACTCACTGCACTCACCCCAGAGGCTCCTCGATATACGGCTGCAGGGCTCCTCCTGATTGGCGGCGCGTATGACCTTGGACCGATCGCGGAGAGCTACGTGAACGAGAAGATGCGGATGAGCGACGCGGATGCTGCCGCACTCTCGCCGGCGCGACTTACGCCGCT
>CAYSEM010000058.1:0-4220 GCA_964430115.1 uncultured Chloroflexota bacterium | reverse complement strand
TCCTCTCTACCGCTTTCGCCTCATCCCACAACGCGTCCAGTGTGGCAAAGTCTGCCGACTTTAGGGCAATCCCGCGCGCGGCTGCACGTCGCTCCACCTCTGCGAATCGTCGACGGAACTTGTCGTTTGCCCCGCGAAGTGCCGCTTCGGCGTCGATTCCGCTGCGCCGGCCAAGGTTCACAAGCACCGCGATCACATCCCCAAGCTCGTCTTGTGCGGCAGCGAGCGCTGCGGCACCACTCGCTGGACGACCCGTGATTGAATCCGGGTCCCCCGCTGTTGCCAACGCCTCCCTGAGCTCGCCCAACTCTTCGTCGAGCTTCTCAAGGACACCGTCCAAGGTTGGCCAGTCGTATCCAAGCGCACTCGCACGATCCTGCAGCTCTCTACTCGCCGAAAGCGCCGGCAGCCCGCGGCTCACACCAGCGAGTGCGCTCTTGAACGGCGCGGGGGCTGCGTCGCTCTCTCCCTCGCGGGCGGCACGCTCTTCGGCCTTGATCGCCTCCCATGTGCGCTGCACCTCTCGAGAAGTCTCCGCCGTTCCTTCGCCAAAGACATGTGGATGCCTGCGAATGATCTTTCGCGCGAGTCGCTCCTGCACGTCCGTAAGGTCAAACGCGCCACGCTCCGATGCAAGTTGCGTATGGAGGATCACTTGCAACAACACGTCGCCGAGCTCTTCGGCCATCGCCGCGTCCGCCTTCTCACCGGGGCTCGTCGCCTGCGCCTCTATTGCGTCATGCAGCTCCCACGACTCTTCAATGAGGTGCTTGGCAAGGGTGAGGTGCGTCTGCTCACGGTCCCACGGGCACCCATCGGGCGCGCGCAACCGCGCGCTCAACCACGGCATCGCCCACGGCGACGCGAGCGCGTCGAGCGGCGCGAGCGGGGGGACAAGGAGCGCGGTCCACTCCGAACCTTCGTCCGCGGAACACTCGCCGAGCGGTCGTGTCGATCCACCAGGAAGGAGCCTGACCGCATGCGTCGCCCCATAGAGCCGCGTGAGCAGCGCGATCCCGTCCCCAGCACGGCCTGGGAGTGGCGAGTCGGGCGCGCCGCCACGCGTGACGATCAGAGGGAGGCGCAGATCAAGTGCTGCACCTGCGAGCCCGTTGACGGGAATCAGCGAAAGTCCGCGCGAAAGATCAACGCTGGGCAAGGCTGCGCGAGCGCTTGCGATCAGAGCGCCGAGCGAACTGTCGTCGCC
Organism: uncultured Chloroflexota bacterium; assembly: GCA_964430115.1. Classification (GTDB taxonomy): domain Bacteria; phylum Chloroflexota; class Limnocylindria; order Limnocylindrales; family Limnocylindraceae; genus Limnocylindrus. The sequence goes on along the minus strand of CAYSEM010000058.1, from coordinate 3,013 downwards.
CGTAACGGTCACGGAGCCGGCGTTGCGTCCGGGTCTTGCACCACTGCGCCATCAATGGAGATGCGCGCGCGGGTGCGGTAGTCGTCGAGCCAGATCAAGAATCCGCTCGCCTCAACGGAGCGACGCTGCTCTTCGGTGTACGGCTTGTTTTCGATCGCGTTGACGCGAATGATCGCGAGCTGATCGCCGAGCGACTCCACGCCGCTCACCTCACCGTCACCCAGCTCCCAGACAATCCGCGAGAGTTCAGGATTGATGGCGTACTGCACCACAAAGCCAGGGCGATCGACGGTCAGACCATCAATCTCTTCAGCCGCTGCCTCAGCCACGCTGTCAAAATCTGATCCGGCGGCCGCGAGCTCCGTGGCGAGTTCTTGGAGGCGAGGTAAGACGCCCTCACGTCGTGCTTCGAACTGGATTACGTGATAGCCGAACTGCGTCCTGATCGGACCGAGGAGGTCACCCTGTTCAAGTCCGTCGACCCACACCGCATCGTCAAACTCTGGTACGAACGTCCCCTTGATGGCCCATGCAAGTAGCCCGCCCTGTTGCGCAGAGCTCTCGTCGTCGCTCACCTCGGCAAGATCGGCAAGCGGGGTGCCTGCGGAAATGGCGGCATACGCGGCGTTCGCCTCTGCCTCTGCGGCGGCCCAGGCAGGATCGCCCGCGTCCAGCTCCGCAGCCGCTTGCGCATCGTCGTTCGGGCTATAGAGGATGTGTCGCACCTGCACCTCTTCGCTCAGCCCTTCGTTCTGTGGCGCAGCAATGGAGACAAAGCTCACATCGCGCTGTTGGACGGGTCCCTCGAGCAACTCTGCCGTCACGCTTGCCTTTAGTACATCCTGAAGCGCACGCTCCGCAGCCATCTTCTTGTAGAGGCTCATGTCGATCCCAGCCTCGCTGGCCGCCTTTTCAAAATCTGCATCTATCGTCGAAGGTCGGATCTGATCCACATAGAAGATCACGAACTGATCGTCCGCACGCTTGATCACTTCGGTCGGTCCCACCGCCGCCAGCGCCCACGCGGCGCTGTAGCCAAGATCGGTCTGAGGATCTTCATCCTTGGTGCTCCATCCAATGCGCCCCCCTTCCGGCGCGTAGGAGTCAGTAGATTCGCGCTTGGCGATCTCCGCAAAGTCGCCACCGGCGTTGATTTCGGCAAGAAGTTCGACTGCCTTTGCTTTTGCAGCGGCTGTTGTGGTGGCGCTCGGCAATCCCGACGCTGGATCGTTTGCAATGTCAATCGTGATGCGGCGGAGGAGGCGCAGTTCGGGGAGAGCGGTCTCCTTACTCCACTCGGCGTCGATTGCAGCCTGATCAGCCACCACGCCACGCTCTTCGGCAAGTTGAGCAACTAGCAGCACGTCAATCATGTCCGAAGTGAGTTGCCCGCTGATATTTGTCGCCTGTTCATTGATCTGCTCGAGGATCGCATTTCCCTGTTCGCTTGCGAGAGTACCGGCGGAGACACGGGCTCGAATGCGCGCACCCTCTTGACCGAGTCGGAAGAGTTCAATCTCTCCTCGTGCCCTGGCTTCGCCCACGCTGATTGCCCGACCGTTCACCTCGACTGCTGATGCGAGCGTGTTGCCATACCAAGTAGCGCCAACAGCCCCAATGAGCAGTAGCGCGGAGAGTCCAATCGCAGCGAGGAAGGCCACATTGGTGAGCAACGACTTATCTGCCTGGTCATACCAGGCGCTCAGTCGGGCGCGAAGCCGTGCGATCAGTCTCATACTCGAGGACTCTCCTTACGCGTGAGGGTGAACGTATCGCTCGCAGTATAGGGGGCTGCGGTGGTATCCTCCCTCCACGATGGCCAGCCACCCCGCGTCACTCACGGTCGGACGACCGCGCCGCGGCCCAATCGGCACGGTCAGCGACTCGATCCTCTCCCTTGTGCGCAGGCGTCGCCTGATCTGGTATCTGGCTGAATCTGCGCTCCGCAGAGGAGACGGGAATTCACTTCTTGGCAGCCTCTGGCTCATCCTCGACCCCACACTGCAGCTCGCGATCTACTACCTCGTGATCGGTGTGATCCTCCAGCGCCCAGAGCCTGCCTTCCCGCTCTTTCTCTTTGCCGCCATCCTTCCTTGGCGCTGGTTCACGATGGCGGTCAGTAGCGGTACTGAATCTGTTCGTCGTCGCAGCAAGGTGATGCAACAGATCGCCTTCCCACACCTCGTCCTTCCAGTTGCCGCCATCACCGCAAGTCTTGGAAGCTTCGTGTTCGGACTGATCCCACTTGCAGCGATTTATCTCTTCTATCCTGACCGCCTGAGTGCGTGGGTACTCCTTACACCGGTCGTCATGATCGTCCAGCTCGCGTGGATGGCGCCGATCGCCATCCTCTTAAGCGCGCTGAATGTCTTCTATCGAGACATTGGGAACCTGGTGAAGCATGCGCTAAGGCTTGGCTTCTACCTCTCGCCTGCGCTCTTCAGCTATGAACGGATGCAGCGCGTGGCATCGGAGCACCCGCCAGCAGACATCATCCTCAGCGCAAACCCTATGGCGTGGATCCTGAACTCATATCGCGACCTCCTCTACTACGAGCGTGCACCTGACTGGGTAGCGCTCACAGTTGTCACACTCGCATCAATCCCCTTCACCCTCCTCAGCATCTATCTCTTCCGCCGCATGTCCCCCTCGTTCGTCAAGGTGCTCTAGTGGGATCACCGCCACCAATCCTTCTTGAGCAGATGGGCGTGCGTTACGAGCTCCGCCTTACGAAGAAGCGCTCACTTCGACGCAGCCTCATCGGCTCATCGCGCACCGATGAGCAGGGGAACTTCTGGGCACTCCGCGAAATCAATCTTCGGGTCGAACCGGGCGAGTCCGTAGCGGTGATTGGACCAAACGGTGCGGGGAAGAGCACCCTGCTCAAGACACTCGCTGGAATCATCACACCTGATGAGGGCCTCGCGGAAGTGCGTGGGACGATTGCGACGCTCCTTCAACTGTCTGCGGGGTTCGAAGACGAGCTAGACGCGGTAGAGAACATTCTCCTCGT
>CAYSEM010000057.1:2328-4253 GCA_964430115.1 uncultured Chloroflexota bacterium | reverse complement strand
CGTAGCGCTCATCTTCCATCTTGCGCTGCGCCATCGCGTCGCCCGCCGCAGCTGCTACGGCAATCGCGCCAGGTGTTGTTGTCCCTTGTCCGCCGACCGCATCCACATCCTTTGCGTGTGGGAGTCCGCCGCCGCCGCTGATATCCGCCTTGCGATACCAGGATGCGCGCTGCCAGAACTCTTTTGCGCTTGCGTCAGCCTCTTGCTGCGTTGCGGCGAGTCGACTGCGCTCCGCCTGCCACGGCGCGAGTTCGCGTTCCGTTTCACCTGGAACATCCACGTCCGCGGCCACGGAGCCGCGGTCAAATGATTCTGTCGCTGGCCAGATAGCCTTGCCGCCGAAACCGAGTGCCTGCCGTTGATATGAAGACATTCGCGTGAGATCACCATGCCCAGAGAAGACGCTGATGATGATCACGTTCTGTCCGAGTTCGCGCAGGTGTGCAATCAGTCCGCCGCATGAGAGCGCCGCGTCATCTGGGTGCGGTGAGATGAAGATGTGGCTCATAAGGTCAAATCAGCGCAACATGCCGCGCGCGGTAACGGCGCTACGGGCTTGGCGAGACGCTCGGCGACTCGGACGCGCTTGGCGCGGGGGTCGCGGAGAGCATCTTTGGGAAGGTCTTCAAGAATCCATCGCGACCAAAGATGAGCGGGTAGGCAATCACCGCGGCAATCGCGATCGTGCAGATCAGCACGAAGGTTCGGGGTCCACGGTCTCTGGTCATGCGGGTGATTCTAGCGGGGTCAGCGCAGGGAGGCGTATCCGGTGAGTTCCACGTAGGCGTCGCCTCGGAGGGGGCGGCCGTTCAGGCTGCCGCGCACCACGTTGGATCCCTCCCAGTAGATGACCCCAGTGGTCGCTCGCGTGTCGAGCTCCTGATCCTTCACATCTGGGGTGATCGTGACCTGCAGGCCACGGGTGGGGATCCTCAGCTCCCAGCCGGAGGGCCAGGTCGCCCCCGTGTGTGGGCTCGTCCACTCGCCGGTTGGCGTCAACTGGATCTCGCTCCCGTCGATCCGATCGTAGTCGCCGTCCCCGTTGATCCACGTGCCGTAGATGAGCGGGTAACTGCCGTCCGCGGCGCGCACAAAGGAGAGGGTCACCTCGATCCCGCGTGCACTTCCGTCATCAAGCGTCAGTGCGAACCAGTCCCATCCACCTCCGCCCACCGCAATGAAATCGCCCCACTGATGGTCGAACCAGGACGTCCCCTGAACGGCGAGCACCTCACCGTCCACGGTGAGCGTTCCACCGGTTGGCATGCGCGTGCGCGAATAGTAGTAAGAGCCACCCGCAACATCAAAGTCCACCCAGCCGTCGTTGTCGTGGAGCACGGGCGTCTCGGGTGCGGCGAGCTGCAGATCGAACCACTCCGCACCAATCTGCATGGAGCCATCAAGCCCAACGATCATGCTCCACGGATCGTTGTCAATCGTTGCAGGGCTCAACGGATCTGCGCCAGTGATGGCAAACGCCGCAGCAATAGGTGCGTCAATCATCGCGGTGATATCCACCTGCGGACCAATCTCGGCACGCTCGTAGTAGGTAAACGAACCTTCGCGTCCGCCACGCGGCTTCTCTGTCAGCGCCATGTGTGATGCCCAGGTGACAGGGAAGTCACCGCGGATTGCGCGGAAGACAACGGCTTCATATCCGAACGCGCGTGAACCATCCAGCGTGGTCAGATGTCCTGTGACGTACCACCACTCGGTGAGTCGATCATGCGGCGCATCGTCGCGCGGGAACTGCACCGGTTGCGGATCGTTGCGCGGCGGCGGCGGTGTTGTCTTGACAATAGGTGCGCCAGCGACCGCAGGCGGGTTCGCTAAGATTGGTCCGCTGCATGCACTCACCGTGAAGATCACGAACATCAGTGCAAGCGCCTTCACCATCTGCTTCATCATCGGCTGCGCGCCTCAGC
>CAYSEM010000057.1:0-2228 GCA_964430115.1 uncultured Chloroflexota bacterium | reverse complement strand
TGCATCCACTTCGGCGACCACCAGTTCCAATCGCCGAAGAGGCGCATCGTCGCAGGGACCAAGAGGGCGCGAACAATTGTGGCGTCAAGTGCTACTGCAATGGCAACACCAACGCCGAGCGCTTTGATCAACACGATCTCCGCGAAGATGAACGATGCAGAGACCACGAAGACGATGAGTGCGGCAGAGGTGATGATGCGTCCGCTGCGCTCAAGGCCACCAGCAACAGCGGCCACGTTGTCACCGGTGCGATCGTAGATCTCGCGCATGCGCGTGAGCAGGAAGACTTCGTAGTCCATGGAGAGGCCGAAGAGGACGCAGAACAGGATCACGGGGATGGTTGTCTCAACGAATCCGAGCGGCGCAAATCCAAGGAGTGCGGAGAGATTCCCGTCTTGGAAGATCCAGACGAGTGCGCCGAAGCTCGCAAGGATGGAGAGCATGTTCATAAAGACCGCCTTGATCGGCAGCACAATGGAACGCAACAGCACCGCCAGGATGAGCAGTGTGCTGATGATCACCACCGCGGCGGAGCGTGGGAACTCTGCGGAGATGGTGTCCACCACATCCACGATCTCGGCGGCACCTCCACCAACAAGTGCCTCAACACCATCAGGTGGCGTGATCGCACTCGGCTCTCCTGCGCCGAGCGCGTCGGGACGAGCGGCGCGCAGCTCTGCAACGAGTGCGCGCGACTCTGGTCGATTCGGACCGTAGGTTGGTGTGATGGAGATCGCGGTGAGATCGTCCTTGGTGGTCAGCGAGAGGATCTGCACGGCGAATCGATCCGGTGGCGCACCAGCGGGCGACGCGTAGAGGAGTTGGTACTGCGCAAGGTTCATGCGTGGGTCAATGGAGACAAACGATTCCACACGCGCAATTCGCGGATCCGCCTGCATCTTCTGCACCCAGTTGTAGAGGAGGGTGATGTTCTCAGGGCTCGTGGCAGGACCTTCGGTGCGAACGGCAATGCTCATCGGTCCGAACGAACCTTCGCCAAATGCGTCGGTCAGCGCGTCGAGCGCCTGCCGACTCGGCACGCGTTCAGGGAGGACGCTCCCGTCAGGGGCGTTGAAGCGGACGCCGAGCCACGGTGTGCCGAGGGCCACAAGCAGCGCAAAGGTGGGGAGCGCCACCGCGAGCGGCCGACGCATCACGGCGCGTGCGAGGCGGGCCCATGGCCCCTGCTCGTTCACCCGACCGCTGCCGAGCTTCCGGATGGCGAGGCGATTCACCCGTGTGCCGAGCAGGCTCAGGAGGGCGGGCATCAGCGTGATGCTCGCCGCAACGGCAATGGAGACGGTCACCGCACCCGCAATGCCGATGCTGCGCAGGATCGCAAAGTCGAAGAGGGCGAGCCCTGCAAGGCCGAGCATGACGGTCACGCCTGAGAAGAAGACGGCGCGTCCGGCGGTTGCCACCGTTCGTTGCACTGCCACGCCAACCGCCGCGCCGCGACCGAGCTCTTCACGGAAGCGCGAGACGAGCAGCAGCGCGTAGTCCACGCCGAGGCCGAGTCCGAGCAGCGTGGTGAGGTTCAACACGAAGATGCTCATGCGCGTCGCCTGCGCAACGCCGAAGATTGCGGCGAGCGCAACGATCACCGTCGCGCCACCAACGGCGAGTGGCAGACCTGCGGCGACCGCAGATCCAAACACCAACAGCAAGACGATCGCAGCGAGCGGAAGGCTGATCAGTTCGCTGCGCTGGAGATCTGTCTCCGAAACACTCTGAATGTCTGCATAGAACGAAGGACCGCCAGCGATCGCAACGTTGATCCCTGGAACGGACTTGATCGCCGCCTGGATCCCCTCGAGCGCCGCGGGCGAATCATCGGGCTTCAGGTCAAGCAGGATCACGTCGTAGACGATCTTCTTCTCGACGTTCACTTGCGACGGTGCAATCAGGTGAGAGCGCGAGCCAACCACATGCGGAGCTTGCAAGACACCAGCGACCGCCTCTCCCGCTGCAACCTCGAACTCCGGCGTACCCGGGATCAGCGTCTCTGAGCTGATCGCGAGCACAAGGGCTGATGGTGGCGCGCCGAGCTCCTCTTCCAGGATCGCGCGCGCTCGCGCACTCTCGAGTGTTGGCAGATCGAAGCCGCCCGCTTGCAGCGCACCTGGCGCCTGCGGTGCAAATGGAAGCGCACATGCAATCAGCAGCAACCACGCGCCAATGACCCAGGTGCGGCGCGCATGCACCCATGCACCGAGTCGTTCAAACGG
>CAYSEM010000056.1:0-4322 GCA_964430115.1 uncultured Chloroflexota bacterium | reverse complement strand
AAGCGCATCGACTCCAAGATCCATCCAAGTGGCAGCCGCTCGGCATCGGTGGCGCCATTGAAGGGAGCGCAGGTGCGCCGTTGAAGGTGCTCCAGGCAACCGCGGCGGCGCAGGATCTTCCACCTGGCACAGAGGAGCGCCCAAAGGAGGGCGAACCAACCGCCGCCGCACACGGGGAGCTGCTCTAACAACTCGTGCGTCTGGGATACTCAGCGCATGAGTGACGCCCCACACCTGCCGTGGCCACCAGTGATTGCGGAGGCGCGATCGCCGTTCACCGCTGTGCGCGTTGCGGCGCTGCTGCTCGCGCGCCCGCGCGGCTTCGGTGAGCGCGTGGCGGCGGTTGCCGATGCGCTGAACGCCGCGCACACTGACTGGCTCTTTGAAACGCGTGTGGTTGCAGATGAACTATTGCAACTGCAGTCAAACTGGTTCTCTGACTTCCGTACCACCACCGGCTTCGCGCTGAACGACTCGCCGAACGGCACGCTGCTGCACCTTGAAGATTCGTCGCGCATGAGCGGCTGGCTGCAGCGCCAGGTGGAGAAGGCCGAAGAGGCCTGTCGCGCCGAGCTTGATCAGTTCGCACGCACTGACCGCGTCGCGGGCGACCGTTGAACAGTTGACCGCCTGATCGTATGAAGCGTGAAGATCTTGTCTCGCAGACGCGTCGCCTGATCGACGAGGGCGATCGTATCGACCGTTCGCCGTCACGCGCCGCGCTGAACACCTGGCTCGCCGCGAGCGACGCACTCCTCTCCGAGGCGTGGGGCTCCATGGATCGCTATCACCTGGCCTGGCTCGAGGTGGGGCGCATCGCGCAGCCGCTGCGCGGACGCGAGATCAGCAGCGACGAAGAGGCGCAGGAGATTCGCAGTGTGGTGAGTGCAAAAGGCGCCGTGTTGCGCGCGTCACTGGACGCCGTCGAGCGCCTTGGGATGCCCTTCCTCGGCGAGACACGCCCACGCGCCAAAGACGAAAAGAGCGGCCTCCCCGATCACCTCCACGAGGCGCCGCATGGTCTTGTTGGTGGTGCGAGTGCACTGCAGGCAGCCATCGACGCGGCGCGCAAAGAGGCGGCGGCGCACGAAGACCACGCGCTCAACCGGAAGAGCACGCCGCAGAAGAGCGATCGCACGGACCTCTGGTAAGGCGAACTAAAGCGCGCGAACGCGAGGGGTGTAGGCCGCGAGCATCCCTTCATTCCATTCATCGCCGCCTGGTGCATTTGAGCTCTTCCAGATTGGCGCAGCTTCGCCCGCCGCATCAAGCGTCTCAACGACACCCTCTAAGACGAGTGACCAGACGGCAATGGTGAGCAACGAAGAGACAGGCGCATAGGCAGCCTTTCCTTCGCCGCGTTCTAGAAGTGCGTCTCCGTACGGTGCGCCAGTGTCGATCACAATGTTCGCCGCATCAAAGAGGTGTTTCCCAGAAGGGTGTCGACTCGTCACCTTCGCGGCGTGTAGGCGCGAACTGATTGCAACAACCGTTGCGCCGCGCTCAACCGATGCGAGTGCCATCTCAACAGGCGCGCCATTAATTCCTGATTGCGATGCAATGAAGACCGTGTCGCCAGCGCCCACGCCAGCGCGTTCAATTGCCGCTCGCCCCTGCGCTGGATCGCGCTCTTCTTGCGTGCTGGCGCGCGCAGCGTGCGGCGGGAAGAGGTCGAGCCCCCAGATTGGTGATGCTGCAGCGAGACCGCCCGCGCGATAGAACGACTCGAGCGCCAAGAGCGTGGAGTGTCCCGTCCCGCCGGCGTGAATGAGACCCCCGCCGCGGATCGTTGCAACAGCGCTCGCTGCCGCTGCGGCCAGGCTAGCCGCCTCTCGTGCGGCAAGGGCTGTGAGGAGCTCCTGTGATCGATCTAGCCAACGGCTCATCGCGCCTCCTCGCTGCGGGTACTCGCACGGCAATCCGTGCCCACGTAGGTTGCACGATTCGCAACGCTTCCGCTGCAGGGCTGACCGTCTGGTGCAACATTTTCTTTGGCTGGGGAAGCTCCCTGGCTGGTGTAAGGAGGAAAAAACTGTGGACATTAATGCCATAGCAACGTTCCTACTCAACAACCTGTTCAACCAGGTTGCTCTGTTGGTAGGAATCTTCGTTGCAATCGGGTTGCTCGCCCAAGGGAAGGGCGCCCGACTCACGATTGAGGGGACGGTTCGCGCCGCCCTCGGCTACGTGATCCTTGGTGTTGGTATTGACGTGTTTATCGGCGGGCTGATTGCCTTCCAGAACGTTGTTGGTGCCGCATTCGGCATCACGCCGCCGACGTCAACGAACACGCTCTCCGGATTCCTGCAGACGTCAGGATCCGCCGTGGCGCTGATCATGGCGGGTGGGTATCTCGTGCACCTGATCCTCGGGCGCATCTTGCGCACGAAGTTCGTGTACCTGACCGGCCACTTGATGTATTGGATCAGCGTTGTGATCGCTGTCTCCGTGTATCAGTCGGTCCCTGGAGCGAATGCGGTTCAGGTGGCACTCTTCGGCTCGGTGATTGCAGGGATTTACTGGACAGTGCAACCGGCGATCATGCAGCGCTTCATGAAGAAGATCACGGGGAACAACGACGTGGGGTTTGCGCACACGAGTTCTCTCGCCTGCTATCTCGCGTCAATCTTCGGCAAGTATGTTGGTGATCCAAAGAAGGAGAACGCAGAGTCAATGAAGCTTCCGGGCTGGCTCGGTCTCTTCAAGGACATCAACGTCAGCACCTCGCTCGTCATCTCGTTGATTCTGCTCGCCTCGGCCGCTGCGGTGGTCATTGGGCCTGCGGATGATGCAGTGGTGACCGGAGCAGCTGGTGCGCTCGCTTGGCCAATCTGGGCCGTGGTGACAGGTCTCAAGTTTGCTGCTGGTATTGCAGTGCTTCTCTACGGTGTGCGCCTCTTCCTCGCAGAAGTTGTGCCAGCGTTCAAGGGCATCAGCGATCGTGTGCTTCCTGGCGCGAAGCCAGCACTCGATGTTCCAGTGGTCTTCTCGTACGCACCAACGGCCGTGATGATCGGCTTCCTCTCCAGCACCGTCGTATTCCTTGCATTCATGCTCGGATTCGGCGCCGCTGGCGTTGCGGCCATCATTCCGCCGATGATCATGCTCTTCTTCCCAGGCGGAGGTGCCGGCGTGTTCGGCAACGCAGTTGGTGGTTGGAAGGGAGCTGTCTTGGGTGGCGCGATCAACGGCGCGATCCTCGCGGTTGGTCAGGCACTCTTCTATCCGGCACTATCCGGCACCGCGCCGGAAGTGGCAACACTGGCGGATCCAGACTGGTATCTGATCTCCGCCATCGTGATGCCGATCGCCGACCTTCTGAAGTCGTTCTTCGGCGGGTGATCGTTCAGCGCTGATGCTCAAGTGAGCGCGGCGTAGGTGCTCAACTGGGGCCCCAGGTGGACGCCTGGGGCCCCAAAAACATTCGTTGAGGAGGCGGCATGGCGGAAAAGGGTGTGCTCAAGGTCCTCGCAGTGTGTGGGGTAGGGATGGGATCAAGCTTGATGATGAAGATGACGATTGAGTCGGCGCTCAAGAAGCTCGGCGTGAAGGCCGAGGTGACACACACAGACTTTGCCTCTATGCGTGGCATGAAGGCAGATCTCATCGTTGGTCAGCCGATGCATACGGACGAGATCCCAAAGAGTGCAGCGAAGGCAATCGTCTCCATCACAAACCTTGTGGATGTAGATGCTGCGGCAAAGCGCATCACGCCTGCGCTCAAGAAGCTCGGCTACATCAAGTAACAGCTCCTTCTAGAGGAGGTCGGCAACCTCCAGAGCAGACGTTGCTGTGATGATCTTTGCGAGCTGCGCAGGATCAGCGATCGCCCCCGCAAGTGCCGCAAGTGCCTGAATGTGCGCTGACGAATCGAGTGCCGCGAGTCCTACAACCATCGTGACGGGATCGTTCTCGGGATGGCCAAACACCACCGGCTCACGGAGTATAAGCATGGAGAGTTCGGTGCGATGGACTAGCGCGCTCGGGCGGGCATGCGGGAGCGCGACACCTGGAGCGATCACCACATAGGGACCTTCGCTCTTGATCATCTCAATCATGGCCCTGCCGTACGCGCGCTCAACTGCGCCCGAGCGAACCAGAATCTCGTTGGCGGCAATCACTGCAGCCTCCCAATCGCCCGCGCTCACGCCAACCTCAATTGAGGTGCGCGGCAGGAGGCCTGCGAGAAGTGCCCCTTCGCCCTGATCGCTCATCTTGCCACCCTGGATCGCTGTCCCGTTCGCATAAGGCGATGCTACCCTTAACCGTATGAGCCACCCACTGCACGGCGCACGACCGCTGGACACTCGCGCAGGCTTCCC
>CAYSEM010000055.1:0-4416 GCA_964430115.1 uncultured Chloroflexota bacterium | reverse complement strand
TCTGCTTTCGCATGGCCCACTCCCTTCCACGCCGTCGCAGCGGGTGCCGCGAATCGGCTGCGGGGATAGTGAGGTGTTCCCATGTATCGATCGCGTACCAGGTCGGTATTCGACCCCTGCACCCGCGTATGATGTGAGCGTGAACAAGAAGAAACTGATCATTGACTGCGACACGGGGACGGATGACGCCGTCGCGCTGATGCTCGCGGCGCTTCACCCTGAGATTGACCTCATTGGCGTGAGCACGGTATTCGGAAATGCACCGCTTACGGCAACGACCACCAACAGCATCTCCGTGCTGGACCTGATCGGCCGCTCCGATATTCCCGTACATGCAGGGCTGCCACGACCGCTGGTCCGAAAGACGATGCCCGCGGAGCGCTTCTTCAAGGCTGACTCCGTGCAGGATCCGCACGGCACGTATCTCGATATCCCACGCAGCACGCGCGCGGCGGCCTCGAACCGCGCCGTTGAGTGGCTGATTGAAACCTACCGCACGGCAACGGAGCCGATCACACTGATGCCGATCGGGCCACTCACGAACATTGCCGCCGCAGTCGCACAGGAGCCGAAGTTCGCTGAGTGGGTACCGCAGCTGATCATCATGGGGGGCGGCCATGAAGTGGGGAACATGACCCCCTCCGCCGAGTTCAACATCTGGGCCGACCCTGAGGCCGCCGCAAGCGTCTTTGATGCGGGCTTTAAGGACGTGTTGATGGTGCCGCTCGATGCTACGCATAAGGCGCTCGTCACCGCAGCGCAGTGCAATGCACTTGAGGCGCTCGGCACACCGGCAGGAAAAGCGGCTGCCATCTTCATCCAGCGCCGTGTTGCGAGCTATGAGAGCAGCCAGAAGATGGACGTTCCGGAGTCAGCCCCTGTGCACGACGCGCTCTGTGTCGCCGCACTTGTTGAGCCGAACATCATCACCAACAGCAGGCATCACGTTGCTGTAGAGACGACCGGGACACTCACACTCGGACGAACGGTCGTCGACACGCACTTCCGTGGAGGGAAGGAGCCGAACGCAGCAGTTGCCTTTGATGCAAACGCGCAACGCTTTGTGGATCTAATGATGGAGATCTTCGCGAAGTCCTAACCCTACGCTCCGTTTAGCGCAGCACCCGCCATGCAAACGGAATTGCGCCGAACATGATTGCGCCAGACAAGAGGAAGAGCGGCGCCGCACCCAACTCCCCATAGATGATCCCGCCAACGAGTGCGGCAATCGCCACCGCAAGTCCGTAAGAGACGCTCTGGTAGAGCGCTTGACCAGTTGCCTGGAGCGCAGCAGGAACGATTTCGCGGACACTCAACACGCTTGCGAGGAGTGTGCATGCAAATCCAATCCCAACGAGTGATCGTGCGAGTGCGAGCCAGTACGGCGAATCGATGAACGCATACCCAACACTGCAGATTCCCATCGCTAAAAGTCCGAATGAGAAGAGTGATCGAAGTCCAAGGCGAGCGGCAACGAGTCCGCCAGCAAGGAAGAAGGGGATCTCAACGGCTGCGGAGATTGTGCCCCCGAAGGCAACAGCGGCGGCACTTCCGCCTACCTCTTGAATGCGAAATGATCCATACGCGTAGAAGAGACCAGCACCCAGATTGACGAGAAGGCTCAGCATTAGGAATGCAAAGAGCCTTGGCGATTGCTGGAACGCGAGCGTGACTGTGCCGAAGCGATCGCGCCAGTCGCCAGCGACTGCGATTTCCGCATTCGGCCCTGCAATCTCTGACCGCTCAATCTCCGCCTCGGCTTCGCTCAGTACTGGTCGTGACGCGTGCTGTATCGCAGGTGCGGTATGTAGGCCAACGGTTCCTACAATGAGAATCAGTGCAGTGATTCCATAAAGCGGGGCGATCATGATCGCGCCAACACTCGCCACGAGTGCACCGCTCAGAATGCACATTGCTGCATAGCTAAAGCTGGTGATCGCCCGAAGTGGACCCCACTGCCCGCCGACGCGCGCAAGCTGCTCCATGCCGATTGAATCCAGCAGTGGCACAAGACCTGCACCTGCGAATGCCGCGAGTGCCGCGCCAGGAATGCCTGCGAACGGACCGATCGCAAAGAGGATGACGCCAACCGCCGCGCTCACAAGCGCAAGTCGGAACGCGCTTGCACGACCGAGAACGGCATCGCCGAGATGGCCCCAGATAGGCCCGGCTGCGAGGGCGATCATGGAGTTGACCGCGCCGATTAGACCGATTGCTTCGAAGGAGAGTCCACGATCACGAAGGACGATTCCAGAGAAAGGGAGATACGCCGCTTGCATCAGGCCGATGACGAAGTACAGGTACGAGGAGCGCCGCATCTCTGGGCGCATCAGCATGAGGGTCATTCCCTCACATTAGCGGGTCACCCTCCGCTCCAGGTGCGGGGAGCTCTGGCGCGCGCTCGCGGACTAGATTGACGAAGCGTGTCTCCTCCTTACGGAACCAGAGCTGGCCGCTCCCTGTAGGCCCATTGCGGTGCTTGGCAACGTTGAAGTTGATCGCCTCTCCTGTCACGCCGGCGTCGTCACTACGCTCCGCGTCGCGGTAGAGGAAGATCACGACGTCGGCATCCTGCTCGATCGCGCCCGACTCACGAAGATCGGAGAGGCGCGGCTCGCCCTTCTCTCGGGCCTCGGTCTGACGCGAAAGCTGGCTGAGGGCAATGATCGGGATTCCGAGCTCACGCGCAAGAGCCTTGAGCCCGCGCGAAATGTCTGACACCTCCTGCACGCGGTTGCCATCGCGGTTCTGTTGGCCTGGCTGCATCAGTTGCAGGTAGTCAACGATCAGCAGATCAAGACCCTGTTCCATCTTTAAGCGTCGCGCCTTTGTGCGAAGTTCCATCACAGAGATGTTCACAGTGTCATCAATGAACATCTTGGCGTTTGAGAGCGTCCCGAGCGCGTCCGCAATCTTCGGAAAGTCCAAGTCTTTGACTTGGCCGCTGCGAAGATTGAACGAGTTGATCTTCGTCACGCTGGAGAGGAGTCGGAGCACCAGTTGCTCCTTGCTCATTTCGAGCGAGAAGACGCCAACCGACTTTCCTTCACGAAGCGAAACGTTCTCTGCAATGTTGAGCGCAAGCGATGTCTTTCCAACAGATGGTCGCGCGGCAAGAACAATGAAGTCAGAATTCTGAAGTCCTTGCGTGATGGTGTCAATCGCGGTGTACCCAGTACGCAGCCCCATCAGCTGGCCACGGTTCTGGTGCATGCGATCGAGTTGATCATACGCGGCGCCAACGAGCGTACCGATCTGTGTGAAGCCGTTTGCGGCGCGACGTTCGCTGACCGCAAAGAGTTCAGACTCTGCACGGTCGATCGCTTCTGAGATGTCAGACGGATCTTCGTATCCGATTGATGCGATTCGTCCAGCAGCTCCGATCAGGCCTCGAAGCATGGACTTTCGCTCCACAATCTTTGCGTACTGCTTTGCGTGGACCGCCGTTGGCGTTCGGTCGCAGAGATCTGCGAGAGCGGCGCGACCCCCAATCTCTTCAATCTGGCCGCGACGCTCGAGCTCTTCTGACACCGTAAGAATGTCGATTGGCTGACTCTGTTCGTAGAGCCGCTGAATGGCGGAGTAGACCTTCGCGTTCGCCGGCTTGTAGAAGTCGCCGGGCTTAAGGCTGTCCGCAATCTCCAGCATCACCTCGCCGTCAATGAGGAGTGCGCCAAGAATGCTCTCTTCGGCGTCGCTTGACTGCGGGGGGAGTTGATTGCTCATGCGCGCATCATCGCAGTCTCTTCGCTAGGACTCCAGACAGATGTCAACGAACTCATGGGAATCTCTCCACGAAGCGGGCCCAGGCCGCATCGGCTGTGGATAAGTCGGCGCCCTCGCGCGCCGTTTTGTGGATTAGTGGACGCGGCGAAGCACGCCAACGAGCACGCCCTGCACGTTGACGGTCGGGTAGTACATCGGCGCGTACGCCTTGTTTGCAGGTTGGAGGCGGATCCGCCCCTGCTCGCGGAAGAGCTGCTTCAGCGTGACTTCGTTCTCCTCCACCTGCGCGACCACAATGTCGCCGTCCGCGGCAACCTTGCTCGGCTTGATCACCACGTAGTCACCATCGGCGATCTGCGCGTCAATCATGGAGTCACCCCTGATCTTTAGTAGGTAGGAGTCTGGGGTGGACATAAACTCCGGAACCGCCACAGTTTCGGAGCGCTCCTCGTATGCCTCGATTGGACCTCCTGCGGCAATCTGGCCAACTACGACAAGGTCGCGGGCAACCGCTGGGAGGCTGGTGGCCTCCACCGCATCGTCAAGCTCAAGGAGGGAGCGCCCTCGGGCGGTGAGGCGTACCGACCGAGAGAGGCCGGAGTCGCGCTTGATTAGGCCCTCGCGCTCGAGGGTCTCGAGGTGGTGGTGGACGGCAGAAGGTGCGGCAAGCCCCACCAAATCGGCGATCTC
>CAYSEM010000054.1:0-4441 GCA_964430115.1 uncultured Chloroflexota bacterium | reverse complement strand
ACCCGATCACCGGTGGAAGTGCACCCGCGGCGCCGCCAATGACAATGTTTTGTGGTGTTGAGCGCTTCAAGATCAGCGTGTAGATGAGCACATAGAACCCAATGGCCAAGAGCGAGATGAACGACGCCATCAGCGTGGTCGTTGCTGCAAGGACGAGGAAGCTCGCGGCACCGAGGACAGATGCAAAGAGCAGCGCAGCACCCGTGCTGATCTCGCCAGTGACGAGCGGGCGTCCCGCCGTTCGCGTCATCTGCTTATCAATATCTGCATCGACAATGCAGTTGAAGACATTGGCGCTCGCGGCACTCAGCGTTCCGCCGATCAGCGTGCAGAGAATCAGAGTGAGCGGAGGCACCCCTTGCGCCGCAAGAAACATTGCAGGGACGGTGGTGATCAGCAGCAACTCCACGATGCGCGGCTTCGTCAGCGCGATGTATGCGCTCACCGTGCTCCGCGTTGAACTGCGGGGGGCAGCTCGTTCGGCACCACCGCCAGACTCGGTGTTCGCACGTCGCGCCTCAAGGAGCGCGATCGCCGCTGCAGCAACGACCAGGATCCAGATCAGGGTGGCAAGAGCTACGTGGAGCGTCTGTGTCCATGGGGCGAGCTTGGTGAAGATTTGTAGCGCGCCGATCAGGCACTGGACCAGGAAGAGGCCGATCGCCGCGGTGAGGAGGCGGGCAGTCTGACGTGGACTCCCAGGCTCGCGGCGTACGATCCAGAGCGCCGAAATCAAGATCAGTCCGACGATCCCCGTGGCATAGCGGTGGACGATGTGTGGCGTGGAGAGCTCCGTGACTGGAGGGAAGACGGTGCCCCCCATCAGTGGCCAGTCGGGGTAGAGGAGTCCCGTGTCCGTACCTGTGACGTTCGAGCCGAACATCAGCAGCGCATAGATTGATCCTGCGGCGATGATGGGTGCAATGACGGCACCCCGTGCCTCCAGGATGCCGTTCAGACGCTCGGGGTAACCGCTACGGGCGAGGACCCAGACTTGCAGCCCAACAAACGCCATCGCGGTAGCGAGGTGTGCTGTCACTGACTGGCCCGAGTTGAATTCAAGGACGGTCTGCCGACCGAGCCACGCTTGGAAGACAACCAGTACAAGTAGCGCCAGCGAGGCACCTTGGAGCGAACGCCTCCCCTTCAGTGAGCGGAGGGCCAGCGCAACCACGATCAGTGTGATCAGTCCAATGAACGCTGCGGCGGCGCGATGGATCCACTCCAACCACGCCTTGTAATCATCAAGTGGGGGGATGATCTGCCCGTAGCAGAGGGGCCAATCAGGGCATCCCATGCCAGAGTCGGTGGCGCGGACAATCACCCCGATCACGACGAGTCCGATCGTTGCGCCGAGGAGCGTGGCGAGCGAGCGTCGGAAGCCCTGCATGGCTCAATGATACGCGGCATCTGAAAAGCCTGCGGTAGAGTGAAGAGGTGAGACTTCTACACGCACTCCTCCTCATCGCGCTCCTCTCCGGATGTGCGGGCGCGCCCAGCACGCCGTCACCTTCAGCGTCTGAACTGACGCGCCGCGGTTGCGTTGGCGAGTGGCCACTCGCAGGAAAGACGGTGAGCTCGGGGCCGATCCCGCTTCTTGCAAACAGCGACCTCGCCGTGGGAGAGAATCGACTCCTTCTCGGGCTCGTAGATGCGGAAGGCTTCCCGCTCGGCGGACCTGCGTGGTCACTCAAGGTGCAAACGTTTGACATCACCAGAGACGGCTGCGTACCGCTCGCACCCGCCGCTGAACTCCCATTCGTATGGTCAATTGACGAGGTGCGCGGCTTCTTCATTGGCGCTGCGAACTTTCCTTCAGGGGCGCAGGAGATTGGGCTCTCAATCATTGGCGCAGATGCAGACGGCACTCCCCTCTCCATCCGATTCACCACACGCATCGCCAGCGTCGGAACGGCACTTCGCCCAGGCGCATCCGCGCCGACGATCCCTACGCCAACCCAGAAGACAAGTCAGCATGGCCTTGCAGGGATCAGCACCGACCCTGATCCACTCCCGCGACTTTACAAGTACTCAGCAGCCGATTTGATCGCTGCAGGGACACCCTTCGTCATTGTCTTCGCCTCACCCGCCTTCTGTGTCTCGCAGGCATGCGGGCCAACCATCTCTATGGTGAAGAAGGCCGCGGCGCGGCACCCAGGTGCGCTGATCCTTCATGTGGAGCCATACCTGATGGAGTGGAACGGAAGCCGCATCATCCCCACCCTGAATGCGAGTGGACGACTGCAGCCGAACGACGTTGCGACGGCATGGCGGCTCCCTGTGGAGCCGTGGGTCTACACCGTGGACACGAACGGTGTGATCATCCACTCGTTTGAAGGGGTGATTGGCGATGCGGAGCTTGACGCCGCAATTCTGGAGATTGACGCCGACTAGCGGCCGCTACTCCCCGGCGCGCCGATCGGCTCGCCAACCGCGCAGAGTGGACACTCGCTCGCCTCGTACGTTGGAAGGTCAAGGGTGAGCGCTGCGATCAGCGGGATGCTCTCGCGACCTGGGATCTCAATCCTTCGCAGATTCGGTGAACGGCTCGCCACCACCGCCGCGGCGATCGGGTGTGCGCCAGCGGCGAGGAGTGGCGGCAGGAGCGCCTGGAGCGATCCGCCAGTTGTCAGAATGTCGTCAACCATCAGGACTCGCGCTCGTGGCGGGATCTGAAATCCGCGACGGAACTCTCTTCGCACTGCGCCCGCGTCACCTGCCACCTCTTCGGCAAAGATGCCACGCACGCCAAGGAGTCGACCGATCTCATACGCAAGTAGGACGCCGCCCGTGGTTGGTCCAGCCACCAGATCAATTTCAACGGCGGCAGCCTGTGCCACGACGAGCGCTCGCTCGGCGAGTAGCGCGCACACTTCCGCAGCGGCATCGGGGTGCTGGAGGAGCGCCCACTTCTCAAGGTAACGATCTCCATGCCGTCCACTCTTGAGGAGGAAGTGCCCACGCTGCAGTGCCCCTGTCGCAAGAAAGAGTCCTTCAACACGTCGGGCACTCAGCGCCTCATCGTGTGAGGCAACGCGCGACTGCGGATATTCGGCAGGTGGCCTCAACGGCTCGCGAAGTGGGAGGAGTGGCTCGCCCATGGTTCGCAGCCTACTCTCTGCCGCGCTCGTTCGCGCCGCTGAGTGCGAGCCCAGCGAGATCCGAGATGCTCGCAAACCCACGTGCAGCGGCGGCACGACGTGCCGACTCGAGTACCGCGCGCGGAAGGCCAGGATCAGCCCATAGCGCACTCCCGAGGCTGACCGCCGCCGCCCCTGCGGCGAAGGCGTCAAGCGCATCAGCGGGAGAGCCGATGCCACCACCGCCAATGATTGGAAGAACTCCATGGACAGCAGTGACCGCAGCGAGCGCACGTGGTCGAATGAGTGGACCAGAGAGCTCACCCACACCTTCAGCGAGCGCCCCTCGCGTGCGACCCCGATTCGGTAGATATCCGATCGGCGATCCGCTGACCGAAAGTGCCGTAACGCCCGCATCTGCCGCCGCCTCAGCGAGCGCGCGCAACGATGCTGCATCGGGTGAGACCTTCACGATGATCGGGAGCTCTGTGCTCTCTCTTGCAGCCTCAATAAGTTGGACGGATTCATCAAACGCGCTCTCCCACCGTGCTCCCTTGAGTGCATCGCTCGGCGACGTCAGATCGATCTCGTATGCGTCAATACGTACCTGGTCAGCGCGTGACTCAAACCGTGCAATTAGCAACGCCAGGGACTTCTGATCCGTCGCAACGAGCGAAACGGCCACAGCACAAGGAGCTGCACGCCACGCGGAGGCGTGTCGATCGATCACCTCGTCAACGCCAGGATTCTCTCTGCCGATGGCGTGAAGTAATCCACCAGGAACCTCCACCACTCGTGGGAGGCTTGGACCGCTACGCGGGGCGAGCGAGACGCCGCGCGTGACAAAGAGGCCCACATCTCGCAGGTCAAGCAGTTCGCTCGCCTCTGCGCCAAATCCGAGTGGTCCACTCGCGATCACAATTGGCCGTTCAAGTCGCAACGGGTGAGTGCTACTGAGCACAAGATCCGTCCGAACGCTCACCGCGCCGACTCGCGCCTCCATCAGCGCGCACCCCGCATTCGCCCGGTGCTGCCTGACGGCGTGACCGCCGGGCCCTCTTTGCAGAGGCGCACGCTCCCTGCAGCACTCTGGTACGTACATCCGCCGCAGACCCCGCTCCCGCAACCGATCTCGTGCGCCACGATCAGCTGCAGCCGCTTCGCGCCTGCCTCACCACGTGGACGAGAGACGCGCGCACTCGTGCGATCACTGACTCCCGCTGCGCGCAGCAGCAGTGTGGTTGCACTAAGCAACTCGCTGGATCCTGCAGCAACCACCTGGTCCGCCCATGCTGCATACGTTGCAACGAGATCTGCAGCACTCCCGTGGTGGCCAAGGCTTCCGTCTTCTGTCGCAACGT
>CAYSEM010000053.1:0-4519 GCA_964430115.1 uncultured Chloroflexota bacterium | reverse complement strand
ATGAGCGAGAAGGTGAAGATCACGGTACGAGACAACGGATCCCTCAAGGTGCAGGGAGAGTTTGAAATCGTTGACGTTGAAGGGAACGCGATCCCTCACGAAGGTGATAGCACTGGCCTCTGCCGTTGCGGCCACTCGGCGAACAAGCCGTTCTGCGACGGGTCGCACAAGGAGAAGTTTGAGAGCGTCGTTCGCGCGCAGAAGCAGGACTAGTCGATCGGAACCTCTGGCACGTAGACCTCAGCTGAACTGACGCGACGGAGCGCCGTTCGTCCGCGCAGCATGGCCCAGACGGGGAGTCCGATCAGCGCCGCTCCAAGCAGGCCGAGTGCGGTGTAGCTGGCAACTGCAACCACAACACCAGAGCCGAGTGCCGCAGCGGCGGCAGAGCTCCAGATCAACGCGTCAGTCACACCTTGGAGGCGCGTGCGCTCGCTGACGGAAAGCCCTTCCGTCAGCAGTGCTGAGCCTGCAACGAAGCCGAGGTTCCACCCCCATCCGAGCAAGAAGAGGGCGACAAAGAGGATCACGCCGCCATCTGGTGGGGCGACGGCGGCGAGCGCCGATGAGAAGGCGAGGACCGCAAGCCCCGCGGCGATCACGAGGGGCGTGCCGAATCGAGAGGCAAGGCGGCCAGAGAGTGGCGAGAGGGCGAACATTCCAAACGTGTGCCCGCTGATCACGAGGCCAACGGCGTCAAGTCCGTGGCCGTGTTCCGCCATGTGTAGCGGCGTCATCGTCATGACGAGCACCATCACCACCTGCCCAGCCACCAGAGCGATGATCGCGGCGAACACCCGCGGACGCGCCACAATCTGCGCCACGCTCGCACCACCGCCAGGCGCCTCCGCTACGGTCACTGGAGCAAGGCTCGCCGGATCGGGTCGAAGTGAGACGAGCGTGAGCAGTGCCGCGGCGGTCACGAAGATGATTGGCACGCCGTACGTTCCCGCGAGGCGCGGCAGGCTAAAGATCTCCGCCGCGTCGCCCGCGATCGTCACAAGGTTCGGCCCTACCACCGCGCCGAACGTTGAACCCCACACCACGAGCCCAATTGCCGTGGCGCGCTTCGTCTCGTCATACATGTCTGCTGCGGTGTATCGCGAGAGATGATTGGAGGCATTTGCACAACCCATGAAGACGGTAGAGAGGAGGAAGAGTGGAAACGAGCCGAGGATCACCGCAGCCCCAGCTCCGACCGCGCCAGCCGCGCCGATCCCATAGCCGAGCGTGAGGCCGGCGCGACGCCCGTGACGCACCATGAAGCGCGAGAGTAGTTGTGAGGCGGTGGCGGAGCCCAAGACGATCGCCGCACCAGGCAGCCCAGCGAACGCCGATCCACCGGAGAGATCTTTCGCAACGATCGTTGCCACGGTGATCGCCGCAATGTAGCCGGTGCTCCCCAGCCCCACGCCAACAATGAGCGAGGTCTGGAGACGACGCCGAGTTGCGTCCGCGCTCATGCCCGAGCGGAGTTGGCGGCCACCGCGGCGTAGATCAGGTCAAAGATCTTGGCAGACTTCGGCTCGTAGGCAACCAACACATTCGGCTCGCCCTTCTTTGACGCGACGATCGGGCGCTCATCAACCGCGGTCATGCCGCGCGTGAACTCTCCATACAGTTCAATCTCAACCCGCTTTGCGCGTAGGTCAAAGAGTTCCGGATGTGTGACGGCGAAGACGGCGCACGGGTCATGCAGCGGCCCGCCGTATACCCCAAGCTGTTCCCCATACGTTGTGGAGAAGAAGTCGAGCAACTCTGCGGCAAAGATCGCCTTCCGCGTCTTCAGCGCCGCCACACGTTCTACGAACTCCTTAGTGATCACGACCTGATGCGTGGTGTTGAGGCCGACCATCTTGAGTGGACCGCCATAGTTAAAGACGACGGAGGCCGCCTCTGGATCGGCCCAGATGTTGAACTCGGCGTGCGGCGCGCGATTCCCATGCAGCGTCCCGCCGCCCATCAGCGAGATCCCTGCGATGCGCCGGCCGATGTCAGGTGCCATACGGAGCGCGAGCGCAATGTTCGTGAGCGGGCCGAGCGGCACCAGCCAGACACCATCGCCCTCGTGCTTGCGTACCAACTCGATGACCGCCTCAACGGCGTTCGTCTTCTCTGCGGCACGTGTGAGCGGCGGAAGCTCCGGCCCGCCGAGACCGGATTCACCATGGATATGTGGCGCGTTGCGCGGCGGTGCGATCAGTGGTCGCTCGGCGCCGGCGAAGACGGGGGCGCTGATCCCAAAGACATCGCATGAGATCAGCGTATTCGGCAGCGTGCGAGAGAGCGGCGCATTGCCATGCACCACGGTGATGCCAAGGAGGGTCGCGTAGTGGTTCGCCACCACCATGGCGAAGACGTCGTCGTGGCCAGGATCGCAATCCACGATCACCGATGGGCGAGAGGGCGTCTGTGGCATCTCCGTATGCTACACGCGCCCGCGTGCAGCCACCGCGCTGTGCCGCGCTACTCTTGCGCAATGCAGAGAGAGCTCAGCGCCGTTGCCTGGCACGACGATGCACCCAACCCAACGCGCTTCACCGCGCCCGCGAGTGAGCCACTCCCGACCAGTGTGGACTGGGTCATCATCGGCGGCGGCTTCTCCGGCCTTTCCGCGGCGCGTCGAGCCGCCGAGCGCGGGGCACGCGTCCTCCTTCTGGAGAAGGGCGCTCTCCGCGACGGCGCAAGCAGTCGCAACGGTGGCATGGCGCATGTGGGGTTCGGCGCGTCCACGAGTTCCATCATCAAGCGCTTTGGAGCGGAAGGTGCACGCGAGTGGTTTGACCTCTCGCGCGCCGCAGTGCGCCGTGTGGCGACGCTTGCGGGCCAAGGAGACGCCTCCCTCATGGCGACTACGGGGATCGATTCGCAGTGGAGCGGAACTGGACATGTGGAGCTGACGCACTCGGCGCGCGGCCTTCCTGGTCTCCGCGCGGAAGCGGATCTGCGTGAGTCTCTCGGCCTCCCCGTGCGACTCCTCGACCGAGGTGTCGTCCAGCAACTCACCAGCAGCGAGTCGTTTGAAGGCGGACTCGCCGTGGATGAGGGTGGTGGCGTTCAGCCTGCGCGACTACACGCCGCGATGGCGGCTGCCGCACAGGCGGCGGGCGTTGAGATTCGCGAGCAGACTCCCGCCACCGGAATCCTCCAAATCGCTGGCGGCTACGAAGTACGCACGCTGCGAGGGAGCGTTCGCACGCAACACATCTTTGGCGGGGTTAACGGCTATGCCGATCGCCTCTTCCCCGCCTTACGTCGCCGGGCGATCCCTGTGGGGAGCTACATGATCGCCACGGAGCCACTCGCACCTGAACTTCTCGCTACCGTTGCAGGGAGGGGTGAGATGCGATTCAACACGCGCAACTTTCTCTCCTACTGGCGACCAACGCCAGACGGGCGCATCGCGTTTGGTGGCCGCACCTCGTTCTGGCCAGACTCGCTCCCTCGTATTGCACGCACGTTGACGGCGAGGATGCGCGAGATCCACCCGCAACTTGCGTCGACCAGGGTGACCCATGCGTGGGGTGGTCGACTCTCATTCGCCTTTGATCGACTCCCTCGGGTGACCAGGCTCGACGGCGTCACGCACGTGTCTGGGTGCGCCGGATCTGGCGTGGCGCTGATGACGCTGCTTGCCGAGCAGACGATCGATTGGGAACTCGGTGGCGATCCACCACTCCCTGCGCGCATCGCATGGCACCCCGTCCCCGTCCCGTATGAGGGTCTCCCCTGGTTCCTCCCGTTTGCGGGGATCGGTTTCGCGCTAGAAGACTGGTGGAACGAACGCCGCTAAGGGGTGCTGCCGATTCGCGCGCAGATCACTCAAGGCCGCGATCTGCAAGGTCCGACTCGTCCAGTCCGAGGTAGTGCCCGATCTCATGCACGAGCGTCTTTCGCACTTCTGAGGTGAGTTCGGCACGAGACGGAAAGTCTGCAGCGAGTGCGCGCGCATAGATCGTGATGCGTGGCGGGAGTGCCTCGAGGTCGCCAGCGCCTCGAGGTGCGCCGTCAAAGAGTCCGTAGAGCCGTGTCTTGCGCGTCCCATCCACAACGATCAGCAGCTCCTCCGCCGCGCTGCGCAACGGTTCAGGGAGCGTGCGAATCGCCTCTCCTACCAGGCGTTCAACCTGCGCAACCTGCTCATCAGGCGCGGCGTCACTCATGATCGTCGCAGGGCCCCTGTTGACCAGAGCGCCCAGAGAACGAGCACGGGCTGAAAGAGAAGTCGCACAGCCCGCGCGCTGTCCGAGTTCAACCCGAACGCATCAATCCCATTGACGAACTGGTTGATGTTTCCAGGGAAGATCGCCACGAAGAAGAGCGCGACCAGCAAGCCAACTCGCTTGCGGAAGCGCCACAACGTGATCAGTGCAAGGCCGAGCAGGATCTCCACGATCCCCGAACTGATGACGACGAAGTCAGGGTCGAGCGGCAGCCAGGTTGGAACCTGCGCCTGAAACTCAATGCGGCTCACGGTCAGGTGGCTCACCCCTGCGGAGACGAGCACGACGCCGAGCGC
>CAYSEM010000052.1:0-4599 GCA_964430115.1 uncultured Chloroflexota bacterium | reverse complement strand
CCCAGAAGGGCGGCAGCAGCCACCTTCAGGAGGCGGAGGAGGAGCTCGAAGATCAGTTCACTCATCTCGCCACCTTATATGGAGGAACTACTCGACGCCGCGGCGCTCCTCGAGGCTACGAAGGATTGTTACAGCATCCGCGTACTGGAGGTCGGCGCCGAACGGGAGGCCGCGCGCCATGGAGGTGATCTTGGGGACGCTGGTGCCGAGTCGCTCCTGGAGGTAGAGGAGGGTGACGTCGCCCTCCGGCGAGGGGTTCGTGGCGATGATCACCTCGCGGATCGGGCTCCCCGCCGCCTCGGCCGCCGCAACGCGCTCAAAGAGCTCGCGCATGCGCAGCTCACCAGGGCCAACCCCCGCCATCGGCGAGAGGGCGCCGTTCAGCACGTGGTAGCGACCGCGGAAGGCACCCGTGCGCTCGATCGCGATCAGGTCGAGCGGCTCCTCGACGACGCAGAGGGTGCTCGTGTCGCGCGAATCATCCATGCAAATGCCACAGCGCACCTCATCGGCCACATGACCGCAGACCTCGCAGGGGCGCGTCTGCTCGCGCGCGGCGCTGATAGCAGCGGCGAGGGCCTGCGCGTCGGCGAGCGGCGTGCGCAGGATGTGGAAGGCGAGTCGCTCGGCGGTGCGAGGTCCAACGCCAGGGAGACGGGAGAGTGCCTCGATGAGCCGCTCAAGCGAACGCGGGAGTGGGGCTCCGCTCATGCATCCTTCCAAACGTCGCGCAGCGTTGCATCTGCATCTTTCTCTGCAAAGGCGACGCGCACCACGCCGCCGTACACCTTCGCGGCAAGTTGTTCGATACGCTCGCGTCGCTCCTCTGCGCGCACGCGCAGGAATGACTTCGTTGCCGGGTAGAGGATCGTCAGCACTCCGTTCTCAAAGGATCCGCTGGCGTCCGCAAGGAGTGGCTTGGTCGGCACGTCTGCAGCAGCGAGCATCTGTGCCCAGTTGTCTCCCTCTTCACTACTCGCGGCGCCGCTCTTCGCCGCGCGCGGCGTTCGCGTTGGCTTCATTGCAGGCGGAGTCTCTTCCGCAACTGGTGCAGCGACTGCGGTCGGCGCAACTGCGGGAGGGGGCGCGGTACGAACAGGGGCGGCAGCCGCTGCTGACGCGGCTGCAACTGGCGTGGCCTGTGCTGGTGCAACTGGGGCGAGCGTTCCGAGAAGGAGCAGCTCAAGCCCGAGTCGAAGATCTGCATCGCCACGCCCTGACTCAAGACGACGAAGCGCATGGGCGAGGCGCAAGAGTTCATCGCGACTGCGACCCGCGAGCGGGAGTGGCGCACCAGGCTCGCCCCCAAGGTTCACTCCCGCAGGGAGTCGCGAGGCATCGGCTGGAACCGTCCCACCAGTCGCGAGCGCTGCATGAAGCGCGCGACGGATCAGGTCGGTGAGGTGCTCCGTGACGACGCGCGGATCTCGTCCGCGCAGTTCAAAGTCGGCGAGGATGGCAAGTCCAACCGCCGCGTCTGCATCAAGGGCGGCGCTTGCGAGCCGCGCAATGTCTTCAGCGCCAGGGAGGCCGAGGAGCTCTTCCACATCTGCCGCGCGCAACGGGTCAACGCCTGACGAAAGGAGCTGATCAAGCATCGATTCGGCATCGCGCATTCCCCCATCGGCGAGCCGGGCGAGCAGCGCGATCGCGTCAGGCTCAGCGTTGCGACCCTCGCTCTTGAGGATGTCCACGAGCTTCGCGGCGATCTGCTCCTGCGCGATGGGGCGGAAGTCGAATCGCTGCAGGCGCGAGAGGATCGCTGGTCGAATCTTGGAAGGGTCGGTGGTGCAGAAGATGAAGACGATTCCGGGAGGCGGCTCTTCAAGCCACTTGAGCAGCGCGTCCCAGGCGTCGTTGGTGAATCGATGCACCTCATCGAGGATCAGCACCTTGCGCTTCAGATCTGTGGGTGGATTGGTGATCAGCGGGATCAGATCTTCGCGCACATCATCGATGCGGTTCGAAGTTGCCGCGTTTGACTCCACCACATCAAAGGTGGCTCCATCTCGAATTGCGATACATGCGGTGCAGCTGCCACACGGCTCGCCACTTGCAGGTGCGAGACAGTTGAGTGCCTTCGCCACGATACGGGCGGTTGAGGTCTTCCCGGTTCCTCGGGGACCAACGAAGAGGAGTCCGTGACCAAGCCGACCGTCGGCTACGGCGCGCTGCAAGGTCTTGGCGATGGGGTCTTGGCCGCGAAGCTCACCGAAGGTGGATGCTCGGTAGCGGCGATAGATTGCAAGCTGTTCTGCCATCGCCCCTCCCTCACTCTCACCATGTCCAGCACGCCGCCACTTGAGTGCCGCCGGCCGAGCGGCCCGCTGCGCCCGCCGCGATCCGCTTAGCGCTGCTTCCTTCCGGACCTGACGCGGTTCACGAAGCGTCGTCGCGCGGAGCCCGACCGACGGCAGGAAGATCATAGATGACCCGTGATGCGGGACAGGCTCGGGGATCGGACGCGCAACACACCCCCTCAGCGACGCAGGGAGGGACGAGGATGAGCGTGATCGGTCGCGACTCTGCGGCTCAAGTAGAGGGAGTGTGAAATGACGCACCACGTTGATCTCCATGCATTCGGAGTAACGGCAGAGCGTGGCTTCCTCCCGATCGCAGACCCCGCCATCGAAATTCCCGCGGCGAACCCTGAGTGGCACAAGACGGCGCGCGACCTCCCGGCACTCCTCCCTTCAGGGAAGATCCGCGCCATCATTGAGGCGCTCCCTGAATTCCGAAGTGAAGCGCTGAGCAGCGAAGAGGACCTTGAGGCGGCGATGCGCACCCTCAGCTACCTCGGCATGGCCTACGTGTGGGGCGAGCCAGAATCGCCAAGCGCGCTCCCAGCGCGACTCGCCGTGCCTTGGCACGAGATCGCCGCAGCGCTCGGACGTGAGCCGATCCTCTCCTACGCAAGTTACGCCCTGTGGAACTGGCGCCGACTCGACGAGAGCGGCCCGATCGCACTCGGCAACATTGCACTCCTCCAGCACTTCCTCGGTGGACTCGACGAAGCCTGGTTCATCCTCATCCACGTCGACATTGAGCGACGCGCCGGTGCGGCACTCGCCGCAGGTGCGCGCGCGCAAGCGGCAATCTCCGACGGCAACGACGCCGAAGCCACGAGCGCCCTGAACGAACTCGGTGATGCTCTTGACGGGATTCTGGGCACGATGAAGCGCATGCCCGAAGCGTGCGATCCTTACGTTTACTACCACCGCGTTCGCCCGTACATCTTCGGATGGAGGGATAACCCGGCACTTCCTGGTGGACTCGTCTACGAAGGTGTCACCGCGTACGCTGGGAAGGGTCAAACCTTCCGCGGCGAAACGGGTGCGCAGAGCACGATCGTCCCCTGCCTTGATGCCGTCCTCGGCGTTGATCACGCGCCGGATCAGCTCCGGGAATACTTGATGGAGATGCGCCGCTACATGCCGCGCAAGCATGTCGGCCTCCTTGAGGCGTTCGAGGCTGGCCCAACGGCGGCGAGTCGCATTGCGTCACTCGGCGCATCAGCGCCAAAGGAGCTCGCTGCGGCGCGCAACCGTTGCGTGGAAACCCTCCGCGCCTTCCGAGCGCTGCACCTTGAGTACGCCGCGACCTACATCAACCGCCAGGCGGCGGACGCAACGGGAAACCCAACCGATGTTGGGACGGGCGGCACGCCATTCATGAAGTACCTGAAGAAGCACCGCGATGAGACTGAGGCGTCACTCACCAAGTAGCGCGACGCACGCGTAACTCACGCGCGACGACTGACGCGGGACTATCGCCCGAAGAGGCTCCGCACCACAAAGCGAAGGTTGGCTGGACGCTCTGCCATTCTGCGAAGTGAGTAGGGCCACCAGTCTGGCCCATACGGCGTGTAGATGCGGACGCGCCACCCGGCGCTGACGAGCCGTTCGGCAAGGTCGCTGCGCACGCCGTAAAGAAGTTGCGCCTCGGCGCGACCGCGTCCCCGCTCGGCGAGTTGATCAAGGATGCGATCGTCATGAGTGCCGAAGGCGAGCGGAACGGTTGTCGCCAGCAGTTGCGCGGCCAACGCGAGATAGGCGGCATCCACGGCGGCTGGATCACCGATCCCATCAGCCCCCGGATCGTACGCACCCTTCACAAGACGAATCGGCACTCCCGCCGCTGTCAGGTGCGCAACATCTGCCGACGCACGGCGCATGTTCGCTTGAATCACCGTCCCAACTGGCCTCCCCGCGGCGCGTGCGGCGAGGACAATTCGGTGCAGTGCGTCGAGGCTCTCCCCGTGCTCTGCGTCTACGCGAACAAATCCGTTGACCCGCTGAGCAACCGTAAGGATCTCTTCAAGGCGTCCAGCGGCAACGCGCTCCCCCTCCGAGAGGCCGATCGCCGTGAGCTTGACGCTGACGTTCGGTTCAAGTCCTGCCGCAGCCTGCGCTTCGAGGAGCCGCGACGCATCTGCAGCATACGCATCTGCCGCTGCGCCAGTGGACGCCTCACCGAGTCGATCCAACGTGACGGTGAAGCCTCGTCGCTTCGCCTCCAGCGCAACAGCGACCGCCTCTTCAATGGTGTTCCCCGCAACAAAGCGCTGCACCGCCCGGCGCCCCCAACCCGTGCGCTGCA
>CAYSEM010000051.1:0-4670 GCA_964430115.1 uncultured Chloroflexota bacterium | reverse complement strand
AACAACGGCGGATGGCAGTGGTCGGCGGGGAGTGGAACCGATGCGCAGCCGTACTTCCGCATCTTCAACCCCGTCACCCAAGCAGGGAACTTCGATCCAGATGGTGCATATGTGCGTCGCTGGATCCCTGAACTTGCGGCACTCAAAGCGCCTGCGATCCACGCACCGTGGGCGCACGCGGCGGCACTAGCGGCGGCCGGCATCACGCTCGGTGTGCACTATCCAGAACCGATCGTTGATCACGCATTGGCGAGGGTGCGGACGCTGGAAGCGTATGCGCGTGCCGTCAAGGGACTCCCGGCACCCCGTGGCGAATAAGAGAGGTGCACGTGAAGCACACGACGCGTCTCGGCACGTCCCGCCCAGCCTTCGCGCCGAGAAGATTTGTGCGACGTGCGGTCGACCCTTCTCGTGGCGCCGACGCTGGGCAAAGGTTTGGAGCGAGGTGAAGTACTGCAGCGATGCGTGCCGGTCGGCCAAGTGAGCGCCGCTTCGCACATCCTCGTACTCCCCGATCAACTCACCGACCAGGTGGGTCCCATCAGCTCGGCGCTAAAAGATCCGCCAAACGCACCAGGAGTGATCTTCATTGAGTCGCTCGACGCGCAGACGGCACCGAGACACGTGCAGGCACTCGTTGCGCAGCGCAGCGCCGGACGCGAGTTCGTTGCGGAGTTGCGCGCACGAGGTCTCAACGTACAGGCGCTTCGCGCCGCCACCTACGAAGAGGGGCTCACCGCCGCGCACGCACAGGCACCGATCACGCACCTGCTCGCAATGGAGCCTGCCGCACCGCAACTAACCGCGCGCATGCAGACATGGGCTAAGAAGACCAGCGTGCAGCTCAGCATTGTGCCGAACGAGCTCTGGCTGACCACGCGTGATGAGTGGGAGGAGTTTGCGAGCGGACGCAAGGAGTTGCGCATGGAGTTCTGGTACCGCCGCGTTCGTAAGGCGCGCGGATGGCTGATGGAGCCCAGCGCAGTCGACGAACCGCTGGGGGGCGTATGGAACCTTGATCAGGAGAATCGGCGCCGCTTGCCAAAGGGGGCGGTGGTACCGAGTGCGCCGCACTTCCCTCCAACAGAGACTGCGCAGGAGGTGATCAACGAGGTGCGCGCCGAATCGGCGGCACACTTCGGCGAGATTGACTCGTTTGGGTGGCCAACGAACCGTGGGCAGGCACTTGAAGCACTCGAGCGCTTCTGCAAGGAACGTCTGGCGGACTTCGGTCCGTATGAGGATGCGATGTCGCGTGAGCACGAGCACCTCTACCACTCACTACTTTCTAGCGCGATGAATCTTGGCCTGCTGACCGCACATGAGATCAGCATCCGCGCACTGGATGAGTTCGCGCGCCGTCCAACTGAGATTCCATTGCAATCTATTGAAGGGTTCATTCGACAGATTCTCGGTTGGCGCGAGTTCATGCACCACGCCTACGATCGATTCTGGAAAGAGTGGGAGACGTCGAACGGATTGAACCATACCGAGCCGCTCCCTTCGTTCTACTGGAGCGGTGAGACGAAGATGGCGTGCATCTCCCGGGTCGTACGGAAACTCATCAGCGGCGGCCATGCGCACCATATTGAGCGCTTGATGTTGCTCGGGAACTTCGCCCTTCTGATTGGCGTGCGCCCGCAAGAAGTGGATGCGTGGTTCCTTGAGACATTCGTCGACGCTCACCCTTGGGTGGTGACCCCCAACGTGGTGGCAATGAGTCAGTTTGCAGACCTAGGGAAGATCACCAGCAAGCCGTACATCTCAGGGGGCGCGTACGTCTCACGCATGGGGGACGACTGCTCTGCATGCGCCTACGATCCAACGCTCTCCACTGGCGACCGCGCCTGTCCGTTCACCACGCTCTACTGGGACTTTATTGACCGACACGCGGAGCGATTTGTGAAGAACCCGCGTATGGCTCGT
Source organism: uncultured Chloroflexota bacterium (assembly GCA_964430115.1). Classification (GTDB taxonomy): domain Bacteria; phylum Chloroflexota; class Limnocylindria; order Limnocylindrales; family Limnocylindraceae; genus Limnocylindrus. The sequence goes on along the minus strand of CAYSEM010000051.1, from coordinate 2,744 downwards.
CAGGTGCGTTCGTGGGAGTCACGGAAAGAGACGGTACGCACCGCGATCCTCGAAGAGGCGAAGCTGATCCGAGCGCGCGCACAGCGCGGTGAACTGTGAGTCGCGCGCGCGAGGGCCATCCAAGCTGGCGTCGCATCGTCGCGGTCTACATCGGGGTGCAGTTTGCCGAGATCTTCGGGGTGAGCATGATCTACTCGTACCTTCCGCTCGCACTCGAGGGGACGGGCGTGCCGATCGGCGACATTGCCTCGCTGACTGGCATCGCGATCGCTGGGCTCTTTGTCATTGGTGCGCCGCAAGTACCAATCTGGCTCGCAATCGCTGAGCTCCGCTCTCGTCGACTCGTCATCGTCCGCAGCGGGTTGATTGCGCTGGCCGCACTGATCGCGTTCGCGGTGGCCGATCAGGCGTGGCAACTGGTAGCCGCGACCGTGGCACTCGGCTTCTGGCTCGGCAACACCGGCGTCATGCTCGCCACGATTCGTGAAGTTGCGCCAGCGAGCGAGCGTGCGCGTGCCATCTCACTCTTCAGTGCCGCGGCGCCAATGGGCTTCGCCGCAGGACCGCTCCTTGCGGCATGGCTGATCGGCGGTCTCGGTCTGACACTCGCCGCACCGATCGCCGTTGCAGCGCTGTTGAACGGTGTGCTTATCGTTGCAAATGTTGTTGCGATTCCTGATGTGAGTCCCGAAGTTCCGCAGCGAGGGAGTGTGCTCCAGGTTGCGAAGCGCGGCATCGTAGAGGTGCTCACGGATCCGATCGCGCGTGCCGGCTACCTCGTGTTGATGTTGGCGATCGCAGGAGAGCGCATGCTCCGCCCTGCGCTGCCGCTGCGCATTGCAGAAGTTTCGATTGGACCAGGCGTGGCGGGGATGACGGAGCCGCTCGCGACCCCAGGAGTGGCCGGTGCCGTTGGGCTGCTGATCGGCCTTACCGCGCTCGCCGGCGCTGTTGCCGCGCCAGCGATCGCCTTCTACGCATTCCGCCGATTCGGGATCGCACGAAGCGCAGGGGGCGCGTTCATGGCAGGTTCAGTAGCCGCCGCCGCACTTGCCGTTGCGCCAACGCTGCCACTTCTCGCCGTCGCCATCACCGTAATCGCCGCTGTCTCTGCCCTCTTACAGGCGGCAGTCTTCACCTGGCTTGCGGAGCGTGTTGTCCCCGCGCGTCGCTCGGCCGCGCTCAGCCTGTCGCTCTTTCCCCTGTACGCCGGAAATGTTGCAGGGCTCGCGGCGGCCTCCATCGCCGCACGCGCTGGCGCTCCGCGCGTAGGGGACCTTCTCGCACTTACCCCGATCTTTGTGGCATCAGCACTCGTACTCGCCGCGGGCGTGGTCTCAACCGCGCTGCTTCACCGCCGCCGCGCTACGCTCCGTGCATGAGCAGCATCCAGACCGTCACAGGCGTTATTGATTCGGCACAACTAGGTCTGACGCTGACTCACGAACACATCTTGAACGATGTGCTCTCGTGGTGGCATCCACCGCTCAACGATTCGCCGCGCGCACGCGCGCTTGTTGACGAGAAGGTCTCTATGGAGAACCTCTGGGAGTTGCGTCACGATCCATTCATCAACAAGGACAACTGCACCATGACCGACCGCGCGCTTGCAGTGAAAGAGCTGCAGCGATTTGTGGCGCAGGGTGGCAAGAGCATCATTGAGACGAGTGCGGACGGCAACGGTCGAGACCCTGAGGGTCTCGCCGAGATCAGCCGCACCACCGGGCTCAACATCATCATGGGGACCGGCTACTACCTGGATGCGTCGCAACCTGCGGAGAACGATGCGAAGAGTGAGCGTGATATCGCTGAGGAGATCATCCGTGACATCACCGAAGGGGCACGCGGCACCAAGGTGCGCTCCGGCATCATCGGGGAGATCGGCGTGGGGAGCAGCTTCACCGCACGCGAGAAGAAGTCGCTCGCTGCCGCATGCGCTGCACAGCGCGAGACCCACCTACCCATGCAGGTACACATGCCCGCCTGGTTCAGATACGGCGATGAAGTCCTCGACTTCTGTGCGGCGCGTGGTGTGCCCATGGAGAGCATCGTTCTCTGCCACTCCAATCCATCCGGTGAGGACTATGACTACCAGTCACGGCTGATCAACCGTGGCGCATACATCCAGTACGACATGATCGGCATGGAGGTCTTCTATGCAGATCAGCAGGCGCAGTGCCCGAGCGGTGAAGACGACGCGCGCAACATCGCCCGCCTGGTTGCAAAGGGGCATGGTGAACGCGTGCTGATGTCGCAGGACATCTTTCTGAAGAGTCTGCTGCGCACCTACGGCGGCCCTGGCTACGGGCATCTGATCGAGTTCTTCTTGCCGCGCCTCGAGCGGCACGGTCTGCCACTCGAACGCTCGCTGGCACTGATGACGGATAATCCGCGCAGGTTGTTCGAAGAGGCGCGTTAAGCGCAGAAGGGGGAGCGATGAAGGTCTTGCTTGTTGGAGAGTCATGGGTATCCGAGGCGACGCACTACAAGGGCTTTGACTCCTTCACATCAGTCACCTTTCACTCGGGCGCCGACTGGTACAACGCGGCGCTGCGCAGCAAGGGGATGGAGGTTGAGCAGCTCTACGCGCACGATGTCCCGGCGAAGTTCCCATTCGCAAATGAGGGACTCGATACCTACGACGTGATCGTCCTTTCTGACATCGGAACAAACTCCTTCCTGCTCCCAACAGAGACGTGGCTGCAGGGGAAGTCCATGCCGAATCGGCTGACGCTACTCGCCGA
>CAYSEM010000050.1:0-4861 GCA_964430115.1 uncultured Chloroflexota bacterium | reverse complement strand
GCGACCGCAAGTGCACGGTTCTCGTCCACGCTGTGCGAGCGTAGTGCGGTGACGATCAGTCGCACCTGTACACCGACCTCCGCGGCAGCTGAGCTGGCACCGCGCGCAACAGCGGCGATCACCTGTGACTGCGTCAGCCCCTTCGCCGTATGGAGGTGCGGCCCCCAACGAAGCTCCATATAACGAACGTTCTCTGCCGCCTTGGCGCGGACGACGTGATCCGCCAGGCGCTCAAGCGCCTCTTCGTCTTGCAAGAGGGCGATCGGCAGATCAAATGCGCGGAGGAGGTCAGCCTGATCAACGCAGCGTTCTGGCGCAACGAGCGCGGCGCGCATCCCTGCCCAGTCACGGGGCGCCTCAACCTTTCGCGTGCGCGCCAACTCAAGGGCGAGTGTCGGATCGAGGGAGCCATCGAGGTGCAGGTGCAACTCGGGCTTCGGGAGCTCGGTGAAGAAGCGCAGGTCGTCATCCGCGCGAACGAAGTCTGGCTCGTGCACCTTCTGCATGTGGACCGCCCCTCTAATGCTCCCCTTGCCTCAAGTTCGTGCGCAGAGGATACTCCTCTCATGAGCCTCTCACTCCCTACCGCCACAGATTCGCGAGCGCTGGCCGGCTGGCTTCGCAACGTCACCCCAGTTGATCGTGTTGGGGTGGAAGAGCGCGTGGCGGCGCTTAAGACACGCTCAATCAAGAAGTCGACCAAGGTCTGGGCGCTGCGGCTTGCGATCAGCATGTGTGACCTCACCACACTGGAGGGGAAGGACACGCCGGGGAAGATCCGTCAGCTCGCCGCAAAAGCGGCACGTCCGCACCCAGGCAACTCTGTCGTTCCGTCCGTGGCCGCCCTCTGCTGCTATCCGGACCTTGTCACCGTTGCAAAGGAGGCGCTCGCGGGGAGTAGCGTGAAGGTTGCCGCGGTCGCCACGGCGTTTCCAAGCGGGAGATCCTGGATTGACCTGAAGATCGCAGAGACGAAACACGCAGTCGCCGCGGGCGCGGATGAGATCGACATGGTGATCGATCGCGGCGCGTTCCTCTCCGGCGACTACGCGAAGGTCTGGGACGAGATTGTGGCGGTGAAGGACGCCTGCGGCCCAGCACATTTGAAGGTGATCCTTGAGACAGGCGAACTCGGCAGCTACGACGAGGTGCGCCGCGCCTCTGCCCTTGCGATTGCGGCGGGGGCTGACTTCATCAAGACGTCAACGGGAAAGGTGACGCCAGCGGCGACGCTCCCCGTCACCCTTGTCATGCTTGAATCAATCCGCGAGCATTGGAACGCAACCAATCGCGTCGTCGGCATGAAACCTGCGGGCGGCATTCGGACGGCGAAGGAGGCGATCCAGTATCTGGTCGTTCTCCATGAAACCCTCGGACCTGCCTGGATGACTCCAGATCGTTTCCGCTTCGGCGCCTCCAGTCTGCTAAACGACCTGCTGATGCAGTTGGAGAAAGAGGCGACGGGCGCCTACGCAGATCCGGACGACTTCACCCTGGACTAATCACGCGCGTCCCGCGTGGACTGCAAACCGCGCGGACGCTCAGCCGCGCAGCCTAAGAACCGATCGGGTGCCAGACGGTCTTCATCTCGAGGAAGGCGGTCATTCCGTCGATGCGCTCGCCACGCTCCCCTGTGAACGCGTTCGCCCGATCCTTCTCGCCGTGCGGACGGCGCGCGATGCGCGCAACATGCTCCGCAGCCCCTCGCTCCGCGTCCATGAGTAGATCGTCGGGGCAACCCCAGAGGTCAATGCCATCGATATCCGCGTGACGCGAAAGGTGCGGCATGAGCTCCGCGCGTCGACCAGTGAGGATGTTCACCACGCCCGGCGGAACATCGCTCACCGCAAGTGTCTCCGCAAGTGTCACGGCGGGGAGCGGCGCCCCCTCGCTCGCAACGAGGACGGCAACGTTGCCACCCGCAATCACGCCCGCGAGTCGTGTGACCAGTCCAAGGAGGGGTGAACTCTCCGGTGCAATGATCGCCACCACGCCCGTTGGCTCAGGAATGGTGAAGACGAAGTGCGAAGAGGCGACCGGATTTGTACCGCCAAGGACGGCAGGTATCTTGTCTGGCCACCCGGCAAACCAGACGAGTCGGTCAATACTTGCCGCAACCTCTTCGGTCGCCTCAGATTTGCCATAGCCGTGCGCCACGAGGTCATCACGGAACTGTGCGGCACGCCCCTCCATCAACTCGGCGACGCGGTACATGATCTGGCCACGAAGCGATGCGTTGCGGGACGCCCAACCGGGAGCCGCAGCACGCGCAACCTTGACCGCCTCGCGCAGATCTTTGCGCGAGGCGCGTGCAATGTTGGCACTCCCACCACGCGCGAGCGGTAGCACGTCGGTGCGCCCCGACTCGCTGCGCGGGAACGCGCCACCGATGTACAGCTTTGGTGTGCGCCGCACTTCAAGACGAGCGTCGTCCGGTGCGGCAACTGCGCTTAGCAGTGCGCTCTCACGGAACTCCCCCTTTTTGCCGCGTTTCTTGCCCATTAGGAACTCCTCAGGTAGGCGTGAAGCCCCTGCAGCCCGCCCTCGCGACCGTATCCCGACTCCTTGTAGCCACCGAACGGCGAGGTTGGATCGAAACGGTTGAAGGTGTTCGCCCAGACAACACCCGCCTTTAGTTGTGCGGCCACCTGCAGGATGCGGCTCCCCTTCTCGGTCCAGATTCCGGCAGAGAGTCCGTAGGCCGTGTTGTTCGCCTTTTCAATCGCTTCGTCCACGGTTCGGAACGTGATCGTGGAGAGAACCGGTCCGAAGATCTCCTCGCGCGCAATGCGATGGCTCTGTGCAACGTTCGTGAAGAGTGTCGGCTTGTAGAACCAGCCTCGATCGGGGAGGACACACTCCGGCTGCCAAAGGTTCGCCCCCTCGGCAACACCGCTCGCCACGAGTTCACCGATTGTCTCCATCTGCGCCCGCGAGTTGATAGCACCAACATCGGTGTTCTTGTCCATCGGATCACCGACGCGGAGTGTGGACATACGGTCCTTCAGTCGAGCAATGAAATCTTCGGCGATCGACTCCTGCACCAAGAGTCGACTCCCAGCGCAGCAGACCTCGCCCTGATTGAAGAAGATGCCATTGATCACGCCTTCTACTGCCTGGTCGAGTGCCGCATCCTCAAAGACAATGTTCGCCGCCTTGCCACCAAGCTCAAGGGTCAGCGCCTTGCCGTGGCCCGCGATCCCTTGCGCGATCTTGATCCCTACGGAGGTGCTCCCCGTGAAGGCAACCTTCGCCACACGTGGGTCAGTGGCGATCGCCATCCCCATCTCGCCAGGCCCCGTGATGATGTTGACGACACCGGGCGGGAGATCTGCCTGACGGCAAACGTCGGCGAAGAGGAGTGCGGTGAGCGGAGTGGTGCTGGCGGGCTTCAGAACCACCGTGTTCCCCGCGGCGAGCGCTGGTGCGATCTTCCAGGCGAGCATCAGAAGCGGGAAGTTCCACGGGATCACCTGCCCCACTACGCCGTGAGACTCGGGACGGCGTCCTGGGACGGCGTACTGAAGCTTGTCCGCCCATCCGGCGTAGTACCAGAAGTGTGCCGCCGCGAGCGGCACGTCCACGTCGCGCGATTCACGGATCGGCTTCCCAGAGTCGAGGGTCTCCGTCACCGCAAACTCGCGGCTCCGCTCCTGCAAGATGCGACTGATGCGATACAGATATTTTGCGCGCTCGCGCGGCGCAAGCTTTGACCAGACCTTTCGATACGCGCGCTCTGCAGCGCTGATGGCGCGGTCTGCATCTTCAGCACCCCCCTTCGCCACTTCGGCGAGCGGCTCTTCGGATGCTGGGTTGTAGGTGATGATCACTTCGCCACTCGCCGGTGCGCGCTCCTGTCCGTCAATGAAGAGCCCGTAACGCGGTCGGATCAGGGCGAGCTCCTTCGACTCAGGCGCGGGGGCATAGGCCCATGGGCTCGATGCGGCGAGCGCGGAGGCGACATGTGGGGTGGCCGAAGCGACTGACGCTGAGAGAGACCTCGGCGCCGCGCGCTTCACCGCGCGCTCTGGACGCTTCGGGGGCTGCTCGCTGCTCATGGCGCCATCCTAGCGCGACAGATGCCACACCTCCACGGAGGGATCGCCTACCCTTCAGCAATGGCGAAGAACGCACCCAACTACACACCGCAACTTCTAATTGACGGCACCTCGCGTGCTGCGCAGGGCGGCGAAACCTTTGACCTGCGTCACCCAGCGACCGGTGCGCCGATCGGCAAGATCCCGCTCGCTTCACCTGCAGACGTTGATGCCGCAATCGCCGCCGCGCGCACGGCGTTTGATGGCGGTCCGTGGCGCAGCATCACACCAGCCGACCGCGCGCTCCTCCTGCTTCGCCTTGCTGATGCGCTCGCCGCAGAGGCGGACGCAGTTGCTGACGCGGAGGTCTGGCAGACGGGAACGGCTCGGAAGTTGCGCCGCGATGGCGACATCCCAGCCGCCGTTGATCACTTGCGCTTCTTCGCTGGCGTGCTGCGCAGCCCAGAGGGTCGCGCCGCCTCGGAGTTCAGCGGGAGCCACACCTCCATGATTCGCCGAGAGCCAGTCGGCGTTGCAGCGTTGATTGCGCCGTGGAACTACCCACTCGCCATGGCCATCTGGCAGGCGGCCCCAGCACTCGCCGCAGGGAATACCGTCGTCATGAAGCCGGCGAGCGCAACGCCACTCACGGCGATTCGGCTCGCCGAACTCGCACGCGAGGTTGGCTTCCCTGACGGCGTGGTGAACGTGATCACGGGGCCTGGCCCACAGATCGGTGCGCAGTTCGCCGCCGATCCTCGCATCGACATCATCACGCTCACTGGTGACTCTGCAACCGGCCGCCAACTCATGGCGGCGAGCGC
>CAYSEM010000049.1:0-4874 GCA_964430115.1 uncultured Chloroflexota bacterium | reverse complement strand
TACATAGTGAGCCGTGCGCTGATTGACTCCATCAAGCAGGATGTGCCGATCTGGAAGGCGGAGCTCTATGAGAGTGGTCGCGTCTGGAACGCGAACCGCGACGCGCTTACGAAATCTTCTTGATCGTGTAAGTCACGCTCTCGCCGTTAGGCAGGCTGACCTGAACCTTCTCGCCGATCTTCTTCCCAAGCAGTGATGCGCCGAGTGGGCTGACGTTTGAAATCTTCGGTGGGTCACCACTCGGATCCGCCTCGGTAGAGCCAACGATCATGTAGGTGCGCGTCTTTCGTTCCGCGGTCACCTCAACGGTGGAGCCGAGTCCAACCTGGTCGGTGCTCGCATGCTCGTCGATCATCTCGGCATTGCGGAGCTTCTCTTCGATCTCGAGGACTTTCCCCTCGATGAAGCTCTGCTCGTTGCGAGCGATCTCGTAGTCGGCGTTCTCTCGCAGGTCGCCGAGCTCCTTTGCCGCTTTGATGCGCGCGATCACCGCTGGGCGTTGATTGTGGACGAGATCATGCAGCTCGGCTTCGAGCGCCTCACGTCCCGCCTTCGTCAAATAGACCGGTCCAACCATGCGGGGGAGTCTAGCCGTTCCCGCTCTCGCCGGCGCGAATGAGGCGCAGTGAGGCAGTGGCGAGGAGCGCGAGCGCGATCATCGTGATCTGCGGCACGAGGGGATTCCCCGCAGCGATCAGCAGAAGCGAGAGGGCGGTGCTCCACGCTGCGTGAAGGGTGACGGGGCGATCGGCAGGGAGGCTCAGTGCGCGGAGGCGCAGCGCGGTTGCGGCAAAGAGTGCAGCAAGGAGGAGGTCGAAGGCACCAAGTGCGATCGTGATGAACGAAGCGATCGCAACCGGTTGATCAAAGCCGCCAGGCGGCGGCATCACGCCGCCAAGGAGCCCGTAAGTGAGTGCGCCTGCGGCAACCAGTCCGATCCCACGAACCCACTCCGCGGCGACGAGGGCGGTGAATCCGAGCATCCGAGCAGTTGCCATGCTCGTAGCGTACGCCCTCTCACGCAAGCCTGCGCACGCGCTACGCTCACAGCAAGGGCTGGCGCCGCTGGCCGAAGCGAGTGAGGGTGCAATGGCAGACGAGAAGAAGATCACGATGTACGGCGCAGACTGGTGCGGCGACTGCAGGCGCTCCAAAGGCTATCTTGATGCGCACGGCGTCGCATACACCTACGTGGACGTTGATGCGGATGCCAGCGCAAAGGAGATGATTGAGAAGCTCACCGGAGCAAAGTCAATTCCTGTGATCATCTTTGACGATGGCAGCTACCTGATCGAGCCTTCCAATGACGCGCTCGGCGCAAAGGTCGGCATCGCAAAGAGCTAGTCGCTTCGCTACGCGCCACCCGCGGTGAGTGGGAGTTGATCAAGACTTGTAAGGATCACGTCTGCGTACGCGTCAGCGCCGGCTGATGATGGTGCGCCATCGAGCGGCACCAAGACAACGGTCATCCCCGCCGCCTTCCCCGCCCGCGCGCCTGCGAGTGAGTCTTCAATCGCGAGGGAACGCTCCGGGGTGATCCCGATTCGTCGGCACGCCTCCAGATACACATCGGGGAGCGGCTTGCCACCAGCCACCTCGTCGCAACTGACGTACTCGCGAACTACGTCGCTGATTCCGAGGATCTCCAGAACGGTGCCGATCACTTCGCGCGGGCTCCCGGATGCAACGGCAACGGGTCCACGCGCCGCTGCGCGATGTAGTGCGGCGATCCCGCTCGGGATCGGCCGAACCGCACCGTTTCGGTATGCATTGAGCAGGTGGTCAATGGTGAGGCGAGCAACGTGCGCGGGATCCGGGTAGTTGAAGAGCTTCGCCATCCCTGCGCTCCACTGCAACGTGTTGGATCCATAAAAGGCGTGGAAGTCGTCGATCGTGATGCTGCTGCCGAGCGCCTCCGCAACGGCGTACCGCGCGTCGGCCCAGAGCGGCTCGCTATCGCAGAGCACGCCATCCATATCGAAGACCACCCCTTCAGGGTCGAGCGCGATCGGCGGGAGCGGCGGCGTTGGCGTCACGCGCACAAGCCTAGCGGGGCGCGTACCCTTACCGCATGAGTGACCAGATCGTGATCCTTCGCGAAGCGCCAGAGGCGTGGGGTGCGCGGCTCGAACAGGCCTACGCCGCAGGTGAGATCGCCGAACTTCCGTTCACCCAGACCGTCGCCTGGGCGACGTCGAAAGCGCTCACCGGTTGGGAGGCGGCTCGGATCGTGGCACTCCATCCGAGTGGCGGATGGGCGGGCGCGCAGCTCCTCGTGCAGCGCCTCCCTGGACCACTCGGACGCTTCGCCTATGCGCCACGCGCGCCACTCGTTGCATGTGCGGACGAAGCAGTTGCCGAGTCGCTACGTGTGGAACTGTTGCGCGGACTGCGTGCGCTTCGCGCCGACGGCGTGACGCTCGTTCGCCTCGAGCCCGGAAGTTCGCTCGTCGTTGACCCGGAGAGCAACGTCGTGCAGCCTGACCCTGCGCTCACCGCAAGCCTTCGCGCGCCGTGGACCACCGCAGCAACACAGATCGGCGCGCGGCTGCACGTCGCGGCGCCAATCCAGCCGCGCTCGAGTCGGCGCATCGCCCTCACAGGAGGCGTTGACGCAGTGCGCGCGGGCTGGCGCAGCAAGTGGCGACAGTACGCACGTCAGGCGCTGACCGATGGCGTGACGGTGCGCCTCGGCACCATTGATGAGCTCCCTGCACTGAGTGCCGTGATGAGTGCGATCAGCGAGCGGACTGGGAGTAAGTCGCGTAGTGGCGAAGCATTCGCCCAACTGATGCGCGCGTTCGGTCCGCGCGCAGAGCTCTTGATCGCCGAAGGGGCGAGCACGGGCGGCGCCACTGAACTTCTTGGTGCGCTTCTGGTCGTGCGCACGGAGAGTGGGAGCACGGAGCTATTCGGCGGGGCAACGAATCGCGGCAATGAGGTCCGCGCGCCATACGCACTCAAGGCGTTTGCGATCGAACGTGCCATCGACCAAGGGAGTTCTTGGTACGACATGTGGGGCCTCGTCACTCCTGGAATTGCGCACTTCAAGGCGGGCTGGGGCGGCGACGTGCACGCATATCCTGGGGCGCTCGATCTGGATCTCGATCCGATCCGCGGGCCGCTCGTGCGCCTCGCGCTGCGCGTGCGTCGCGTGGCGAGCTAGGCGCTGTAGGGGGGAGTCACCGCGCGTGGTCGACGCAGTGCCAGCAGTGTAAGTAAGCCAACGACGAGGATCGGCCCCCAGATCAGATGCGGTGCGGCGGCGATCAGCAGCCCGAGCGCTCCGAGGAGTGTGACCAGAAGCGCGTAGAGCTGAAGCACGCCGCGTTCGGCTGCTGGCGTGAGCCGCCAGATGCGCGCCGCGGCGAGACCCGACGCAACGCCAGATGGGATAAAGAGCGCGACGCCAACAAAGAGCGCTGCGAGAAGATCGCGAGCGAAGCGATCGAACGAAGGTAGTCCTTGGGTTGTGACGAACTCTTGAAGCAGTGCACCAGGGTCAGTTCCAAACAGTGTCAGAAGCGTTACAAACTCCTCACCGAGCTCCGCCGCCGCACGTGCACCGAGGGAGGCCCAGCTTTCGTTGCCTGCAGCGAGAGATGCGTAGAGAAGCCCCCCGATCAAGACGATCCCAGCGAGGAGGAGGAGCAGCGAAAGGAGCGCATTGGTGGCCGCTGCGACGATTAGCAGCACGCCTCTTCCGTTCTTTCTGCTCACTCGCCCCCCTTGTATGGGTAGATTACCCAGCTCGTTGCGGTGTCAGCAAAGTGATCGGGTGCGCGATCAACCTCGCTGCGCTCTGGCTTGTAGTGAAGAACGGCGGTCCGCACCGTTGCCCCGGCCGCCTGTGCGGCGGCGATGACCTGCTGCAGTGTCCGTCCGCTCTCCCAGACCTCGTCAACGATGAGAACTCTGCGACCGTGAAGCGAATCCGCGGGCGGCATCCGTAGCAGTGCAGCCTCTGGCCGGCGGCCGCTCGCGTCGTAGTGTTCGGCGACCGCGACCAAGAGATCGCGCAGTCCCATGCGGTAGGCGAGCATTGCGCCAGGGACGAGTCCGCCGCGACTCACCGCAAGGATTGCCTCAGGTTGCTCAGTCGCCGGCAGTGCATCAATCTCTGCGGCGAGCCGCTCGACCGCCTTGTCGAGCTCTTCCCAGCTGAGATAGAGGGCATCGGCTGGGGGCTGCACTCCCATCTACTTCACGTGTGCGAGCGCGCGATCAAATTCTCGGATGATGTCGTCTGACCCCTCAATGCCCACGCTGATGCGGAAGATGCCGCCGCGCTTTGGCATCGGATAGACCAGCGTGTCCACTTCGCCAAGGCTCACCCCTACGCCGAAGAGTGCGATGTTGTCGGCAAATGCCCGCATCGCGTCGAGTGGATCAACCCCAGCGGCTGCACGCGGCTTGAAGGAGAGCATGCCGCCCCACCTCCCACCAAGGATCCGATCCGCCACCGCGCGATCAGGGTGTGAGGCGAGGCTCGGGTGACGCACCCACTCCACCTTCTCGTGGCCCTCCAAGAAGGCGGCCAGCTTCGTTGCATTCGCTGTGGCGCGCTCGACGCGTAGCGGGAGGGTGCGCGCACCGCGGGCGATGAGCCAGGAGTTGAATGGCGATGCTGCACCGCCAAGGAGATCGGTCTGTCGCCGGATCGGATCCACGAGCGCTTTTGCCCCCGCCGCCACACCGCCCAGCGCATCACCGTGTCCAGAGATCCACTTTGTTGTGGTCTGCAACACGAGGTCCGCGCCGAACTCTAGTGGGCGGATCGTGACCGAGCTCAAGAAGGTGTTGTCAATGACGAGAAGCGCGTTCGCGTCATGCGCAATCGTTGCGAGCGCTGGGACATCGCTGATCCTCATCCA
>CAYSEM010000048.1:0-5239 GCA_964430115.1 uncultured Chloroflexota bacterium | reverse complement strand
AGCGCGGAAGACTTCGCGCGCCGCGAGGGAGCTCAAGCGGGTCTCAGCAGACGGCTGCGCGCAGCGGGGGCGCTCCCGATCGACGCTCGGCACAGCGTCGCAGAGGGTGCCGCTGCGGCGGCGGATGCACTCCGCCTTCTATGCTCCACAGGTGAAAGGAACCCCAATCCAACCGACTGATCACACCCCCGCACTCGGTGCGGCGTTCGCGCTGCGCTCAGACTTTCAGCCAACCGGAGACCAACCGAAAGCGATCGAGGGCCTTGTTGAGGGCCTCCGCGCCGGGCTCCATCATCAGGTGCTCCTCGGGGCAACTGGGACTGGGAAGACTTTCACGATCGCGAACGTGATCCAGCAGGTGCAGCGGCCAACGCTGATTCTTGCGCACAACAAGACACTTGCGGCACAGCTCTATTCCGAGATCAAGGAGTTCTTCCCAGAGAACGCCGTGGAGTATTTCGTCTCCTACTTTGACTACTACCAGCCAGAGGCATATCTGCCACGATCCGATACGTACATCGAGAAGGATTCAAGTCGCAATGATGAGATTGACCAGTTGCGTCATGCGGCGACCAAGGCGCTCTTTGAGCGGCGTGACACGATCATTGTGGCCTCCGTAAGTTGCATCTACGGCCTCGGCGCACCGGTTGACTACGGGGCAACCATCTTGCGTGTGCGCAAAGCGGGGAAGTACCGCCGCGATGCCATCCTGCGCCACCTGGTTGATTTGCAGTATCAACGGAATGACGCCACCCTCGGCCGCGCCAAGTTCCGCGTTCGTGGAGACACCATTGAGGTGCAGCCTGCGGGTGAAGAGACGATTCTTCGCGTGGAGTTTTTCGGTGATGAAGTAGAGCGTATTGCAGAGGTGGACCCGCTCACGGGTGAGATCCTCGCCGAGCGGAACGAGATGGTGATCTACCCCGCAACGCACTATGTGACCCCAACGGAGAAACTCGCTGAAGCGATTCGCGACATTGAGAAGGAGATGGAGTCGCGCTGCGGGGAGCTGGAGGCCACGGGGAAGGTTCTCGAGGCGGCGCGTCTCAGGCAGCGAACAACCTTTGACCTTGAGATGATGCGCGAGGTGGGGTACTGCTCTGGGATTGAGAACTACTCCCGCCACCTCTCGCGCCGTGAGCCAGGGTCGCGCCCATGGACACTGCTCGACTACTTCCCGGCTGATTGGCTTCTGGTGGTTGATGAGAGCCACATGAGCATCCCGCAGGTGGTTGGCATGTACAAGAACGATCGCTCGCGGAAGGAGATTCTCGTCGACTTCGGCTTCCGCCTCCCGAGCGCGCTCGATAATCGCCCGCTCACGTTTGAGGAGTTTGAGGGGAGCGTGCGCCAAGCGATCTACGTCTCTGCCACTCCTGGAAGCTACGAGATGACCAAGCAGGAGCGCGTGGTGGAGCAGCTCATCCGCCCAACAGGTGTGGTGGATCCGAAGATCACTGTTGTGCCAACCATCGGACAGATTGACGATCTGATGAAGCGGGTTCAGGAGCGGATCGCCCGCCGCGAACGGGTGATCATCACCACGCTCACCAAGCGAATGGCAGAAGAGCTCGCCGCCTACCTAGAGGAGGCTGGCATTCGCGTTCGCTACCTGCATAGTGAGATTGACACGCTGGAACGCGTGGAGATCCTGCGAGATCTACGACTCGGCGTCTTCGATGTGATCGTGGGAATCAATCTGCTTCGCGAAGGGATTGACCTTCCAGAGGTAACCCTAGTGGCCATCTTGGACGCGGATAAGGAGGGGTTCCTCCGCAGCGCCTGGGCGCTCATCCAGACTGTTGGGCGAGCGGCACGAAACATTGGTGGCGAGGTGGTCTTTTACGCGGACAAGATGACAGAGTCGATGCGCATTGCGATCTCAGAGACGGATCGGCGCCGAGGCATCCAGGAGCGTTGGAACGCCGCTCACGGCATCACCGCGACCACAATCAGCAAGCCGATTCGGGACTTGAACGACCGACTGCGCAGTGTTGCCGAGAAGGCTGATTCCTACGCTGGCGGGAAGGGTGGAGCGCTCAGTGAGATCGGGCGAAGTGAGATTGAGAAGATGGTCAAGCAGCTGGAGGCGCAGATGCGACTCGCTGCAAAAGAGCTTGAGTTTGAGCGTGCCGCATCGATTCGTGATGAACTACGCAGCCTCCGGCAGGGAGTCCTCGAAGAGAACGCGGCGGTGAGGATTGCGCGGCTCGCAGAACGCGCAGCGGATGACGCAGCTGAGCCTCGGGGGAGGGATCTGATGCCGCGACGTGTTGCGAGTGGGACAGCGCGCACCGTGCTTGCGCCAGCCCTCGACACCGCCGGGGACTGGCTCCCCGGTCTCCGTGATGAGCATGAGGCGTCTGATGAGGTAGCAGTAACTCCAGAGCAGCCGAGCGGCACCGATTCGGTACTCTCACGGCGACGAACCTGGGATCCTAGCGTGACGCCGAATGTGATCAAGCGCCGCGGCGAGCGTCCGCGCAGAAGGGGCTGAAGTGGCACAAGAGAAGATCGTGATCCGTGGTGCACGCGAGCACAACCTGAAGGGGATTGACCTTGAGATTCCCCGCGACCGGCTTGTGGTGGTGACGGGAATCTCTGGATCCGGCAAGTCGAGCCTCGCCTTCGACACGATCTACGCCGAAGGGCAGCGCCGCTATGTGGAGAGCCTCTCCGCCTATGCGCGGCAATTCCTTGGCCAGATGGAGAAGCCAGATGTAGATCTCATTGATGGCCTCTCGCCTGCGATCTCGATTGACCAGAAGGGCTCCTCGCGCAACCCGCGTTCAACGGTAGGGACGATCACCGAGATCTGGGATCACCTCCGACTTCTCTATGCGCGTGCTGGCACGCCACACTGTCCGAAGTGTGATCGCCCCATCAGCCGAGTCTCCCTTGACCACATTGTTGATGAGATCCTGCAACTCCCTGACGGGACACGCCTTCTCGTGCTTGGTCCGGTGCTTCGCGATCGGAAGGGTGAAGGGGAGACCTTCTTCCATGCCGCGCGGAAGGCGGGCTTCAGCCGCGTCCGTGTCAACGGCACGCTGTACGACCTGGACGACGCGCCGAAACTCGACAAGAAGAAGCGACACAGCATTGAGGTGGTGGTCGATCGCTTCGTCGTGCGGCGACCCGTCGATGAGAAGGGGAAGCCACTTCCGCCGGAAGATCGCAGCCGACTCTCCGATTCTGTCGAGACGGCGCTGAAGCTCGGCGAAGGTCTCGTGATCATCTCCTCGGCCGCTGCGGAGGGCTCTAAGCCAACGTTCGAAGAGCGACTCTTCAGCGAGAAGCTCGGCTGCCCGTATGACGGCACGGTGATGGACGACCTCGAGCCGCGCTCCTTCAGCTTCAATTCACCACACGGCGCATGCCCCGAGTGCACGGGACTCGGCTTCCGTCTTGAGGTAGATCCGGAACGCGTGATCGATCCGGAGAAGTCGGTCCTTGAAGGGGGGCTCGTGCCGTGGTCGCGCTCTCCAGAGGGGAGCTGGTATCTGAAGGTGGTGACCGCGGCGATGAAGGCGAAGAAGTGGAACCCGAAGACGCCGATCGGTGAGCTCCCCGCCGCGGCACAGGAGTATCTCCTCAACGCGGAGCGTGAGGACCGCTTCACGGTCACCTATGAGAACGCGAGCTATCGGAACACGTACAAGGCGGCATTCGAGGGGATCATCGCCAACCTTGAGCGCCGCCACCGCGAGACTGACTCTGAGCTGGTGCGCGTAGAGATCGAGCGCTACATGGTCAGCCGCCCATGCCCCGAGTGCAAGGGCCGCCGCCTCAAACCAGAGATGCTTGCCGTACGCGTTGCAGAGAAGAACATCGCGGAGGTTGCGGCGATGCCGATCGGCGAGCTGACCACCTGGATCAACGCGCTGACACCACTCCTCGGCGAGCGTGAGCGAACGATCGCGAAGGCGATCGTCAAGGAGATTGCCGAACGGGCTGGCTTCCTCGTCGATGTTGGACTTGACTACCTCACCGTGGATCGCACCGCCACTACGCTCTCGGGCGGTGAAGCGCAGCGCATCCGCCTCGCCACGCAGATTGGTTCACGCCTCGTCGGTGTCCTCTACATCCTTGACGAGCCATCGATTGGCTTGCATCAACGCGACAACGCGCGTCTCATTGCGACGCTCCTGCGCCTCCGTGATCTCGGGAACACGGTGCTGGTGGTTGAGCACGATGAAGAGACGATCCGCACCGCCGACTGGATCGTGGACATTGGCCCGGGCGCCGGGGAGCTTGGCGGGAAGGTGGTGGTGAACGGCACCCTGAAGGCGCTCACCGATGCAAAGGAGTCAATCACCGGTGCATTCATCCGCGGAGATCGTGCCGTGAAGATTCCGAAGACGCGACGGAAGGGGAGCGGGAAGAGCATCGTGGTGAAGGGGGCGCGTGAGCACAATCTAAAGGGGCTCGATGTGGAGTTCCCTCTCGGTCGCTTTATCGCCGTCACTGGAGTCTCTGGGAGCGGTAAGAGCACGCTCGTGACGGACATCTTGCAGAAGGCGATTGCGCGCAAGCTTCACGGCGCGAAGGAGCGGCCTGGTGCACACGAACGTGTGACTGGACTCGACCAGATTGATAAGGCGATCGAGATTGATCAGAGTCCGATTGGCCGTACGCCACGCTCAAATCCTGCAACGTATGTGGGCCTCTTCACGCCGATCCGCGAACTCTTTGCCGCCACGCAAGAGGCGCGACTCCGCGGCTACTCTGCGGGACGCTTTTCGTTCAACGTCAAGGGCGGGCGCTGTGAGACCTGTGCGGGAGACGGGATCTTGCAGATTGAGATGCAGTTCCTTCCGGATGTGTACGTCCCATGTGAAACGTGTCGCGGGAAGCGATACAACCGCGAGGCGCTCGATGTCACCTGGAAAGGGATGACGATCGCCGATGTGCTCGAGCTGCAAGTTGCCGATGCACTTGAGCGATTCGATGCGATCCCTGCGATCCGGAATCGCCTGAAGACGCTCAGCGAGGTGGGCCTCGGCTATCTACGGCTCGGTCAGCCCGCTACGACGCTCTCGGGCGGGGAGGCGCAGCGCATCAAGCTTGCGACCGAACTTGCACGTCGCTCAACAGGCCGTACCGCGTACATCCTGGACGAGCCGACCACCGGTCTGCACTTCGCCGATGTTGAACGACTCCTTGAGGTGCTGCACCGACTTGTTGATGGCGGAAACAGCGTCATCGTGATCGAGCACAACCTTGACGTGATCAAGAC
>CAYSEM010000047.1:0-5420 GCA_964430115.1 uncultured Chloroflexota bacterium | reverse complement strand
TACCGATGTTGACGTGCGGCTTCGACCGCTCAAACTTCCCCTTTGCCATCTCGAACTCCTTCCTTCTTCTCTACTGTTTTTCTACAACCAACCGACAGGGCGACGCCGCTATGCCTGCGCCGCGGACTTGTTCTTCGCCACGAGCTCCTGCGCAATGTGCGAAGGAACCTCGGCGTAGTGGGAGAGCTCCATGGAGAAGGCTGCTCGTCCCTGGGTCATCGATCGAAGATCGGTAGCGTAGCCGAACATCGTCGCAAGCGGGACGTGCGCCTTGACGACCTGGGTGGTGCCACGGTTCTCCATGCCAAGCACCTGACCGCGGCGGCTGTTGAGGTCACCCATGACGTCGCCCATGAACTGCTCAGGCATCGTCACTTCGACCCCCATCACCGGCTCGAGCACGCACGGATCCGCCTTCGCAAAGGCGTCCTTCAGGGCCATCGAGCCTGCGATCTTGAATGCCATTTCCGACGAGTCCACGTCGTGGTACGAGCCGTCCACCAGGGTGACGGTGACGTCAACGCCTGGGAAGCCCGCATAGATGCCCGTCTGGAGCGCCTCGCGGGCACCTTCCCCGATTGGCTTGATGAACTCGCGCGGAACGGAACCGCCGACAATCTTGTCGACGAAGACGTAGCCGCTCCCCTTCTCACCTGGCTCGGCAACGATCACCGCATGGCCATACTGACCCTTGCCGCCGGACTGACGGACAAAGCGGCCTTCGCCGTTCGCGCGCTTGCGGATGGTCTCGCGATAGGAAACGGACGGGCGGCCGATGTTCGCCGCCACGTTGAACTCGCGCACCATGCGGTCGACGATGATGTCCAGGTGAAGCTCGCCCATGCCAGCGATTCGTGTCTGGCCCGACTCCTGGTCGGTGTGCACGCGGAATGTTGGATCCTCTTCTGCGAGGCGCTGCAGCGCAACGCCCATCTTCTCCTGGTCGGCCTTGGTCTTCGGCTCGACGCTGAGCTCAATGACTGGATCTGGGAAGGTCATCGATTCGAGGACGATTGGATTCTCAGGGTCGCAGAGGGTGTCCCCCGTGAAGGTGTCCTTCAGGCCGATCGCGGCGGCAATGTCGCCGGTGCGAACTTCGTCGATCTCTTCACGATGGTTTGCGTGTAGGCGGATGAGACGGCCGATGCGCTCCTTCTTCCCCTTCGCAGGGTTGAGGACATATGAACCAGCCTTCAGGACGCCCGAGTAGACGCGGAAGAATCCAAGCTTTCCAACGAATGGGTCGGCAGCGATCTTGAAGGCGAGTGCCGCGAATGGGGCCTCATCCTCGACTGGTCGCGAAAGTTCATCGGTGATGTCGCGTGGGTTCGTCCCCTTTACGCCCGGGACGTCGAGTGGGCTCGGGAGATACTCAACGACCGCATCCAGCATTGGCTGCACGCCCTTGTTCTTGAGGGCGGACCCAGTAAGCACGGGAACAAACTTGTAGTTGAGGGTGCCGGCGCGAACGCCCTCGCGGACCTGCTCCTGGCTGAGTGTCCCCGTTTCCAAATAGACTTCCGTGAGCTTATCGGTCTGTCCCGCCGCCTGATCGAGGAGGAAGGCGTGCCACTTGTCGGCCTCGCCCTTTAGTTCCGCGCGGATCGGGCGTCGCTCGCTCTTCTCCCCCTTGTCGTCGAGATAGACGATCTCTTCCATGGCGATGAGGTCGATCACGCCTTCAAACTTGTCCTCCATGCCGATCGGCAACTGGAGCGGTACGGCGTTTGCTCCGAGTCGATCCTTGATCATGTCGAAGCAGCGCCAGAAGTCGGCACCGGTGCGATCCAACTTGTTGATAAAGCAGAAGCGTGGGACGGCGTGGCGGTCGGCCTGGCGCCATACGGTCTCCGACTGTGGCTCCACGCCAGCAACGCCGTCGAAGATCACCACGGCGCCGTCGAGGACGCGCAGGGAGCGCTCCACCTCAACGGTGAAGTCCACGTGCCCGGGCGTATCGATGATGTTGATCGTGTGGTCCTTCCAGGCACAGGTTGTTGCCGCGGCGGTAATGGTGATGCCGCGCTCCTGCTCCTGCTCCATCCAGTCCATCGTCGCAGCACCTTCGTGCACTTCGCCGATCTTGTGGATCTTCTTTGTGTAGAAGAGGATGCGCTCGGTGACCGTGGTCTTGCCGGCGTCAATGTGCGCGATGATCCCGATGTTTCGGGTTCGCTCAAGTGGAGTTGTTCGTGCCATCTCAGCTGCCTCCTAGAACCTGAAGTGGCTGAAGGCCTTATTCGCCTCCGCCATCTTGTGGGTCTCTTCGCGGCGCTTCACTGCGGCACCAAGATTGTTGGATGCATCCATGAATTCAGCGGCGAGCTTGTCGACCATGCTCTTCCCTGAACGCTTGCGTGCCGCCTGGACGAGCCAGCGCACACCGAGGCTGAGGCGGCGCTCGCCTCGAATCTCAACTGGCACTTGGTATGTGGCGCCACCAACGCGGCGAGGCTTCACTTCGATCAGTGGAGTTGCATTTCGAAGCGCAAGATCGAGAACCTCAAGACCCGGCTTGTTCGCCTGCGTCTCGATGCGCTCAAGCGTCTCGCGGAGGATGCGCTCGGCCAAGCCGCGCTTGCCGCTAAGCATGACCTTCACAACGAAGCGGTCGATCGTCTTGTTCGCCGGTACAACTTCGTACTTCAGCTTTCGTGGGACCGTTGTACGACGTGGCATCGCTTACTTCTTCTTCGCTTCAACGGCGGACTTTGCGCCGTACTTCGAGCGACTCTGCATGCGATCCTTCACGCCCGACGCATCAAGGGCGCCGCGCACGATGTGATACTTCACCGACGGGAGGTCCTTCACGCGTCCACCGCGGACAAGCACCACGCTGTGCTCCTGAAGGTTGTGGCCGATGCCAGGGATGTAGGCGGTGACTTCCATCTGGTTCGTCAACTTCACACGCGCAATCTTTCGCAGCGCGGAGTTCGGCTTCTTTGGGGTCATGGTGCGTACAATCAGGCAGACGCCACGCTTCATCGGGGCGCCCTCAGCGACCTCTTGTCGCTGCTTAATGCCGTTCCAGTTCTTTCGGAACGCGGACGCCTTGACCTTGCTGATCTTGGTCTTCCGTCCCTTTCGAACGAGCTGATTGATCGTAGGCACAGTTCGCGCGCGCTCCTTATCTCTTCTGGCTTCCTGCTGATTGCCGCTCGTGGCAGAGCCACAGTGGCACGGACGGTGGAGCGTAGCAGCCTCGTGCTCAGGGTGTCAAAGCACCGTGCTCAGCGGCCGATCAGCTCGTTACTCCTTTGACCCCCCGTCCGCCTCCTTGGCGGCTGCCGCGTCGGCGGCGAGTGGGTTGAACTCCTCCCCTTCTGGGGCTGGCTTCTCCTCCGTGAGGAGGGCGACCAGCTGGGAGACGTCGTCCTGTGGGCCAGCAGCATCCTCGGTCTGGAGGAAGACGTTGAAGTCGTCCTGACCGAAGTCGGCTGGGAGTTCCCCGCCTGCCAGGGCGGCGGCGGCTCGGAGCTTCTCCTCCGCCTTGCGCTTGGCGACGGCGTCAGGTGCACCTGTCCCGGCAGGGATGAGTTTGCCGATGATGACGTTCTCCTTGAGGCCGACCAGCCGGTCTCGTGCTCCCGTGATCGCCGCCTCGGTGAGCACGCGCGTGGTCTCCTGGAAGGAGGCGGCGGCGAGGAAGCTTTCAGTGTTGAGGGAGGCCTTTGTTACACCGAGGAGCTGTGGCTGCGCGGTTGCTGGCTCGCCACCTTCGGCCAAGACTCGAGCGTTCTCACGCTCGAACTCGAGGCGGTCGGCAAGCTCCGTTGGGAGGAGACGCGTGTCGCCTGGGTTGTCCACCCGAACCTTGCGCAAGAGCTGGCGCACGATGATCTCAATGTGCTTGTCTGAGATTGTTACACCCTGACTTCGGTAGACCTTCTGGACCTCCTTGACCAGGTAGTTCTGGACCTCGGCTCGGCCGCGGACCTCCAGCAACTCCTGTGGGTCGAGCGGGCCGTCGGTGAGCGGGTCACCGGCACGGACCTTGTCGCCGCTCTTGACGAGCAGCTTGGCGTTGTGCGGAATTGGATACTTGGAGGCTGGGACCACATCTTCGGCGCGGATCACAAGGCCGTCCTTCGACTTCACGAGCATCCCCTTCACCGAGGCGGTGAGGTCGCCCTGCGTTGCAGAGGTACCGATGAGCTGGCCCGCCTCAAGCAGATCGCCTTCACGCGCGGTGACAGATGCGTCGATTGGAAGGTCAAGCTCAACTTCATAAACTTCACGATGCGTGACCTCAACGACGGTTCCCGCTTCGCTTCGAATGACTTCAACCACGCCATCGATGCGGCTGATCTCTGCCTTCCCCTTCGGCTTGCGTGCCTCGAAGAGCTCTTCAACGCGCGGCAAACCTGCGGTGATGTCCACGCCAGCGACACCGCCGGTGTGGAACGTTCGCATCGTGAGCTGTGTCCCAGGCTCGCCGATCGACTGTGCCGCCATGATGCCTACGGATTCACCGAGCGCGATGATCTCCCCTGTTGCAAGGTTGCGGCCATAGCAGGCCTGGCAGACACCGGCAGAGGCAACGCAGCTCAACGGCGAACGAACTTCTACTGACTGCGCGCCACTCGCCGCAATCGCTGCTGCGAGCGCATCAGTCAACTCGGTGCCACGCTCAATCTTTTCGCTTCCAGCCTTTAGCTCTGCAGCGACAAGTCGGCCCACCATGCGACGCGCGAATGCGGCGCGCAGCTCCGGCATGTCCTGATGGTCGTCGCTGATTGGCCACTCACTCCCGATGACTTCGGCCGTATCTGCAAGCGTGATCTCTGTGGCCTCAAGGGTGCCGCAATCTGCAATGCGTACGATCACGTCCTGTGCAACGTCAACGAGACGTCGCGTGAGGTAGCCGGAGTCTGCCGTTCGAAGCGCGGTGTCAGCCAAACCCTTACGCGCGCCGTGCGTGGAGATGAAGTACTCGAGAACCGTCATTCCTTCACGGAAGTTTGACTTCACGGGCACGTCAATGATGCGGCCAGAAGGGTCGGCCATGAGCCCGCGCATCGCGCCAAGCTGGCCAATGTTTCCCTTGTTTCCGCGTGCACCAGAGTTCGTCATCATGAGGAGTGGGTGGAACTGCGGATCAACGCCACCGACCTTCGCGTTCAACTCGTCCATCATGGCGGTGCCGATCTCGCCGGTCGCCTTCTGCCAGAGTCGAATCACGTTCTTGTAGCGCTCTTCTTCAGTGATGAGACCCTGCGTGTACTGGCCATCTACCTTGGCGACATCCTTGTCCGCCTCAGCAATGATCGCCTTCTTCCCCTTCGCCATCGCAATATCAAAGACAGAGATGGTCATACCGCCACGGGTCGCCGCCTCAAAGCCGACGCGCTTGATGCCGTCGGCAAGGAGTGCGGTCTCGCCCTTGCCGAGGAGTTCAAAGGAGCGGCTGATCAGCTTGC
>CAYSEM010000046.1:0-5441 GCA_964430115.1 uncultured Chloroflexota bacterium | reverse complement strand
CGGCACCGCGGCGCAACGCTGATTGAGGGGCCACAGGACGGAAAGCCAGATTGCGGTGAGGCGAAGAAGATCGTCTGCCCGTATCACGCCTGGGTCTATGGACCCGACGGGAAGTTGCTGAAGGCAAAACACACCGACGACCTGAAGCGATTCGATCCTCGCGAGTACGACCTTGTGCCGCTCCGCTGTGAGACCTGGCAGGGTTTCGTCTTCTTGACGCTCGACAAGTCGGCCGAGCCGCTCCTCACCTACCTTGACGACCTGGTTGACGTGTTTGCGCGATTCGAGTTTGAACCGCTGCGACTCGCGAAGCGCGAGGTGTATGACGTTGCCGCCAACTGGAAGATCTTGGTGGAGAACTACTCCGAGTGCTATCACTGCCCAGGCGTGCACCCACAACTCAACGCGCTGACACCGTACGACCTTGGTGAAGATATCCCCGCGCGCGGACTATGGAAGGGCGGCTGGCAGCCGCTCGTTGGCGAAGCGCTCACCATGGGTCTCGACAAGGGTTCGCACGAGCGACCGTGGCTGAAGGGGATGACGGAGACCGATGCAAAGCGCATCCAGTACTTCGCCGTCTGGCCGAACCTACTGCTCTCACTGCACCCTGACTACCTGATGGTGCACATGATCGAACCGCTCGGACCTGGACGATCGCGTGTCGTCTGCGACTGGTTCGTGCATCCGGACACGATGAAGCTCCCAACCTACGACTTCTCCGACGCGCACGGCTTCTGGGACATGACGAATCGCCAGGACTGGCACGTCTGCGAACTCCAGCAGCGCGGCACCGCCTCCACCATGCTCCCACCGGGCCGCTACAGCGAACTCGAGGCGAGCGTCCAGGCCTTCGACCTGATGGTTGCCGATCGCTACGCGGCAGACGGGAAGCGCACGCCACGCGGTTGGGCGGCGGGACTTGCACCAGGTGACATGGAAGGGATCGATTTCAGCGACCGTCAAGCGGCACGCGCCGCGATCGCCGCAAAGCTCAACGCCTCCGTCGAATCGCGTTAACCTCGAATCGCGCTAGGCGATCTCTTCGATCGGTTCCCCTGCAGGATTTCCTGGACCCTGTTCGCGCCCAACGATCTTGAAGCGCTGGTCCGGCAGTTTCAGCGGCGCGCGTTCGAGCGCCGCGCGCGCGAGCATCTCACCAACTGCGGGCGCCTGCTTGTAGCCGTGACCGGATCCACCGCCAGCAATCCAGGCGCGCGGATTCTCCGGATGATGATCAAGGACGTAGTGCCAGGTCAGCGTGCGCTCGTGCTGACAGGCGCGACTCTCGTGGAGCGGCGCCTCGAGCAGTGCGGGAAATCGGATCCCGGCACGCTGTCGCGCAACCTGCAGTGACTCGTCCGCCGCCTCGCTCGGCCACTTTGAATCTGGGTTGAATGAACCCGCATCAAAATCGGGGCCAACCTTTGCGCCGTGTCCGCTCTCATTTGGAATCCCCCAGACACCGATCCCCGCATCGATCCAGGTTGGGATCTCTCCAACGCCCATCCCCTTTGCGTTGAAGTAGGCAACATCCCTGCGGACGGGCGTGATCTCTGCAGGCGTGTCAGCGCCCACGAGATCCGGGAAGAGCCCAGGGAGTGACGAACCTGCCGCCCAGACCACCGCGCCCGCAGGGATCGGTACGCCGTTTGCGTCAAGCGCGCTCCCATCCTTTGCTGGTCGCGCGCGACCCTGCACCAGCGTGCCACCAGCCTGGATGAAGGCGCGTGCGGTGGCGCGTACGCCGTTCGCGGCGCGCAAGAATCCAGCGGTGGGTTCGTAGAGGACAGAGGCGAGTGCGGCGGGGCTCATGGCTGGCCAGCGCTTCACCGCCTCATCCGCGCTGATCCGCTCGTGTGGCACGCCAGCGGCGCGCAGTCGCTTCTCGGACTCCGC
The DNA here is from genome assembly GCA_964430115.1 of uncultured Chloroflexota bacterium. Taxonomy (GTDB): domain Bacteria; phylum Chloroflexota; class Limnocylindria; order Limnocylindrales; family Limnocylindraceae; genus Limnocylindrus. The sequence continues at coordinate 3,542 of CAYSEM010000046.1, read as the reverse complement.
CTCCCAGAGGCCAAGATCGGAGACGCACCAGGCAACACCGCTCTCCACAAAGAGCTCCTCACCACTCATGGCGCCGAGCGCCTTCCATGCGGCGAGCGACTTGCGCGCCCAGCCGAGCAACAGTTCATCTTCACCGTGTGCGTGTCGGAAGATGCGGCTGTGGTCACCCGAGGTTGAGTCGCGATGGCCTGGCTCTGCAGTCTCCATCAGCGTCACGCTGGCGCCGAGCTTGCGCGCCAGAAGTGCCGTCCAGCTCCCCCAGACGCCACCACCAACCACGAGAAGATCGGGGGCCGCCCCGTTCGCGCCGCGCGCTGGCACGGCTACTTCTTTGCGCCGAGGGTGCGGAAGCGCGAGAGGAACTCCTTGGTGCGCGGATCGTTCGGCGCATCAATCACCTGCTCTGGTGGTCCAACCTCGGCGAACTCACCCTGGTCCATGTAGTAGACGCGGTCCGCAGCCTCATGCGCAAAGTCCATCTCGTGTGTCACCACGATCATCGTGCGACCTTCGTGCGCCAAGTCCGCCATCACCTTCAGCACCTCGCCAACCAGCGTTGGATCGAGTGCGCTCGTGGGCTCGTCGAAGAGGAGCACCTTCGGCTGCATCGTGAGCGCGCGCGCAATGGCAACGCGTTGTCGCTGTCCGCCCGAGAGTCGCGAAGGATATTCGTCGCGCTTCTCGCTCAGTCCAACCTTCGCCAGATACTTCTCTGCGATCGCCTCCGCCTCCTTGCGATCCATTCCCTTCACATGAACGGGCGCCTCCACGCAGTTCTCGATGACGCTCAGGTGCGGAAAGAGGTTGAACTCTTGGAACACCATCCCTGCACGCAGGCGCAGGTCACGAATTCGGCTCTGGCGCTCGCTGCCCTCTTTGTGGAAAGGATCGGCGGTCACGATGACGCCATCGATTTCCACCACGCCATCCGTGGGGTCCTCTAGGAAGTTGAGACTGCGCAAGAAGGTGCTCTTCCCAGATCCCGAGCGTCCAAGGATGCAGACGGTCTCGCCCGGCCAAACGGTGATGGAGGCGCCGCGCAGCACGTGGTTCTCCCCGAACCACTTGGCAATGTTCGTGGCCTTCAACACCGGCTCGGCGCCCGCCTTCACCAAGATGCCCGGCTTCTCTGCCGGATGCAGCTGGTGCAGGTGCGTGCGCTCGTTCTTCACGATGCCACTCATCCCTTGCTCTCCTTATTGCGATCACCCGCGGCGAGGCGCTTCTCCAGGCGATTCTGGAAAGTGCTGAAGATGATGGTCAGCGCCCAGTAGATCATCGCGGCGATGATGAATGTCTGGAGCGTCTTGAACTCCTTCTGTCCAACATTGCGTGCTCGCCAGACGATCTCCTGCAGCGCCACCGTGGAGGCGAGTGCCGAGTCCTTCAACATGGCTACGAAGTCATTACCGATTGCAGGCACGATGATGCGGAACGCCTGTGGTGCGACGATGCGCAGGAATGCGATCCGCGACGACATGCCGAGCGCCGCTGCTGCCTCGCGCTGACCGAGGGGTACCGCCTGGATCCCCGCGCGGAAGATCTCTGTCATGTATGCGCCATAGTTCATGCCGAGTGCGCCGATCGCACAATAGATTGGGTCAAAGATAAGCCCAACCTGCGGCAGCGCTAGGTACCAGACGAGCAGCTGCAAGATCAGCGGCGTACCGCGGAAAAAACTGACATAGAAAGAAGCGATCGCGTTAATGATCGCGTTCGATGAAAGGCGACCGAGAGCACCAAGCGCGGCAAGCAGGGTGGCGAGAACAATCGATGCTGACGAGACGATCAGCGTGATCCAGATGCCCTCCAGGATGAAGGGGGTGGCTCGTGCAATGAAGTCAATCTCAACGTTGAGTGAGATGAGAACGAAACCGGCGAGCAGGGCGATGAGGATCCCCCAGCCGAGCCGAAAACGCAGTTGCCAGCGTGAGGCGCGTCGCGCTTCATCGGCGGCAACGGCCTGCGCAAGCGCTCGTGCGTCCTGCTCCACTTGCCCCTCCCCTGCACTCACATACATCGAAAATTCGCTGAATTCTTCTGGTGATGGACTCGGGGGAGTCGCAAGTTTCCTCGCGACTCCCCCAGTGTGTCTACCGGCGCCGCGCGCCGAGTTACGCCTTACGGCTTGCTGATGTCGCGACCGACGTGCGTCATCGCGAAGCCAGAGAGCGTTCCGTCTGCGTGCATCTCTGCAACGATCTTGTTAAGCGCGGCAAGCATCGACTTCGTCGATGGACCGCTCTTGTCAAGCGCGAACGAGATCTGTCCCGCAAAGTTTGGCTCCTCGTTCAGGAAGCGCAGCTTCCCGTCCGACTCCGCAATTGCGTTCTCGATGAACTCACGGCTCTGTGCCATGGCGTCCCAGTCGTTCGTGCGACCGGCAAGGTACGCCTCGATGCAGTTGTAGTCCGTTGGATACGTCTTCAACTTGGCGCCCTCTGGCGATGCGTTGTACTGGATCACGACGGTGCTCTCAGCGAAGCCACCCTCAATCCACGTTGCGTGGGTCGTGGACTCGCCTGCGCAGATCGTCTTGCCAGCGAGATCAGCAACCGTCGTGGCCGCTGAATCTGTTGGGACGAGCAAGTAGCCCGACTCATAGAAGTACGGGTCGGCAAAGTCCACCACGAGGGCGCGCTCTTCCGTCTGGGTCATGGAGCCGATGGAGATATCCCATCGTCCGCCCCAGTTGCCAGCGGTGATTGCGGACCAGTCAGGCGTTGCCCACTCAACCTCAACGCCGAGTCGCTTGGCGACTTCGCGTGACGTGTCGGAGTCGAAGCCAACGTACTCACCACTTGCGTCAAGCTCTGAATATGGTGGATAAGCAGGGTCGGTCGCCATGACGATCTTCCCCGCGTCGCAGACCTTCCAGAGAAGGGTGCCGGTGACGTCTTCACCGAGGGCGAGCGCCTCCGCGCAGTAGGAGCCTTCAGGGAAGCGGGCCTCGCCGCTCGCCACAGGCTCGGTTGCACCGCCGCAGGCGCTCGCCACAATGGCGGCCCCAGCGATCAGCGCAAGGAGTGCTGACTTGATTCGCATCTCGTGCACCTCATATACATCCGGCCCGAGCACCCTGCGGGCGCCCGTGCACCGTCCGTCAATCATCGCACCGCACGCTCGCGGGGGATAGACCAGTTGCGGAGCGCGCCGCGTGCGGGGGAGGCTGCTGCCCTAGGATTCACGCGTGAGCAGGCGTGCCGCTCCAGGGGAGATCCAGAGCGTCCTCGGGCCGATCGCGCCGTCAGACCTTGGATTCACCCTCCCCCACGAGCACACCAAGGTGACCCTCTGGCACATCCAGGGTCGCTGGGATTACTGGGAGCTGATCGGCGAAGAGCCTCGGATCAACGAAGAGCTTGGCGCCTATGCTGCCGCGGGTGGTCGTGCCCTTGTTGACCTCACGCTCGATGGGATCGGCCGCGATCTCCCCCGACTCGCTCGTCTCGCGAAGGCAACGGGACTCCACATGATCGGCGGCTCGGGCTGGTATCGCACGGCGTACTACCCGCCCGAGGCGCGCATCGACCGCCGCACCA
>CAYSEM010000045.1:3818-5559 GCA_964430115.1 uncultured Chloroflexota bacterium | reverse complement strand
ACCTTCGTCTCCACGCTGGTGCAGCGCCCAGAAGGGGTGCAGCTCCTCCCAATTCAGCCAACGGTGGATACGGCGGGGATCCCTGGGAATCAGTTCCTCTTCGAGCCAGACCCCGCCACGGTGCTGGAGGCGCTCCTTCCTCGCTACGTTGCCACGCGCATCTTCCAGGCGGTCCTGGAGACCACGGCGTGCGAGCAGTCAAGCCGCATGGTGGCAATGAAGAACGCAACGGAGAGCGCAGGGGATCTGATCAGTGACCTCACACTTACCTATAACAAGGTCCGACAGGCGAACATCACCCGAGAGATGATCGAAATTGCTTCGGGCGCAAGCGCGCACTGAAGCTGAGAGCGTAGGAGGAGTCATGGCGAACGCAGGAACGAAGAGCGCAGGAGCCGTAGGAACGGTCGTTCAGGTCACCGGACCAGTCGTTGACATCGAGTTCGCCGCACGAGAGCTGCCTGCGATCTACAACGCAGTCCGCGTCGATCGCGCAGACGGATCACTCGTTGTTGAGGTGCAGCAGCATCTTGGCAACAATCGCGTTCGGTCCGTTGCCATGACCACAACGGACGGCCTCGCGCGTGGCGCAAAGGCTACCGACCTCGGCGCACCAATCTCCGTCCCTGTTGGCGCGGGAACACTCGGCCGCGTCTTCAACGTGCTCGGTGAAGCGATTGACCAGGCGGGCGACGTGAAGTCGGATACGCAACTTCCAATTCATCGCTCTGCACCTCCATTCGATGATCTCACGACAGAGACGGAACTCTTTGAGACCGGAATCAAGGTGATCGACCTTGTCTGTCCATTCAAGAAGGGTGGAAAGATCGGTATCTTCGGCGGCGCCGGCGTTGGTAAGACGGTGGTGATCCAAGAGCTGATTCGCAACGTTGCACAAGAGCATTCCGGCTACTCCGTCTTCGCGGGCGTCGGTGAGCGCTCACGCGAAGGGAACGACTTGATTCACGAAATGCGTGATTCAGGCGTTATTGACAAGACCGTGATGGTGTTCGGGCAGATGAACGAGCCACCCGGAGCGCGTCTGCGCGTCGCGCTTTCTGGCTTGACGATGGCGGAGTACTTCCGCGACGAAGAGGGTCGCGACGTGCTCCTCTTCATCGACAACATCTTCCGCTTCACGCAAGCGGGATCCGAAGTCTCCGCGCTTCTCGGCCGCATGCCGAGCGCCGTGGGTTACCAGCCGAATTTGGCAACGGAGATGGCGGCGCTCCAAGAGCGCATCACCTCCACCAAGAAGGGGTCGATCACGTCACTGCAGGCCGTTTACGTGCCAGCAGATGACTATACCGACCCAGCACCGGCAACGACGTTCGGACACCTTGACTCCACGATTCGCCTTGAGCGAAGCATTGCGGAGTTGGGAATCTATCCTGCCGTGGACCCGTTGACGTCAACGTCACGCGTGCTCGACCCGAACGTGGTTGGCGCAAGCCACTACGAGACGGCGCGCGAGGTGCAGCGTGTGCTGCAGCGTTACCGTGACCTCCAAGACATCATTGCCATTCTCGGAATGGACGAGCTCTCGCCAGATGACAAGTCGCTCGTTTCACGCGCGCGACGTCTGCAGCGCTTTATGAGCCAGCCGTTCTTCGTCGCAGAGGTCTTCACGGGCCGCCCCGGCAAGTTCGTCAAGATTGCAGACACGGTTGCATCGTTCCGCGAGATTCTGGAGGGGAAGGCCGACGCACTGCCAGAGCAGGCGTTCTTCCTCGCCGGCACG
>CAYSEM010000045.1:0-3718 GCA_964430115.1 uncultured Chloroflexota bacterium | reverse complement strand
CTGGGAGTACCGCCCCACGGTGCTCGCCAAAGAGGCGTTCCACATCACTGGTGGTCGTCCGCTGCGTGGCAGCGTGCGCGTATCCGGCGCAAAAAATGCCGCGCTCAAGATGATGGCTGCGTCGGTACTCACTGGCGAAACACTTCGCCTCGAGAACGTTCCAGAGATCCTTGACATTGAGGTGCTGCGCGACACACTCCGCGATCTTGGTGTTGCGGTGGAGCGTGAATCAGATGGCACGATGGATCTCACTGCGGGTGACGTGGAGTGGCTCTTCGTTCCGCTGGAAGCGGCGGCCAAGATGCGCGCGAGCTTCATGTTGCTCGGTCCACTCCTCGCACGATTCGGTCGCGTAATCATCAGTAATCCTGGCGGCGATCGGATTGGACGACGCCCCGTCAATCTCCATGTAGATGCAATGCGCGCGCTCGGCGCAGAGATTGATTATCGTGATGGCTACTACTTTGCAAAGAGCAGCGGTAGACTGCGCGGCGCAGATATCACCTTTCCGCACGTCACCGTGATGGGGACAGAGAATGCAATGCTCGCCGCAGTACTCGCAAAAGGGACGACGCGCATCCATCCTGCTGCACAGGAGCCAGAGGTGGACGATCTCATCACGCTCCTCAATGTAATGGGCGCGCAGGTTCAACGCACCGCACCAGATGTGATTGAAATCCAAGGCGTTGATGCGCTGCACGGTGCAACACACCGCGTGATGCCTGATCGTATTGAAGCGGGAACATTCGCAACTGCTGCCGCAGTGATTGGCGGCAACATTGAGATTACGGAGATTGAACCGGCGCACCTTGGCGGCTTCTTGCAGGTGTTGGAGCGAATGGGTGTTGAACACAGCGTGACAGGAAAAACTCTGCGGGTCAGCGGTACGCCACAGGGCGAAGGTTCGTACAAGGCGGTCGACATTACAACCGCTCCGTATCCAGGGCTCGCCACTGACCTCCAGCCGTCTGCGGGGCTGATCCTGACGCGCGCTTCAGGAGTCAGCAACATCCATGAGACGATCTTCGAAGATCGACTTGAATGGCTGGTAGGCCTGCGCAACTTTGGCGCACAGGTGGAGATCCTTGACCCGCGGCACGCGCGGATCAGTGGGCCAACCACATTCACTGCGGCAGAGGCGGATATCCCAGATCTGCGCGCAGGGGCCACGCTTATGCTTGCCGCACTTGCCGCCCCTGGCGAGAGCAGGATCCACGGCGCGCACCACGTCCGCCGCGGCTATGCCACCATTGAGGAGAAGTTCCGTGGCCTTGGCGCGGAGCTAACGCACGTCAGCGAAGAGGAGAAGAGCCCAGCATGAAGATTGGAATTGACCTCGGCACCGCCAACGTGCTGGTCTTCGTGCAGGGTCAAGGGATCACCGTGCGAGAACCGAGCGTCGTGGCAATTGACGCGGACGACCGGATCGTTGCGGTCGGCACAGAGGCGAAGGAGATGGTTGGACGAACCCCAGGATCAATCACCGCCATTCGCCCACTCCGCGACGGCGTGATCGCTGACTACGTAGTCACCGAGGCCATGCTTCGCTACTTCATCAAGAAGGGGACGGCGGGGAAGATCTCCTTCGGTCGCCCCGATGTCCTCGTGAGCGTTCCCGCCGGTTCAACCTCCGTGGAGAAGCGCTACGTCCTGGATGCTGCGCGACAGGCGGGTGCTGGCAAGGCGTACCTGATCGAAGAGCCAATGGCGGCGGCGATCGGCGCGCAGCTGCCAATCAGCGGTCCGTCGGGGAACATGATCGTGAACATCGGTGGTGGTACGGCTGAGATTGCAGTGATCTCAATGTCTGACATCGTGGTCGCAAAGAGTCACCGCGTTGGTGGGAACCGTTTTGACGAAGCGATCGCCCTCTACATCCGCCGCAAGTACAACCTCATGATCGGCGACCGCACCGCGGAGCAGGTGAAGCTTGAGATTGGAAGCGCACTTCCGCTTGAAGAGGAGCTAACCATGAGCGTCAAGGGCCGCGACATGATCGCCGGTCTCCCCCGAGAGGTGATGGTCACCTCAACGGAGATCACGGAGGCGATGGAGGTGCCGCTACGGAACCTCACCGACGCCATCCGCGGCGTGCTTGAGCAGACGCCGCCAGAGCTCAGCGCGGACATCATCGACAAGGGGATCGTCCTATCCGGCGGTGGCGCGCTGCTACGCAACATTGATCGCCTCATCACCAACGTAACGGGCGTTGCCGCCCATGTGGCACCAGATCCGCTGAGCTGCGTGGCGAAGGGGACAGGGACTGCGCTCGAGCACTTTGACGTCTTCGCCAAGTCGCTGACGTCACAAGCCTGATCCGTGCCGCTGCACCAGCGCGAAGGCTGGACGCAGGAGGGTGCCCTCAAGGCATTTGTTGATCTCCACGCTCACACTTCGTCAAGCTTTGACTCACTGAGCGATCCAATCGCGCTCACGCGCGCCGCTGCGGCTCGCGGCATCACCCATCTCGCAATCACCGACCATGATCGCGTTGATGGCGCACAACGGGCACGTGACGCGCAGATTCCCGGCATCACCGTTCTTGTTGGTTCCGAAGTGCGCACCCGAGATGGCGACCTGATCGCACTCTTTATTGAGCGCCCTATCGAGGTTGGACTCCCGCCAACGGAGGCCATTGCAGCAATTCGCGAACAAGGCGGCCTCGTTGGAATTCCACATCCGTTTGACGGCACACGCGGCTCGCTACTCCTTAAGGAAGAACATGCAGAACTCATCACGCTCGTTGACTGGATTGAAGGGTGGAACGCGCGACTCCTCGCGCCAGGTGGCAATGCGCGCGCAGCGACGCTTGCGGCAACACATGGGATCCCAAGCGTTGCATCGTCAGATGCGCACAGCATCATGGAGATTGGCAACGCAGTAACAGTGCTCGCTGGAGATCCATCAACGCCAACTCTGATGCGCGCAGCACTCGCTGCGCCACACGAACTCATCACCGGCCGCGGTGCGTTGCTCGCGCGTTTGGTGATGCCGTTCGTCAAAGTCATTAATGCGACACGTGGTAATAGACGAATCAAGCCTGGATTCACCTACGGCGAGCGGGAATGATCGGCGAGACGGAATGAGCGAGGCGAAGTCCTCGTTCAGCATTGGTGAGCGGATACGTCGTCCGTCTACGATCGCGGGATTCATCTTCACGGTGATTCTGCTGGCGGGACTCTGGCGCGCTGCCAGCGCGTTCAACCTTGATCAAGTTGCAACACTGATTGGATCCGCGAATCCACTCGCGCTGGTTGCAGCGCTCGCCGCGACACTCGCCACTCTCCTTCTGCGTGGTCTGCGATGGCGCGAACTTCTCAGTGTCGTGAACCTCTCAATCTCCCGTCGTGCCGCTATTGAGATCCTCGCGCTCTCCTTCTGGGTCAACGTCGTGCTGCCCGCAAAGATCGGTGACTTCTACCGCGCGTGGCTTCTGAAGCGCAATGGCGGCCCTTCGTTTGGCCGCGGTGTCGGCACCGTGGTCTTGGAGCGCGCGCTCGATCTCATCACGGTCGCACTTCTGGGTGCGCTCTCTGGCGCAATTGCATTCGGTGGTGAGCTTCCAGCAGCTGTGCTGGTGCTCATGGTGTTTGCCCTCGTGCTCGCACTGGTGGGGATCCTCGTGCTCCTTGCTGCACGCGGTCCAGCCAGCAGGCTGAGCAAGCGGCTGCCACTCCCCAGGCAGGCCGCCGAACCACTGGAGCGCGCCTTTGACGCG
>CAYSEM010000044.1:3344-5738 GCA_964430115.1 uncultured Chloroflexota bacterium | reverse complement strand
TCCGCTTTGCGGACCTTGTGGTTGACGCGTACGAGAAGCTGCCGTAGCAACGGCGCGCGTTGCGCTTAGCGCGCGCGAAGCGACTCGAGAATTCCAGGCAGCGCGGCACTGATCTCTTCGGCGGCGCGTTCATAAGCACTCTCCGGATAGCCCCATGGATCGTCGAGGTCGCTCCCTTGAGCGGCTGGATCAAAGTCGCGAATGAGGCGAACTTCGGCGCGGCGGATCCCACTCGCAACTATGTCGCGCGCATCGCGCAGGTTCCAGCGGTCTGCCGCCAAGATAATGTCTTGCTGATCAGCCAGCGCGATCGTCAACTGACGGGCGCGATGCTCTGCGCGCAGGCCGCGACGCGCAAGGAGCGCCGCGCTGTGTTGATGCATCCCTTCCCCTTCGTGCTCGTTGGAGGTGCCTGCGCTACTCACGCGCACGCGTCCTGAGAGGGCGGGATCAGTGGCGATGGCCGCCTCAAGGAGCACTTCCGCCAGCGGTGAACGGCAGATATTGCCGTGGCAGAGGACGAGGACGTTGATCATGCTGCGAGCCTACCTGAGCCGCTCAGAGGAGCAAGGCTGGGGTACTGCGCTGCAGGCGCGGGTTCGGTATCCTTGCCACAGCGCGAGGCGGGGTAGCTCACCGGTAGAGCAGGGGATTCATAAGCCCTTGGTAGCAGGTTCGATTCCTGCCCTCGCTACCAGCGCCACGAAGGTTAGAGAGCAGAGGAGGTCCACGTGATCCCGAAGTCCCTCCGTAATGGTGCCGTGATGCTGATGCTCCTGTTGGGCACAGTGTTGCTCCTTGGGAGCGTCCTCCTTTCGCCAACCCCCGCCCCGAGCAAGGATTACTCCGCCTTCTTGAGTGACGTGAAGAGCGGTCGCGTGGACGCGGTCGTTCAGCAGGACCAGACACTGACCATCACGTTGAAGGGTTCGCCGCCTGAGAACTACCAGGTGCAGGTCCCCACGCAGTTGACGGATGTCTATAACGACCTGCTCACCGCGGCCTCCGCGGGCGGACAGAGCGCCGAGAGCATCACATTCGGCGCAAAAGCGCCCGATGACTCGGGGCAGCTCTTTAGTCTGCTGATCAGCGCGCTCTTGCCTGTGCTGTTGATCGGCGGACTCTTCATCTTCATGATGCGCAGTGCGCAAGGACAGAACAACCAGGCGATGAGCTTCGGCAAGAGCAAGGCGAAGATGTTCGTGGCGAACAAGACGCCAGTCACATTTGCTGAAGTTGCTGGCGTGGAAGAGGCCAAGGCTGAACTCGCCGAAGTCGTTGAATTCCTAAAGTTCCCAGAGCGCTTTGAAGCGCTCGGAGCGAAGATCCCGAAGGGCGTCCTCCTGATCGGATCACCAGGGACGGGGAAGACGCTACTCGCGCGCGCCGTTGCTGGCGAGGCGGGCGTGCCGTTCTTCAGCATCTCTGGTTCCGAATTTGTTGAGATGTTCGTTGGCGTCGGCGCGTCACGCGTGCGTGACCTCTTTGATCAGGCGAAGCGAAACTCCCCATGCATCGTCTTCATCGATGAGATTGATGCCGTGGGTCGACAGCGCGGCGCGGGGCTCGGTGGCTCACACGACGAACGCGAGCAGACGTTGAACCAGATCTTGGTGGAGATGGACGGATTCGAGACCGGAACCAACATCATCATCATTGCGGCAACCAACCGCCCTGACGTACTTGATCCCGCACTGCTACGCCCTGGTCGATTTGATCGTCAGGTGATCCTTGATCGCCCTGACCTGAAGGGTCGACTCGCCATCTTGAAGGTGCATGTGAAGGGGAAGCCGCTCGACAAGACGGTGAACCTTGAAGAGATCGCTCGTCGTTCGCCAGGATTCTCTGGCGCTGACCTTGCGAACCTCATGAACGAAGCGGCAATCCTTGCTGCGCGCCGCAGTAAGCGCGTGGTTGGCATGGATGAGTTTGCCGAGGCGCTGGATCGCGTTATGGCTGGCCCACAGCGGAAGAGCCGCCTCATCACCGAGCCAGAGAAGCAGATCATCGCGTATCACGAAGGTGGCCATGCGGTGGTTGGACGCATCCTTGAGAAGTGCGATCCGGTCAGCAAGGTGACGATCATCAGCCGTGGCATGGCGCTCGGTTACACGATGAACCTGCCAACAGAAGACCGCTACCTGCAGAGCAAGAGCGAGTTTGAAGACAAGATCGCCGCGATGCTCGGTGGAAACGTTGCGGAGCAGCTTGTGTTTGGTGATACAACCACCGGCGCATCTAATGACATTGAGAAGGCGACCGATCTTGCCCGCAAGATGGTAACGCGATTCGGGATGTCTGAGAAGCTCGGAACGGTCACGCTCGGTCGTCAAGACGAAATGATCTTCCTTGGCCGTGAGATGTCGGAGCAGAAGAACTACTCCGATGCGGTTG
>CAYSEM010000044.1:0-3244 GCA_964430115.1 uncultured Chloroflexota bacterium | reverse complement strand
ATGATCTTCCTTGGCCGTGAGATGTCGGAGCAGAAGAACTACTCCGATGCGGTTGCCAAGCAGATTGACGAAGAGGTACGCGCGATCATCGATCGAGGTGCAGCACGTGCGCGCGAGGTGCTGACGAAGCATCGTGATCGCCTTGATGCGTTGGCGGCGAAGCTGATCTCGGAAGAGACGGTAGAGGGCGAGGCGTTTGAGACGCTCTTCGCCGACTTGCCACCGAAGCCGGCGGCGTACACCGATCTGATCGCACGACTCCGCTCCGCTGGGGTCAACATCCCAACGAAGGAAGAGGTTGAGGCGGCAGCAGCCGAAACGGCGAAGGGCTCCACGCCAACAACGGGAGGGGCGGCCGCAGGGCAGCCCGCGTAATGGCGTACGCACCAACGCTCGCCTGGGTGCCACTCAGTGGCCCGGAAGAGGCGCAAATCGTTGCCGCGCACGCGGATCGGATGCAGCGCTATGCGGACTTCTTGGCGATCCCAAGCGTTTCGGCGATCCCTGAGCATGCCGCTGACTGCCGCAGGGCTGCAGAGTGGCTCGCTGCGGAGTTACGTCGGATCGGCGCTCAGCGCGTTGAAGTGAGTGAGACGGGTGGCCATCCCATTGTGGTGGGCGAGCGCATCGAAGATCCAAACCTGCCAACGATCGTCATCTATGGACACTACGACGTGCAGCCTGGCGATCCACTCGATCTCTGGAAGACGAGTCCCTTCGAGCCGATCGTTCGCGATGGGCGCATGCTCGGCCGCGGCTCCGCCGACGACAAGGGGCAGATTCTCATTCACCTTGCAGCGCTTGAAGCGCTCCTCAGCACGCGTGGCAGGCTTCCCGTCAATGTGAAGTACCTCTTCGAGGGGGAAGAGGAGTCGAGCTCAGTGAACCTGGAGCGCTGGATGGCGGCAAATCCTGAGCGCTGCAGTGGGGACGCCGTCATCATCAGCGACACTGGGTTCTTTGACGGAAATCTCCCCGCCCTCACCGTGGGTCTTCGGGGGATCACCTACTTGCAGGTGGATGTACGAAACTCTGACGTTGACCTGCACTCTGGAAGCTACGGCGGTGCCGTCATCAATCCAGCGAACGCCCTTGCCTCAATGATCGCTTCACTCCACGACGAGAACCGTCACGTGACTGTGCCCGGATTCTATGACGATGTCGTGGAGCTCAGTCCGGATGATCGCGCCGCTTTTGCAGCACTCCCGTTCAATGAGGCGAACTTTCTTGCTGGGATTGATGCCAAGGCGACGCAAGGTGAGGCTGGGTACAGCACCGTAGAGCGTCGCGGTGGCCGTCCAACGCTTGACGTCAATGGGATCTGGGGCGGGTTCACTGGCGATGGGAGTAAGACGATCATTCCGGCACACGCTCACGCGAAGATCTCTTGCCGCCTCGTAACTGCGCAGGACCCGGCAAGGATTGCACTGCAGGTGGAGGCGGCACTAAAGGCGGCGGCTCCGCGAGGCCTTGACGTGGATGTGCGCAACCTCGGCAACGGATATCCATTCCTCACACCACTTGGGGATCCATACCTCACCGCTTCGGCTGCAGCGTTGAAGGAGACCTTCGGCGCTGATCCGCTCTACCTGCGAGAGGGTGGCTCGATTCCGATCGCGGCCCTCTTCCAGCGTGAGCTCTCACTCCCGGTCGTGTTGCTCGGCTTTACGCCGCCAGATGACAACGCACATGCGCCGAACGAGTCGATGGATCTAGGAAACTTCGAAGGCGGCATTCGCACAGTGATTCGCGCGCTGGACGCGATCGCGGTCCTCCCCTAAGCGCATCATGCGCATCGCACTTCTCGGCCTCGGACTGATCGGAGGCTCCATCGCGAAGGCACTTCGCGAGGATCCAGCGGGCGTGGGCCCATTTGACCCGACCGGCGTTGAGATCGCCGCCTGGACGCCAAGTTCGGCCGGCCCGCGAGCGGCACTCGAGGCGGGCGCGGTTGATCACGTGGCGCGGACGATCGCCGAAGCCGTCGACGGCGCCGCGCTCATCGTTATCTGCGCACCACCGATCGCTGCGACGAGCATTCTTGACGAACTCGTGATCTGCAGACGCAGCGGCCGTTTGGCGGAGGGGGCGGTCATCACCGACGTGCTCTCCACGAAACGATGGATCATGGCTGAAGCGGCGAAGCGAACGTTACGATTCTGTGGTGGGCACCCAATGGCGGGGAAGCATGAGACAGGATTCGGAGCGGCAGAGGCGAGCCTTTTTGTTGGTCGTCCCTGGGTCGTTGTCCCTGATCATCACGGCGCAAGTAGTGCCGCCGCTCTTGTTGAACGGCTTGCTTCCAGTTGCGGTGCGAAGCCGATCATGATGGATGCCGATCTGCACGATGCGGCCACCGCGGCGGTCAGTCACCTCCCTCTCCTCATCTCCGCGGCGCTGGTGAGTGCCGTGTCGCAAGGGGAGCAAGGGAAGGCGGTTGACGGATGGCGCGTCTCGCATCTTCTGGCGAGCAGCGGATGGAACTCCGCAACTCGGCTCGCACGAGGTTCCGATGAGATGGGTGCCGACATTCTGTCGACGAATGCGCGAGAGGTACGCCGTCGACTTCGTGCGCTCCGCGACGAACTCGAGCGGTGGGACGCTCGCCTCGCAGCCGCGGAGAACGACCCAGTCGTAGGACGCACCGATATCCGAGCCCGTCTTGCTGAGGCTCGCGAGACGCTTGAGGAGCTGGGGTGAGCCGAGAGCCGGAGCGAACCGACCCACTTGCACGCGGAGCCGATGAGATGATTTGGGGGATCCCGCGAGCGACCGCGCTCCCGCACGGAGCATGGCGCGGCTTTCGTACTTTTGCTTCGCGCGAAGAGGGTGAGGCGGAGATCGGACGACTGGAGGGGGCGGCGCAGGTGCGTCCTCGCCGAGAGCTTGAGATGGACCCCGAATGGAAGCAGCCGATCCCGTACGCGATCGCGATCTTTCGGGATGCCACGAATCGCGCGTTCCTCTTCTGGATGGATCGACGCGAGGGGACGAGCGACCGTCGACTTCACGGTCGTGCCTCCTTTGGTGTCGGCGGACACATCGGCGCTGCAGATACTGGGATTGAGGCGGCACTCACGCGTGAATGGAGCGAAGAGGTTGCCACACCAGCACTTCCCAGTTTTACGCCGCTCGGGCTGCTCAATGACGACGGTGATGATGTAGGCCGTGTGCACCTCGGCGTCGTCTACCTCGCGCGACTTGCGTCGCCTGAGATTCAGGTGAGGGAGCGAGAGAAGCTCGC
>CAYSEM010000043.1:0-6087 GCA_964430115.1 uncultured Chloroflexota bacterium | reverse complement strand
AGACCCAGCGGCTCCGCCAGTCAGCGGAGCCGCTCTGTATGAGCCTCGAGAAGGGGCGCACGAAGGCTGTTGTATTCCTACAACACCTCTGCTATTGTACTAATACAACAACCGCAGTGAGCGGCTGTACGAGTCATGTAGGAGGGTGAGGTCGTGATCGATCAGGTTCCAGTCGTATGGGTGGGGGCAGCCATTCTGGTAGCGAGCTTCCTCGGCAATCTTGCCTTTGGACGGAGGATCAGCGACTCGATCAACACCGCAGCCATAGAAGTGAACACCCCATGGGCGCGACCGAGGCTTCTCTCTGGACGCTTCCTCGTGGTGCTGTGGTTCACCTCCGCTCTCCTCTACGGAATCTCGCTTCCAACCACCGAAGACACGTTCGTTGGCGACGGTGTGCTGTCGATCCTTGCGCTGGGATTTTTCCTGCTGATGTGCGTCGCAGCGATGAGCTACCGGCGTTCGATGGCGCACCAGGCGGACAGCACGCTCGACGAACGTGAGCGCTCTGTCCGCAACGAGCTCTATCTCTTCTCCTATCGGGTTCTGGCTTCGACCGCTGCGCTCATCTGGATCGCACTCTTTGCCGCCTTCACGGGGTTCAAGATCGGCTCAGGCGAAGACCTTCAGATCGACTTCGTCCTCTGGGAGAATTCGGCCGCGTTGGCGTTGATCTTGATTGCATTTGTTGTCGTGCTCCCCAGCCTCGTACACGCATGGTTGCATCCAGTGCAGGATGATGAGCTAGGCAGTGAACGGAAAGACCAATGGGAGCTTGCGATGCGCAGAATCAAAGAAGAGCTGCAGAGCGAATTGTCTGAGTTGCACGAAGAGATCGTGAAGGAAGGCGTACCCATGGCTGAGAAGGCACTTAAGGCAGCGGAGGCCGAGCTGAAGAAGGCGGAACGATACCTCTCCAGAGGCTCGAGTCCAAAGAGGTCGGCCGCGAAGAAGAGGAAGCGCACGTGACTGGTCGGAAGCCGGCTGACGACGCGCCAATCACAAACCGTATTGCCGAACTGCGTGAGCGAGCGAAGCTGAGTCGCATTGAACTGGCGGAGCGGGTCGGCGTGAACCCGCAGACGATCGGCTATCTGGAGCGTGGTGAATACAATCCCTCGCTTGCACTCGCGTTTCGATTCTCTGAGGTGTTCGGTTTGCCAGTGGAGAAGATCTTCTTGCGCAAGCCGCTGAAGCGAGGGAAGGGGGCATGAGCAGTCCATCAGAAGGTCGCCCATCCATCTTCCAGCAATTACCACTTCCGATTGCGCTGCTGATCGGATTCATCATGCTTCCGTTCGGCGTGGTGCTGCTCCCACTCGTCCCAGAGATTGCGATTCCTACGCTGCTGATCTCCACGCGGCTCCTTGGAAGAAAGTTCGAATGGGCGCGGCGATTTAACGGCTGGGTCGACCGAAAGTGGCAAGCAGTTCGAACGCGGCTGAAGGGTGACCCTGCGAGCGCGCGACCGGCACTTTGGCGTTGGATCGTAGGCGCGATCGTCATCGTGCTGCTCTGGCAGATCGTCGGGAGCATCCTGACGGTGTTCACCGTTGTCAGTGCCGGCCTGACGCTGGAGGAGTTCCTTCCGTCCGGTGGGTTTGGGGCGACACCTGTGGCACCCGATCGTGCCGCCCTGATTCTGTTTGCCATCCTGTTGAGCTTCGTTCCGTTCTTCCTCGGCAACCTGATCGCGTATCGCTACATCCTCAAGGCGAGCGTCGCGCGGCTCTTCACGCAGACGGGTCGCTTCTCGCTCCGTCGCGTGATGTTTGGGTTCAGCCTCTGGTTGCTCCTCGGCCTGGTCGGAGTGTTCGTTATCGAAATCGCGAATCCAGGCGTCGTGCAGTGGGTGTTTGATCCTGTTGGTGCCCTGCCGTATCTGCTTGTCGCGCTCCTTCTCATTCCAATCCAGACCACGGCAGAAGAGCTCTTCTTCCGCGGCTGGATCCTCCAGTGGTCGGACAACGGAAAGCGGCGCCGGTCGGTGCTCGCTGCCGTAAACGGGGTGATCTTTGCGCTCCCCCACCTCGCGAACCCCGAGGTTGCTGGCGAAGATCTGATCCGCATTGTGGGTTACGTTGCCGTGGGTTACGTCTGGGCATGGGTGACACTGCGCGATCGCACCCTGGAGCTTGCCATCGGTGCGCATGCGGCGAACAACATCTCCGCGGCACTTCTTGTCGGTTACGTTGGATCGGCGATCCCATCCGTCTCTCTTTGGAGCATGGAGCGCATCCCAGTGGCGCAGGAGATTCTGCTCGGGGTGCTTGGCGCCATAGCGTTCGCGTGGATCACGGGGCGCGTCGGCAAAAGAGACTCAGAAGTACGCACCTAGGCTTACACGCATGATCGCGACAGTTGAACTCTTGCGCATGCCGAGCATCCGCACACTTCTCGTTGCGCGGTTCATCTCTTTGCTTGGATCTGCAGCAACGGTGTTGGCGCTGCAACTTCTAGTGCTGGATCTGACCGACTCAACCGCAGCGTTGGGGCTGACTGCTGTCTTGGCCGCGCTGCCATCGGTCACGGTTGGGTTGGTGGCTGGTGGAGTCGCAGATCGGGTGAATCGACGACAGCTGATGATTGGTGCGGACATCGTGCGCGCGGGTATCGTCGTGCTCATCATTCCCGCGTCTCAGCTCGGTGATCTCGCCTTTCCCGCTCTCGCACTACTCACGCTGCTCCAGGCGATCGCTGGCTCGTTCTTCTCTCCAGCCAATTCTGCCGTACTCGCACGCTTGGTTCCTGAAGATCGTCGCGTCAATATCGGCTCGCTCATGCAGACGATGATGATCGTGACGCAACTGCTCGGCGTCTCCTTTGCCGGAATCGTCCTGGGACTCACCGAGAGTCGCGACCTGCTGTTTGCGATCGACGCGTTCAGCTTCCTCTCCGCAGGTCTGATCCTTCTGCTAATCCCGAGGAGTGCGGGAGACCCTGAGGCATCGGAAGAAGAACTCGGTGCACGAAAAGGACTCGCGCTTCGCGAAGGCCTCGCGGTCGTGCGCGGATCACGACTCTTGACGGCGATAACGATCGGTCCCGCCATCGTCATGCTCGGCGTCGGGTCCATCAACGTGCTCTTTGTGCCATTCGTCTATCGCGAACTGGGAACGCCGTTGGTGCTGGCAGGTGTCATCGAAGGCTCGATGCTCATCGCCATGCTGCTAGGTTCCGCGCTGGCGCCGCTGCTAGTTGCGCGGATCACACCAGAGCGCACGCTATGGACTGCGCTTCTGGTGTGCGGAGGCCTGTTGTTGCTCTGGGGAGGCGTGGCAGAGCTCTGGCAGCTCGTGGTGTTGCTTTTTGCGCTCGGCTTTGCACAGGCGCCGATCAACATCGTTGCCTCAGCGATCTTCATGAACAACACGAACGATGCTGTGCGCGGGCGAGTTGCAGCGATCTTCAACGGCGTCACCGAAGGAGCGAGCCTACTCTCGATGGCGGGTGCGGGTACGGTCGCTGCGCTCATTGGAATGCGCGGCACCTTTGCTGCGGCTGGCGTCCTCTGTTTGATTGGGGGTCTGGTCACGGCGATCTTGGTGACTGGTGCCGTGCGTGAGCGTGTGCGGACGACGAGCGATCTTGCAGGTGACCGCGGCGAGTCGTGACGTGCGCATAGCGTGCAACACGGTGCAACTCCCGACCTCTGAGAATCCGATACTTGACGTCAATACTCAAGAAAGGAGTCGGGGTGAGCGGCAAGAGCGGTCAGACTGAGATCCAAGCGCGCATGCAGCAGCTTTCGGGCACCCACTACGTGAACGGCAGTTGGGTGGCGGGGAGCGGTGCGCGGCACGACGTCATCGACCCGGCTACGGGGGAGACGACCGCACAGTACGCCGATGCGACAAGTGCAGAGGTCGATCAGGCGGTCGCGCATGCCGCGCGCGCCCAAGCGGAGTGGTGGGCCATGAGTGCCCTCGACCGTGCCAACGCGTTGCATGAGGCGGCGAGCAAGATGATCGCGAACTCTGCGCGCACCGGCGAGTGCCTGACGCGTGAGATGGGAAAACCGTTCCGCGAATCGAACTGGGAGGGTGGCGCTGCGGCGTCTTCGTTCCGCCACTATGCGGAGACTGCGCGAAGCGAGCAGGGCCGAGTCGCGGGACCAGCGATCGCCGGCCAGTTGCACATGGTGCTGAAGGAGCCGCTCGGCACCGTCGTCTCCATCGTGCCGTACAACTTCCCGATGCTCCTCGCCGGTTGGCAGTCCGCCGCCGCATTGGCAGCGGGAAACGCGATCATCATCAAGCCGTCCGAACTGACGCCCGTCACGATGCTGATGTGGATGGAGGCGTTCGATCACCTTCCTCCCGGACTGATTCAAGTGCTCACGGGCGGCGCGGAGACGGGCCAGGCACTCGTTGGACATGCGAACACCCACGGCGTTGCCTTCACTGGCAGCGTGCGCGCGGCGCAGGCGGTTGCCGCGACTGCATCGCAACGATTCAAGCCGACGCTGATCGAAGCGTCAGGAAACGATGCATTCATCGTGATGCCGTCGGCTGATATCTCGATTGCAGCTCGAGGCGCGGCGTTTGCCGCGTTCTTGAACTGCGGGCAGGTCTGTACCTCTGCGGAACGGTTCTATGTTCACGAAGAGATCTACGACGATTTCGTAGAGGCGCTGGCGGTTCAGGCCAGGGCACTTCGAGTTGGCAGTGGACTGGATCGCGTCGACGTCGGCCCGATGTCCTCCGAGCGCGAGCGTGCGCGCGTTGAACGGATCGTGGCGCGTGCGGTGGAACAGGGGGCGACAATCGTCACCGGTGGCAAGCGCCCCGCGGGTTTGGAGCGCGGCTGGTTCTACGAGCCGACCGTCATGAAGGTGGACCACTCAATGGAGATCATGCACAACGAGTGCTTCGGTCCACTCGCTCCGATTGCGCGCGTGAAAGACCTGAGCGAGGCGATTCGCTGCGCGAACGACTCGGAACTTGGGTTGGGGGCCAACATCTACACGAACGAACTGAGCGAATCTGCGCGTGCGGTTCGCGAGATTGAGACGGGGATCGTCTGGGTCAACACGCCGCTCAACGACAACGATGCGATCCCGTTCGGTGGACGGAAGCTGACTGGTTCAGGACGTGAACTTGGAAGCGAAGGGTTGGAGCAGTTCCGGCGATCCAAGATGGTGATGATCGCGCCAGATGCCGAAGCGGATCCCGAGTGGTTCCCGTATCCAGATGGAGATGCGTTCGGCGGCTGACGAGGCTACTTCGTCGTCGGCGCGCCTGCAGCGGCAAGATCTACGTACGCGCCAGCGTCAATCACATCAGTGAAGCCAAGCTCCTTCATGATCGCAACGGCCTGGCCTGAGCGGTTGCCGCTGCGGCAGTAGACAAGGTACGCGGCGTTGCGGTCGTAGTCGCCGATCTTCGCTTCGAACTCGCCCGCGTTGAAGTCGAGCACCGTAGCTCCAACGATCGCACCCTCCGCAACCTCGTCTGGGCCGCGCACATCAATCACCACGCGGGAGTCAAGCACCTTGACGGCTTCGGAGGCACTTACGGTTCGCACACCTGCGCCTTCAGTGGTGCCTGACGCGCAGCCCGCAATGAGAGAGAGCGCGACGATTGCTGCGCCTCTCCACCCAGCGCCCAACCTCTTCATCGTGAGCCTCCTCATGCATCGGTGGCTGAGACATCTACGTCATGCAGCGACCAGACATCGATCGCGTCCAAGTCTACGCTCGTGATCCCGTTCGCTGCGAGTGCACCTGCGATCTGCGCGCGGTGCTCCGTGGCGTGATGGACGGACTGGTTTACCAGCACCCAGCGGGGGAAGGCCATCGGTTCGCCGCCAAAAGAGATCCAGCGGAGCACCTCTGCGCCATCGAAAGCGGCGCCCGCGCGTAGTTTTGCATCGGCAGCCGCCAAGCCTTTGGCGAGGTGTGTGATGTCGGTTGCGGTGGAAGGGGTCGATCGTTCAGGTGCGCGCGGCTCACCGTGAAGCCGTTGCGCGTAGTTCTCCGCTGCTGTCACCAGATGATGGGCAATCGCACCTACGCTCCACTCGCTCCCCGATGCGGTATGACCGAGCGCTGCGTCTGGAAGCGATGCAAGTTGCTTGAAGAGCGCG
>CAYSEM010000042.1:0-6428 GCA_964430115.1 uncultured Chloroflexota bacterium | reverse complement strand
GAGTTCGGAGTGCGGCATGGTAGCCAGGATCGGGGAGCACGATTCCGATATTGGTGAGTGCTGGCTCAATCAGGATGGCCGCGACATCACCTGCGGCGAGCGCCGCTTCCGTCGCGACCAGGTCGTTGATCTCTACAACGCGCGTCGTGGCTGAAGGATCCACCTGTGGACCAGTGTTCCCTGGCCGTGCCTGCGCGGCTCCAGCGCTGCCACCAGGTGCTGCGATGGCGAACGTCTCGTCAACGGTGCCGTGGTAGCACCAGTTGTGAACCAAGACTTTGGGGCGCTTCGTGACGGCGCGAGCGATGCGTAAGACAAAGCGATTCGCATCTGTTGCGGTGAGGCAGAGCTGCCAGAGCGGGAGGCCGAAGCGGCGCGTCAGCTCTTCCGCTGCATCGATCGCCGCCTCTGACGGGAGCATGGTGGTGGCACCGTTCTCGAGCTGCGCTGTGATCGCGCGTGTGAGTTGCGCTGGTGCGTGGCCGGCCATGGCGGCGGTATCGCCGAGGGCAAGGTCGAGGTACTGGTGCCCATCGATGTCCGTGATCGTTGCACCCCGTGCGGATGCTGCATATGGAGGAACAGGGGAGGCCCACCGCTGCATCCAGCTCATTGGAACCCCGCCAACGAGGCTGCCGCTGGCACGCACAGCGAGCTGTGCCGCGCGAGGATGTGCGCGCGCAAATCGATCGGACTCCTCCGCGAAAAGTCGTTGCAGGCGTGCGTGATCAATGCGCGGCGCGTGGCTCATCGGCGTTACATTCGACTTCGGATTGCCCAGAGATCGGGAAAGATGGGTCGATGCAGGCTTGCCGCGAGATACTCAACTCCCGTTGACCCACCAGTGCCCATCTTGCGCCCAATCGTCCGCTCCACCATCTTCACGTGACGGTACCGCCACTCTTGAAGTCCTTCGTCGATGTCAACGAGCAGCTCCATCATTGACGCAACCTCGCCTCCCTGGCGATAGAGCGTGAGGAGCAGGTCTTGCAACCCTTCGTCGCCCGTGTACTGCTCCGCGTAGTCGCGTTTGAGTACGTGTGCCGGTACAGCGTGGTTGCTCGACGCGAGCCAGGCGATCACGGCATCCCAGAGGCTCGGCTGCTGGGCCGTTGCATGGACGCGAGCACGCGCGTCGGGTTCAGGAAGCAGATCAGCGAGCCGAGGGTTGCGCACACCGAGCAGTGCTTCCAGCTCACGAAACTGTGCCGATTCAAATCCGCTTGATGTCGCAAGTCGGCTTCGAAACGAGGCAAATTCAAGTGGGGTTAGCGTTTCAAGGACATCAACCTGCGCCACGGCGATTTTCAGGATGTGACGCACGCGACTGATTCGGTGTGCGGCACGCCAGACATCTGCGGAGCCGAGTGCACGTGCGGCGCCACGAAGCTCGTGCAACATCTCTTTGAACCAGAGCTCATACGTCTGGTGGATGACAATGAAAAGCATCTCGTCGTGCTCTTCCGACCGAGGCGACTGCAGGCTTAGCAGCTCGTCAAGGCGAAGGTAGCCCGCGTAGGTCAGGCCTCGGTCAGTTCCCTTTTCGGCGTCGCTCATCACTCTGATGCTACGCCTCTCGAGAAAAGCGTGAGGCTCCGTTCCACCCTACGGCGGAACGGAGCCCCTCGCATGCGTGTGCGTGCCGCGCGATCGCTCGCGCGATTGATGCTTCTAGTTTGCTGGCATGAAGACGCCGGTCCACACCTGCCAGGCGAGGAGCGTCTTTGCCACGAGTGAGAGGATCATGTAGCTTCGCTCGCCGTGAAGGTAGTCCGCCCAGCGGCCAACCTTCAAGCGCTGCAACACCATGTTGACGGCGAAGATATTGAAGCTCACGAAGAGGCTTACGTAGATCGTGATCAACACCGGCTTGAAGTCTTCGAGGCTTCCGCCGTTCGGCGCGGTGCCCGTTGGCCAGTTCGCCAGCGAGAGTCCGACCGTGGTGAACATGGCGATCCATGGTGCGATCCCCGCGATGCAGCCGAAGATGTAGTGGCTCCACTGGACGTTCTTTCGTCCAATGTTCGCCTCCTCCATTGACCAGCCGAAGAGATTCATGGACGCGTTGCAGACAGCGATCGCCACGAGCGCACCCGCGTCGGTGATGAAGCTCAGCGACGCAATACCGATGATCATCAGCGTGGAGCTAAGCGCATACTCGGCCCATCGCATTGGATTGAACTGTCGTGCAAGCCAACCCTCATAACGTGCGCGGAGCGGATATGCCACGAGGAAGTGGGCGAGCGCGGAGAGCCCGAAGAAGGCCGCCACGAGATACGCGAGCGGGAAGCTCAACAGGAGCTCCTTCCCCTGCGTGAATCCTGCGAACTGACCGTTCACAATGCTCGAGACCGGGTAGGTCCCTTCAAAGCGAACAAGCGCGTCCGTTGGGCTGATCGCCACAATCACCGCCGCCTGGATGCCGTGCAAGACGACAAGGATGCGGTTCCAGTTAAAGAGCTGCTTTGCGCGTGCTGGGGCAATCTTGGTGAACGTTGTCGTCACCGCCTCCGACCCTGTTGCGCGCGGCGCTGATGCAGCGCGCCTTCTGGTTGCTACTGCCACGAGTACCTCCACTATCTATCCATGCAGTCCGTGAACGAACTGCGTAACGACTAGGGTACCCGACTCGTCATGCAGGAGACGTGCTAGCCAGCGAGGAGGCGCGCGGCTGCGATGGCCATGACCGCGGCAAGGAGGCGTCGGAGCGCAATGAGGCTCACTCTTCGTGCACCGAGCTCGCTTCCAATCAGTCCACCCGCGGCGGCAGCAGCGAGACCAAGCGGCAGTGTGGCAGGGAGGAGGTCGAGTGATGCGGGCCGTGCGGCGAGACCGGCGATTGAATTCGCCAAAATGAATCCTGCGGAGAGTCCCGCCGCTGCGCGCGTGCTCGCCCAACGACGCGCGATCACGAGCGGCGTGAGGAAGACGCCACCACCAGTCCCCGTTGCTCCGGCCAGCAGCCCGATGACGCCACCAACGAGCGCCGCAACGTAACGCCGCGGAGGGAGAGCCGTTTGCTCAGCGGAGGCGTCGCTGCGTGCGCGCGCCGCGAGACGGAGTGCGGCGGCGATCAGGACCGTTGCGAGGAGCGGTCGATAGATCTCGTCTGCGATCTCGAGGCTCCCCGCAAGGTACGCGGTGGGGATCGAGCCAAGCAAAAAGTAGGGGAGCGTACGCCACGGAAGCTGGTCGGCCCGAGCAAACCGGACGACTGCGATGGAGGCAACCGCAAGGTTCAAGACGAGGGCGGTTGGGCGCATCGCCTCAGGGGCGAGCCCTGCAAGCGCCATCAGGGCGAGGTATCCCGTTGCCCCTGCGTGTCCCACCGAGGAGTAGAGGAGGGCGACGGCGAAGAAGGCGAGCGGGAGGAGCGTGAGGAAGAGGGCCGAATCCACGCACGAATCATAGGGGGCGCACCCGCGTGGTCAGTCTCCCTGCTGCTGGACTATCCTCGCACGTAATGCGGATACACCGCAGGGGGAGGCGGCGCTGGCTGTCTCCACTGGACGTAAGCAAGGAGAAACGCGATGAAGAACCTACGGATCGGCGCCATTGGCGCCGTTCTCCTGATGGTGGCTGCGGCGTGCGGAGGCTCAACAACCTCCAGTGCCGACACCATCGCCTTCGCACCGAAGGCATATCCGGAAGCAGGCCCGGCGGATTGTTCCGCAGAGGGCTACTACGGATTCAAGCGCATCACCTCGACTGACGCGTCGACCGTCGTCTTCGAGCTCTGCGCACCTGACGTGGCGTTCATCCAGAAGTTGGCGCTGACCAACTTTGTGATCAACGACTCCGGCTACCTTTCAACGGCAACTGCCGACGGCAGCATCGTTGAGAAGCCAAACGGCACAGGTCCGTTCAAGTTCAAGGCGTGGGAGCGCGGGACGCAGATTGTCCTTGAGCGCAACGCAGATTATTGGGGTCAGCTCGCCACCTCAGGCACCGCTGTCTTCCAGTGGCAGTCGGAAGCGGCAGCACGCCTCATTGCCTTGAAGGCAGGGACGGCTGACGGAATCGACAACCTTGCTCCAACTGACATTGCGGCCGCCTCAGCGGACCCTGCATTGCAGGTGATCCCGCGACCAGCGCTGAACATCATGTATGTGGGAATGAACTCGTCGATCCCGGGCGATCCATTTGAGAAGCTCGAAGTCCGAAAGGCTGTGGCTCTTGCGTTGGATCGTCAGCGCATCGTGGACACGTTCTACCCAGGCGGCTCGGAGGTGGCAAGCCACTTCACGCCATGCACCATTGCACACGGGTGTGCAGGTGAGGCCTGGTACGAAAGGAACCTGGACGAGGCCAAAGCGCTGATGGCAGCGGCTGGCTACGCAAACGGGTTCAAGACAACGATCTCCTATCGCCAGGTAGATCGCGGCTATCTCCCAGTGCCAGCACAGGTTTCGGCCGACATCCAGGATCAGCTCAAGGCGATCGGGATCAACGCTGAGGTCAAAGAAGTTGAATCGACCGCATTCTTGGATGCTGCGAGCAGCGGCACACTGGCTGGTCTCCACCTCCTCGGTTGGACGGGAGACTATCCAGACGCAACGAACTTCCTCGATGCCCACTTTGGTCCATCGGTGATCCAGTTCGGTGCACCGATCGATGCGATCACCAGCGCGCTCGCAGGGGCGGGCAAGACTGCGGTCCCTGCAGAGCGTGAAGCGCTGTACGCAGAGGCAAACAACGCCATCAAGGCGAATGTGCCGATGATTCCAGTCGCTCACGGTGGTTCAGCGGTCGCATTCAAGGCTGGCATTCAAGGCGCGCACTCGTCGCCGCTAGGCAACGAGGAGCTCGCCGCGTTTGGCTCGGGTGGCGACGACACTTTCGTCTGGATCCAGAACGGTGAGCCTGGTGGGCTCTACTGTGCGGACGAGACGGATGGTGAGTCACTACGAGTCTGCGGCCAGATCGGCGAAGGTCTCTTCGGGTTCGTAACGGCTGGAGCGGAGACGAAGCCTCTCCTCGCCACCGCCTGCGAAGCCTCGGCAGACCTACTCACCTGGACCTGCACCTTGCGCACGGGCGTGAAGTTCCACAACGGCGCAGCGTTTGATGCCACTGACGTGGTTGATACGTTTGCTTCGCTCTGGGACTGCGCAAACCCATGGCACAAGGGTCGCACTGGTACGTTCGAGTACTTCGGATATACCCTCGGTGCGTTCTTGAATCCAGACAGCTGCGCGAAAGCAGAATGAGTAAGGCCGCACCCACCACCTCGCGGTGGTGAGTGTGGAAGCCCCCGTCGCCACCTTCGGGTGACGGCGGGGGCGCACTCTTCCAACTCGGTAGCGGAGGGCTGCAGCGAACATGACCACCTACATCATGCGACGGCTCTTGGTGAGCCTTCCCGTGATCTTTGGCATTCTGATTGCGGTCTTTGGGATCACGCGACTCCTCCCTGGTGATCCGTGCATTGCGCTCCTCGGGGAGAAGGCGACGGAAGCCACCTGCGCAGTGTTCAACGCCAGATACGGTTTTGATCAGCCAATTCCCGCTCAATTCATCACGTACCTGCAGCAGGTGCTGACTGGCGATCTCGGCGAATCCATCCGGTTTGGTGTGCCAGTGACACAGCTGATCGTGGATCGATTGCCGACGACCGTCGAACTCGCGGCGCTCTCGCTGACGATCGCCACCTTCTTCGGCATCAAACTCGGCGTTCGATCAGCGACACGGCGCAATTCACGCACGGATGTCTCCACAATGATTTTCGCTAACCTTGGCGTCTCTGTTCCAGTATTCGTCCTCGGCCTTCTGCTGGCCTACTTCTTTGCCGTAATCTTGAAAGACACGCCGATCTCGCTGCCGCCGGCGAATCGTTACAGCCCCGGGGTGATCCCAACTGAAATCGCCGACGCGTGGGGGCTCTCTGGCCTCCAAGGCCCGTTGCGAGGCCTTCTCGACTTTATCTCCAACATGGCGATCCCAAATGCGATCCTCACGCTCAACCCAGGGAATCTCGTGGACGCAGTGCGCCACCTCATCCTCCCCTCGGTTGCCCTCGCAACGATTCCGATGGCGGTGATCGCGCGTGTGACGCGGAGTTCGCTTCTGGATGTGCTCGGTTCTGACTACATCCGAACGGCACGAGCGAAGGGTCTCTCTGAGCGCGAGGTAGTTTCCAAGCACGCGCTGCGCAACGCGCTTCTCCCCGTGGCTACGGTAGTCGGACTCTCGCTCGGCGGTCTGCTCTCGGGCGCCGTGTTGACGGAGACTATCTTTGGATTTGCGGGGATCGGTCGGACAATCGCAGAGGCAATCACCGCGCGCGACTACGTGGTGGTGCAGGGCGTGACCGTGATTGTAAGTGTGGGTTACGTCGTGGTGAATCTCATCGTGGACATCAGCTACGCCTATTTGGATCCGCGCGTGAGAGTTAACTCATGAGCGTTGCCACGCAGCCCGCGCGACCG
>CAYSEM010000041.1:2685-6525 GCA_964430115.1 uncultured Chloroflexota bacterium | reverse complement strand
AGATTGAGAAGGAACAGGGGTGAGCGGCGAGCTACGACTCCCCTTCTCTGCACGCGTCGGCCGCGCCACAGACCTCGCAGCAATCAGCGCAGTCTTCGAGCGCGCGCGCAGCGAAGAGTGGGCGACGCGACTTGCCGATAAGGACGTCACACTCTGGAGTCGTGACGCCGAAGTTCAGGCGAAGATCGCGAATCGACTCGGCTGGCTCGACGCGCCAGCCCACTTCACTGAGCAGGTCCCAGCACTTGAAGCGTTCGGTGAGAAGGTCCGTGATGCCGGCTTCACCACGGCAATCGTCGCAGGAATGGGTGGATCCTCCCTCGCCCCCGAAGTGCTCGCCACCGCGTTCGCTTCGATCAGCGAGTGGCTAAAGATTCGCGTCTGTGACTCCACGGATCCAGAGGCGGTTGCAGCGGCGCTCGCTGGGCTCAACCCTGCCAAGACGCTGGTGATCGTTGCAAGTAAGTCTGGCACCACCACGGAGACGCTCTCATTCGCCGCCTATGCGGCGGGATGGATCTCAAGCGCGCTCAGTGCAGGCGAAGATCCATTCGCCTCGATGATCGCGATCAGCGACCCCTCGCCAAGCATTGATGGGATTCCAGGAAACGAGCGGATGCTCGAACGCTTCTTGAACCCCGCTGACATTGGCGGACGCTACTCCGCACTCAGCTTTGTGGGACTCGTGCCCGCAAGTCTTCTGGGCATTGACCTGGATTCGCTGCTCGCTGCAGGTGCCGTCGCTGCCGCTCAACTGCGCGAGCCAGAGCCAACCGCCAACCGTGCCGTTGCCCTCGGCGTGATCATTGGTGCGCTCGCGCGCGAGGGGCGCGATAAGTTGACCCTCCTCGTTGATGAGCCGATCCACGGGTTCGGCGCATGGGCGGAGCAACTCGTTGCAGAGAGCACGGGAAAGCAGGGCGTAGGCGTCGTCCCCGTCGACCTTGAGCCGCTCGGCGCGCTTGAGAGCTACCAGGACGATCGACTCTTCGTGCGCATCGCGCTGAACGGTGGCCGCGCACCACGCGCTGCAGATGGAACGTCCGCTGAGGCTCGACTCAACGAGCTTGCGGCGGCAGGCCATCCCGTCATCAGCTACACGCTGAGTGACGCCATTGATCTTGGCGGAGAGTTCCTTCACTGGGAGGTGGCAACAGCGATCGCAGGCGTCGTTCTGGGCATCAACCCATTTGATGAACCGAATGTGACCGAGTCCAAGCAGAACACCACCGCAGTGCTCGGTGAACTCGCCGCAACTGGCGCGCTCCCAGAACTGACTCCGAAGTGTGCCGACGGGCCACTTCAGCTCTGGGTAGACGGCGCGCTCCCTGCCGCGTTCGCAGATGACGCGGTGAAACTCGTTGCCGGTCAGCTCCAGCGACTTGCGCAGCGCGGCTACATTGGCATCCATGCGTACATCGCCACCACGCCCGAACGGACGGCGGCGCTCACCTCACTCCGCCTGCTGCTGCGCGATGGGACACACCGCGCCACCACCGTTGGCTACGGTCCGCGCTTCCTCCACTCAACGGGGCAGTTGCACAAGGGCGGCGCACCGATCGGCTGGTTTATCCAACTCGTTGCAGGGCGACCGCACGACCTTGAGATCCCCGGGAGAAGTTTCACCTTCGGTCAACTTGTTGACGCACAGGCACTTGGTGACGCACGCTCACTTGTGGCCCATGATCTGCCGATCCTGCGCATCCACCTTGGCTCAAACCCAGACGCTGGGCTCGTAGCGGTGGAGTCGCTCTTCCGCCGCGCGCTTAGTGCCTGATCCACAGCGGGTCGCACGCACGCGCTAGCATCTCAGTGACGGCCCAGGTGTGGCCACAAGTGAGGAGGCTCCTGTGAAGATCGGATTTATTGGTCTTGGAAAGATGGGCGGCAACATGGTCAAGCGCCTCCTTCGAGGCGGACATGAGGTAGCCATCTGGAACCGCTCGCGAGAGAAGACCGACGAGATCGCAAAAGATGGCGCCACCCCCACCTACAGCGTGAAGGACCTCGTTGCCGCGCTCCCATCTCCACGAAAGGTCTGGGTGATGGTGCCGAGCGGCGATGCCACC
This sequence comes from uncultured Chloroflexota bacterium, assembly GCA_964430115.1. GTDB lineage: Bacteria > Chloroflexota > Limnocylindria > Limnocylindrales > Limnocylindraceae > Limnocylindrus. Next base: position 4,456 of record CAYSEM010000041.1, on the reverse strand, counting down.
GAGGCCATGATCGACGAACTCATCCCGCTCCTTGGAAAAGGAGACACGGTGATCGATGGTGGTAACTCCAACTTTCACGACACGATCCGCCGGCACGAGAAGCTTGCGGGGCACGGCATCCACTTTATTGATGCCGGAACTTCGGGTGGCGTCTGGGGACTTGAGAACGGCTACTGCATGATGGTGGGCGGCGATGCCGCTCCAGTGAAGGAGATGGAGCCGATCTTCCTCACGCTGGCACCGAAGGACGGCTACATGCACTGCGGCGCGACCGGCGCCGGTCACTACGTCAAAATGGTGCACAACGGGATTGAATACGGCCTGATGCAGGCATACGCCGAAGGGTTTGAGATCCTCGCAAAGTCCCGCTACAAGGTTGACCTTGCAAAGGTCTCTGACCTTTGGATGCAAGGCTCCGTCGTGCGCAGTTGGCTCCTTGAACTCGCTGGGCGCGCCTTCCGCGCTGAAGGGAACGAACTCAAGTCCATCAAGGGCTGGGTTGCAGATTCGGGAGAGGGACGTTGGACGGTGCAGGAGGCGATTGACCTTGATGTCCCAGCTCCGCTGATCACCCTCTCGCTCCTGACGAGGTTCCGATCACGTCAAGAGGACTCGTACAGCGCAAAGGTGCTCGCTGCGTTGCGCAATCAATTCGGCGGACATGCGGTGAAGCCGGAGTGAAAAGCGGAAAGGCTGGCGAAGGCGGCGGAACGATCCGCAACCTTCGCATTGCACGAGCGGGAAAAAAGGCGACGCCGAAGCGAAGTAAGGCAAATCCACTTCGCTCAGGCCTGCGCATTGAGCGCGTCCCTGACCCAAACATCGTGGTGCTCTTCGGAGCAACCGGTGACCTCGCACACCGCAAGGTCGTCCCAGCCTTGTACCACCTTTGGGCTGGCGATCTCCTTCCAGAGAAGTTCGCCCTCGTCTGTTTCGGGCGACGTGATGCAACCGATGCAACGATGCGCACTGACTTGCGTGCGTCACTCGAGAAGCACGCTCGAGTCAAGCCAATTGATGAGGCACGCTGGAGCGAGTTTGCTGCGCGCATCAGCTATGTCAAGGGTGCGTTTGATGACCCCGAGTCGTACGCCGCCCTGAGCCGACACCTAGATGCAATTGACGCGAGTGTTGGGACGGGAGGGAATCGCCTCTTCTATCTCGCAACCCCTGCCTCATCATTCCCGGAGATTATCCGCGGGCTCGGCGCTGCAGGGCTCGATCACGAGACGGGTGAGGGTGGCTGGCGACGCGTCGTCATTGAGAAGCCCTTCGGTCGCGACCTAGATTCCGCAGTGAAGCTCAACCGCGAGGTTGGCAAAGTCTTCCGCGAGAGTCAGGTCTACCGCATCGACCACTATCTCGGAAAAGAGACCGTTCGCAACATCTTGATCTTCCGCTTCGGCAACTTGATCTTTGAGCCAATCTGGCACCGTCGATACATCGACCACATTCAAATCACCGTGGCAGAGACGATCGGCGTCGAGGGGCGTGGCGCATTCTACGAAGAGACGGGCGCGCTCCGTGACATCTTGCAGAACCACCTCTTGCAGCTCCTCACGCTCGTTGCAATGGAGCCACCCGCCACGCTTGATGCGGAGGCCCTCCGCGACGAGAAGGTGAAGGTGCTCCGTGCTGTTCGTCTCCTGAACACCGATACGATTGATGAGCACGTCGTGCGCGGCCAATACGGGCCAGGGTGGATCGGCGCCACCGAGGTGGCCGGATACCGGAGCGAGCCTGAGGTGGATGCCGCATCTGAGACGGAGAC
>CAYSEM010000041.1:0-2585 GCA_964430115.1 uncultured Chloroflexota bacterium | reverse complement strand
AGGTGGCCGGATACCGGAGCGAGCCTGAGGTGGATGCCGCATCTGAGACGGAGACATTCATCGCCGCTCGATTTGAAATTGACGACTGGCGCTGGGCGGGGGTCCCCTTCTATTTGCGAGCTGGGAAGCGACTCCCAAAGCGCGCCACAGAGATCGCGATTCAGTTCAAAGATGTTCCGCAGCGCCTCTTCTCGCCAACTGGTGATGCGCCGGAGTCAAACATGCTCGTGATTCGCATCCAACCTGATGAGGGGATCCTGCTTCGATTCGCTGCCAAGGTACCAGGGCTAGGGACTGATGTGCGTTCTGTAAACATGGACTTCGCCTATGGTTCCGCCTTCTCAGTAGAGAGTCCAGACGCGTATGAGACGCTCATGCTGGACGCACTCCTCGGAGATGCGTCGCTCTTCACGCGCGCCGACGAAGTTGAGGCCGCCTGGCGGATCGTGGATCCGATCATGGAGTCCTGGCTCGTGGGCTCTGAGCCAGCACTTCCCAACTACGACGCAGGGACGTGGGGCCCTGATGCTGCCGATGCGCTCCTCACCCGCGAGGGGCGTCGCTGGCGCAGGTTGTAGCGCCCAATGAACCTCAGCGCCGCAGAGCTCTCCACCCTCCGCTGGAAGTCCACCGCACACTCAGTTGCGGAGGCAGACGCGCTCCTCGCGCGCCTCTGGGGTAGCACCGAGTCGCGTCAGCAGATCAGCGCCAACACATCACCAGATGACAACGGGGCAACACCGCTCGCAGTACGAACCGGAGTGATGAACCTCGTAGTGGTGGCACCGGGTGAAGAGCGCGCGGTTGGTGCAGCGAGTTCACTTACAAGCCTCCCAAGAAACCCTTCGCGCACCCTCTTCATTGTGCCGCGTGATCCAGAGGGACCACCCACCTTTCAGGCGCGACTTGAGATCTTCTGTGCGGTCACCCCACGCGGCGACGGCACATCTGCGTGCACGGAGCTTCTCTGGATTGATGCGAGCGGTGAGGCGGGGCGCCACCTCTCCAGCATGGTTCCGCAACTCTCACTGCATGACCTCCCAACACTCCTCTGGTGGGATCACACCGTCGATCCAACCAGTCGCGACTTGAAGGAGTTGCTGCGAGGCGTTGATCGGATTCTCTTCAATGGTGCGGAGCAGCGAGGCGTAGGGATTGAGGTCGTGCGTGACCTGATTACGCTTTCAAGTGCTTCAGGCACTGCGCTCAGCGACTTCTCACTCATTCGACAAGCACGCTGGCGCGATGCAGTCGCCAGCGCGTTTGACGAACCAGAGGTCGCTCCGTATCTGCATGCGATCACGAAGATCGGTGCCACATATTCCGCGGGGAGCAGCATCACCGCCCCAGCAAACGTCGTGAAGCCGACCTACCACCTTGCCTGGCTCGCCTCACGCCTGAACGCGCGTGTCACCGCACCACTTGAGAACCACGCTGGTACATGGAGCGGAGCCATTGACGAGGAGGGACGACGCATTGCGCTCACGCTTGAGCCGGTGGTGGATGCTAGCCGATCAGGAACCACGCTCGCCCTCCACATCAGCGCAGAGCGCCGTGGAGGCGTGCTGGAGCTCGGCGTGCGCGCAGATGGCGAAAGCACCCATGTCCGAGCATCAATCAACGGAACACAAGTTCACGAGCGCACGCTGCGCGCAAAGCGCGCCACAGATGCTGAATTGCTCAGTCAGGCACTTGAGCTTGGCGAGGTTGACCCACTCTCCCCATCTATCCTGCGCGCGTTTGCGCAACTTGTCGGATGAGCGGGCCACACATCATCGTTGTAGAAGACGCCAAGGCGGTCGCCCTAGCCGCGGCCGACCTCGTGATAGCAGCTGCTACGCAATCCGTTGCGGCTCGCGGCGTGTTTCACTGGTGCGCGACTGGAGGAAGTACTCCTGCGGCGCTCTACGCTGCAATGCGAGATTCAAGGCTATCGGCCCAAATGCCATGGAGTAAGACGCACATTTGGTTTGGTGACGAGCGACATGTGGATCGAGCCGATCCGCTTTCCAATGTATCGCTTGTGGATGAACTACTCCTTCTGCCGACGGCTTCGAAGGCCTCCGCAGATAGCCTAGGAGTACAGGTACACGCCTGGCCGACTCAGCTGCCAGGACCCGCTGCAGTGAATTCATACCTCAATGAACTAGATGAGTTCCAGGTACCTCTGAACACCGAGAGGTTCCCAATCTTTGACCTCGTGATGCTTGGAGTCGGTTCAGATGGACACTGCCTGAGTGTGTTCCCCGGCTCTAGCCTAGCCCGAGTGGGTGCGCCAGTTGCATCCCCAGTGGAAGCGCCAACTCACATTGAGCCCCGTGTATCGCGTTTAACGTTCTCAATTGGGATTCTTGCAAGCGCACGCTCAGTTTGCGTGAGTGTCGTTGGTTCAGGAAAACTAAACGCGCTGAAGTCAATCATGATGACTAGCTCCAAGATCACCGAGTTTCCTGCCAAGGCTGCACTGACCGACACGTCCACCTGGCTAGTGGATCAAGCCGCGTCGGACGGGCTCCGCTAGACTCTGGCTGATGGCTTCAACGCGTACTCCCTGGCTTCACGTGATTGCCGGCTGCATGAGCAGC
>CAYSEM010000040.1:0-6592 GCA_964430115.1 uncultured Chloroflexota bacterium | reverse complement strand
ACGAGATCTGCAGCACTCCCGTGGTGGCCAAGGCTTCCGTCTTCTGTCGCAACGTGGATCTCAACCGACTCAGGGAGCAGCGATGCGGGAGGGATCTCAGCGGCGGTGTTCGCTTCGAACAGCATCGTCACGGATCGCCCTGCAGCGGCGAGTGAAGTGGCGAGGAGTCGAACCCATGGGAAACCCTCAACGTCGGTGACGATCAGGATCTGCAGTGCGTCGGGATCTATCTCAATGGGCTGTCCGATTGGTCCGACGACGGAGAGCTGCGCACCAGGCACGAGCTCCGCGAGTGAGTCGCGACCCCCATCGGCGCGCGGCTGCAGCGCAACCTGGACACTCCCAGCAATGAGGTCGATCTGCGTCACTGGGGCAACGCGGCGAAGACGGTATCCACCCGCTTCGGCGTGGAGGAGGTGGAGTGCGTGCCCCGAGCGGAGCGACGCGATCAGCTCAGGGAGTCGAAGGAGGAGTGCACTGCGTCCTGGCGCAAGCTCACCAACGGCAAGCAGTTGGGCGCGGACGGGCGCTGCGCCCATCGCGCGTTAGACCTTTGCGCCGTGATCACCCGCGGCGCCGAGTCCGGCAACGATCGCCCCCGTAGGACGCACGGCAAGGCCCGCCTTGGTGCGCAGCGCAGCCTCAATTCGGTCATAAAGATCTGCAGGCGCCCAGAGCTCCACCACCTCCGCGGTGGATGCGCGATCGAGGCTGCTGCGCTTGCGCGCGTCAATAGAGCGTACGCGGAACGAGAGGTCGCTCTCCAGGATCAACTGCGGCGCCTTTGCACTCCCCGCCAGAAGCAGCGGAGCAACTACCTTGAGCGTGTTGCGATGTTCGCGAAGATAGCTACCTAGGCGATCCGCGGCGTGCTCAACCGCCGTGAGTCGCTCGGAGCCTGCCGCCTCCGCGGCGTGCGCAAGCTTCCGCGTAAGTTCTGGTGAGAGGGTGCTGCGCGTCTGCGAGGCACGTGCGCGTGTCGCCCGGGTTAGGGTGATCTTCTTCTTGAGCGGCTTTGCGGGGCGCTTGGGAGGCATCAGCCGCGGTACTCAAGATCGCGCGAGAGTCGTTCACGCAGGAACATGGAGTGGTGCCGCTCGAACATCCACTCGCCGGCGCGGTGCCCGAGTGCCCGTGAAGATTCGTCGCGCTCAAGCAAGTCAAGGGTGCCGTAATCCGGCAGGTCAAAGAGAATCACGTTGTCAAAGTCCCAGCCGTGCGCAACGTTGTACCACCCAAGAAACTTGATGCCGAACTTCTCTTCATACGACTTCACGGTCTTTGGAAAGAGCGTGCGCATGAAAAACTTGAAGAAGGGGTCACGCCCCCGTCGAATCGAAAAGTACGTTGCAAGCACTGGCATCAGCGCGATTCTCCCATGCCGCCGTCCTCGTTGTCGCGAGCCGCTCGCTGCGCCTCGTCCTCAAGCTCCCCCACCGTCTTGCTCTTGCTCGCGAGCGGCGCACGCCGACCGCGACGGTCAGCCGCCACAAGTCGCAGAAGGAAGATGGAGGTCTGACCGACAAGGAGGAGCAAGACCACCACGCCAATCAAGAGCAGCGTGGCGATCGTAGGTCCCCAGTTCAGCACCGCGGAGAGGGGGGCCAAGATCATGAAGACGACGAGCGCCACAACCTGAATCCAGAAGCAGCCGAGACCGGGGCCGCGATCTGGGCTCAGCGGTGCCCCCTTGTACTCGGGCATCTCAGGTGCGGGTAGGTTGCTCATCCCCTCATTCTGCCTTCCACGCGACTTCGCCGTTGAGCAGCGTGAGGAGCACCACTCCAATGAGGGTCTTGCCGAGGAGTGGCGTATTGATGCTGCGCCCGATCAGCGTCTTCCGGCTCGGCACCCAGGTAGCGCTCAGGTCCACCACCACCAGGTTCGCTGGTCCGCCCACCGCGAGCCCACGTGCAAGCGCTGGTCGATTCAACACCGCGGCGGGACCGGTCGTAAGCAGCGCCGCGACGAGCGAGAGTGGGAACTCACCAGCGGCGCGCGCCGCAAGGAGTGTGCTGAGCGCCGTCTCGATCCCCGCAATCCCATTTGCGGCGAGGCCGAACTCCACCTCTTTCTTCTCGCGCGAGTGCGGCGCGTGATCGGTTGCGATTGCGGACGCGGTGCCGTCACGGAGCGCAGCTCTACACGCCGCCGCATCGCTCGCGTCACGCAACGGCGGACAGACGCGCAGGTTTGTATTGTACGCCTCACTGGTCGGTGTGAGACTCGCTTGGTGCTGTTCGTTGTACTCCCACGCCCACCGTTGATCTCCTGTAATCCAGGCATCGGTGAGCGCAAGGTGATGCGGCGTGATGTCGCAGGTGATTGGGAGCCCCTCCGCACGCGCCGCGCGAACGGCATCGAGTGCTGCGCCAGTCGAAAGATGTGTCAGGTGAAGTCGCGCGCGCGGCTCGTCGCGAATCGCGTCGCGCAGCAGCGCGATGTTGCGGACCACCGCGCTGATCTCACCGGCGGCGGGCCACGGCCGGAGACCGAGTGCGGTAGCAACCAAGCCATCCGCCGCCTCTCCACCCTGAGTGAGTGCAGGATCTTCGCAGTGTTCGATGAGCGGCAGATCAAGCGCGCCCGCAGTGATCAGCGCACTGCGAAAGAGCGCAGGGTCGGCGATCGGGTTGCCATCATCACTAAAGGCAACGGCGCCTGCTTTGGCGAGCTCCGCCATCGGCGCGAGCGTGCGACCAGCACGACCGAGGGTTGCGGCGGCAATCGGCATGAGGGTCACACCGCGCGGCGCAGTGGTGCGTGTCAGCTCCCGAAGAAGCGCAGGGTGATCGGCAGCTGGCTCACTGTTGGGCATCAGCGCAACCGCACCGTATCCGCCATGGGCGGCGGCCGCCTCACCGCTCGCAACATCTTCAGACGCGCCCGCCCCTGGCTGACGGAAGTGCGCATGGAGGTCAACCAGTGCTGGGAGGACGAGATGCTTCGGATCCTTCGGCCCTGGTTCAGCCCCCTCAATGAAAGCGCGGCGCGCCTCAGCCACTCCATCGCGCCACTCCAGCCGCGCCACCTTCCCGCTATGCACTTCAATCGTCGCAACGCCTGCGCGTCGACTCACGGGGTCAACAACCCAGTGGTCTTTGAGTAGCGTTCGCTCCGCTCGCGGTCGACTCACGAACTCGCCTTCGCTGGTGAAGGTGCAGTCAGCGGTGCATCGCCGCGAAGGGTGCGCCAGAGCGCCGCCATCCGCACAGGGATCCCTTCGCCGACCTGTTCCAAGATGAGACTGCGCGGACCATCGGCAACGTCTGGGTCGATCTCCACTCCTTCGTTCATTGGGCCCGGATGAAGGACCACGCACCCACGCGCGGCGTATGCGGCGATGCGCTCTTCCGTCAGCCCCCACGCTTCGCGATACGCCTCGAACGAACTCACCTCGCCGCCATCGAGTCTCTCGCGCTGAATGCGCAGCGCCATCACTGCGTCTGCACCTTCCAGCGCCTCTGCAAGTGACGCACAGAGCGTCACGCCGCCACTTCTCTCCGCAGCCTCAGCGAACCCGCGGGTGAGCGCGGCCGGACCAGCAAGTCGAACCTCCGCGCCCGCAGCGCGCAGCGTGTGGAGATTCGAGCGCACCACACGGCTGTGGAGGAGGTCGCCGATGATCGCCACACGGCGCCCCTTCAACGTGCCGTCCTTGACGCCAATGTTGCGGAGGAGCACAGAGAGATCAAGGAGTGCCTGCGTTGGATGCGCATGCCAGCCGTCACCAGCGTTGAGTACGGACCCGTCAAAGACCCGCGCAGCAAGCCACGGCGCACCAGCCCGCTCGTGGCGCAACACGATCACGTTGCTCCCCAGTGCGCGGAGCGTCTTCACCGTGTCAACAAGCGATTCACCCTTTCCTACGGATGAGTTGGCAACGGCCACACTGTTGACGTTGGCGCCGAGTGCCTTCGCAGCGTTCTCAAAGGAGATGCGGGTTCTGGTGGAGGCCTCATAGAAGAGCGTGGTGACGTTCACACCCTTCAGTGCATCCACGCGACCGGTCGGCGAGCCCAGAATGCGACGTGCCGCCTCGGTGGTGCCGAGCAGCAGCTTCAGATCACTCCACGAAAGGCCCGCAACATCGAGCAGGTGGCGATGGGGAGCGGCCGAGGGTGGCATTGGCGTCTCCCGCCTCTCCGTGCTCAGCCCTTCGCCTTCGCCGCCGCCTCGTTCGCAGCAAGATGCTCCGCGAGCAACTCCACCTTCACGAGATCGTCGCCGTCAAACTCCTTCACGCACACGCGAACCACTTCGTCACTCGTGGTGGGAATGTTCTTCCCCACATGATCTGCACGGATCGGAAGCTCTCGATGTCCGCGGTCGATCAGTGCGACGAGGCGGATCGCCTTCGGTCGACCGTAATCAATGAGCGCATCAAGCCCTGCGCGAATCGTGCGACCCGTATAGAGCACGTCATCGACCAGGATCACGGTCTTGTCAGTGATGTCACCCGGGATGCTCGTGCCGCGGTGAACGGGGGCGACGGAGATTGTGGAGAGATCGTCACGGTAGAAACTGATGTCTAGCGTTCCGTATTCAACGTCTACGCCTTCATGCTCCTTGATCGCTTCAACGATCACCTTCGCAAGTGGAACGCCGCGGCGCTGAATGCCGACCACCACAAGCCCCTTGGTCCCCTCCTTCTCAACGATCTCGTGGGAGATGCGGGTGAGGGCTCGGCGGATCTCTTCCGCGTTCATGACCATGCGTGCCATCTGGGTCTCCTCTCTCCCGCCGGCCGATCTCTGCCGACCACGTCGCGGGTGCCGCCGAATGCTAGCAGGGGGCTAGGTGAGGGCTCGGCGCAGTTCCGCCGCCGCCTCCTCTGGAGCGATCGGCACCACCGGGATGCCCGAGGCCAACTCCAGCCCACCGATCGGTCGGAGGCGCGGATGGAGCTCCCAGTGCCAGTGATAGGTGAGGTCCACACGCTCACGGAGCGGCGCCGTGTGAAGGAGCAGGTTGTAGGGCGGCATGCCGATCGCGCGCAGCGCCTTTACCGCCGCTTGCAACGTCTCAGCGAAGCCGCGCAGCGTCGCGGTGTCAACGTCGCCGAAATCTGATCCGTGATTGTTTGGAACGATCCACGTCTCAAAGGCGGAGCGGCTCGCGAACGGGGCGATCACGGCACCGAACGGATCTCGATGGATCAAGCGTCGCCCGCTCGCCACTTCGTCTTGCACCATGTGACAGAAGGCACACCCTCCTGCGCGAATAGAGAGTCGCGCCGCACCTCCGATCTCTTCGGCGAGCCGGTGTGGCACCTGCGGAAGGTCGTACGACTCAAAGCAGAGGTGATCCGTCATTGCCCCAGCCTGGGCCGCCGCATTGCGAACAAACTGAATGTAGGCGGTGCTCCCCAGCTCGCGACCCGCGCGAATCTGATCGCGAATTGCCGAGAGGAAGTCCACGATCAGCGGTGTCGGCACCTCATCAAGCTCGCCGTGCTCGCCGCGCGGTGCAATCAGCGTCGACCATGATCCAGCGCGATCCACATCACTCAGCGTCAGGAATCCCGACTCTCCCGCCGCCGCATCTGCTCGCGTCCCAACCGAGTGAAACGCCCCTTGGCGCAACATGCGTCGCGAGATTCCACTCGCTTCACCCTTCTCACAGTTCCCACACGTCACGTCTCGCGCGCCAGAGAGGCGCTCTTCATGAAACCGCTCCGGTTGATACTCGCGATCGACAACCGTCGCCGACCACCAGCCAGTGATCTCGTCACGTCGCAGCTCCCACATGCCGCCGCCACTCATGCGCTCACACTCATGCCGCTCATCGTAGCGCCGTCAAGATACGCGCCGATCGCCGCCGCATATGCACGTGCCGCCACTTCGGCAACCTCCTCAACAGATGGCGCTGCAGCTCCAACCGCCGCACGATCGCCAGCTGCGACCGCCGCCCAGTCGCGCTCAAGCGCAATGGAGGTTGAGACCACCCCCGCGTGCCCACACGGATTGATCAGCGAAAAGGCCTCAAGGTCGCGACCTACGTTCAGCGCCAGACCGTGCCAGGCTACGCCGCTCTCCACGCGCACGCCAACTGCGCCGATCTTGCGCTCGCCGACCCAACAGCCCGGCGCACCGCTGCGCCGCTCCGCTGCCACGCCGTAGTGCGCACACGCCGCAATCAACGCGTCCTCGAGTGCGCAGATGTGTTGTCGCAGTGAAATCCCCGCCGCGCGCAAGTTGACGATGGGATACGCCACCAGGTGTCCAGGACCGTGATACGTCACCTCGCCCCCACGCTCCACCCGCCGCACCGCAATACCGCGCGCCGCGTACTCAGCCTCTGGTAGATGCAGATGGGCGAGCGTTGCGTTCTTCCCCAACGTCAGCACCGGCTCATGCTCAAGCGCCAAGAACGTATCCACGCCGCTCCCGCCCACGCGTTCATCAACAAGACGGCGCTGCTCCGCGTGCGCTTCGTCATAGCCGAGCCTGCCGAGCCAGCGGTATGTGATCCGATGACGTCCACTCTCCATGCCCTGAGCGTAGCCTCCCCCACTCCTCATGCGCTATCCTCACCCCCCACGCGGGAGTAGCTCAGTTGGTAGAGCGTCTGCTTCCCAAGCAGAAGGTCG
>CAYSEM010000039.1:4443-6605 GCA_964430115.1 uncultured Chloroflexota bacterium | reverse complement strand
CCGGATGCGTGCCCGCACCGGAGAGGAAGAGTCCTTCGATCGGCGTCTCATAACGACCGATGCCGTAGAGGGGGCGCCACTGCGCAAACTGATCGAAACCTTCGTTGACGTGCATCGCGTGCCCACCCGTTGCGCCCCAATCGTTCTGCAGATCCGCAGGCGTGATCAGCTGACGCGCGCTGATGAGGTTGGTGATGCCAGGGGCAACGTGTTCCAACTGGTCCACGACGCTGTCCGCGAACGACTTGCGCGTGGCTTCGTTCCACTCGCCATCCTTGAGGACCGCGGGTGCGTACTGCACCACGCAGCTCACGATGTGCCGACCGTCCGGCGCGAGCGATGGATCAATGAGCGTTGGGATGAGCGCCTCGATGATTGGCCTCTCGCTGATGCGGCCGTACTTGGAGGCGTCAAAGGCCTTCTCAATCCCGAGGATGCTCTCCAAGATCACGATGCGGCCGCGCAACTTCTCCTGAGCGGCTTCGCCCTTCCCTGCCGCGGTGAAGGTGGGGAGCTTGTCCACGAGCAGGTTCAACTTGGAGGTCACGCCTGTGCTGCGTGTCGCACGTAGCCGACGACGCAGATCTGGCCCTGTTGCCTCCACGCCGAGCAGGCCAAGGAGCGTGGTCTTTGGGTCGAGTGTGGAGAGCACATACGGTGCGGCGATCTCTTCGCCACTTGCGAGCGCCACACCGGTCACGCGACCGTCCTGTTCGGTGATGGCGACCGCTTTAGCGCTCGTGCGAATCTCTGCGCCGAATCCGCGCGCCGCATCGGCGAGTGCGGTAGCGAGCGCACCAGGTCCACCAATGGCAACAACGGTCTGTCCCGCGGCGCCGCCGTCTGCACCGTCACCCGTGATGCCATCGAAGAGCATCGTTGCGGCGGTGCCTGGACTCATTGGACCGACAGCGTTGTAGATTGCACCGCGCCAAGCCAAGAGGGCGAGCAGGTGCTCGTCGTTCTGGATGTACTCGCCCACAAAATCTGATGCAGACATTGGGAGGATGCGCAGGATCTCTCGACCGTCGCCCTCCTTCAGGTCCGTGAACGGCTTTCGGAACGCGAAGCCCGCGAGCATCTCTGCAACCGATTTTCCGCCATCAAGGCTCGGTGGCACGCCGTCCAACACCTCTTCGAAGTAGGCACCAATGCGTCGCAGTCGGCCATCGAGTTTCATGAACCCGTGCGCGGTCTCCTTGCCGTGTGGTCGCTTCTCCAGCTCTTCGGCGCTGCGCTTCGGATCGCGATAGAGAGTGATGGAGCTGCCGTCACGTGGGTGTGGTGCAAACGAGCGCACCTCTGGCTCCACAAGTCGAACGCTCCCCGCGAGTCCGAGGTCGCGCGCGACGCGCGGACGGAATCGACCAACGGTGTGTGCGAGCATCGGCGCCTTCACGCCGTCGATGTCTGCGGTCAGCGCCATGCCGCCAAGTTCGCCACGCGCCTCAAGGAGGATCGTCTTGATCCCCGCGCGCGCCAAGTATGCGGCGGCAACGAGTCCGTTATGTCCGCCGCCGAGGACGATCACATCGGCGCTGTTGCGCGCGCGTGGTGCCTCTGGCGCCGCCTTCTGCTTCTTGGCGGCCATTACTCGTCCCCCGCTTTCGACTTCAAGATCTCAAGCGCTGCGAGCCGACCGGGCGCCGCCATGATGCCGCCACCCGGATGGGCGGAGGAGCTGGCGAGCCAGTAGTCCTTGATCGGCGTCTTGTAGCGCGCCCAGCCGCTCACTGGACGGTTGAACGCCATCTGCTGCACCAGGATCTCACCTTGGAAGATGTTCCCTTCGGTCAAACCGATGGTGCGCTCAAGGTCGAGCGGCGTCATGATCTGACGGCCAACGATCTTGTTGCGGAAGTCCGGTGCAAATTCGGAGATGGTGTCAACCACTAGGTCGCCGAAGCTCTCCTTGATGTCATCCCAGGTGCCGTGCTCTGGTGCCAGCTTGTGTGGCGCGTACTGCACGAAGGCGGTGGCGACGTGTTTCCCTGGGGGCGCCATAGATGGGTCCACCAGTGTTGGGATCAGCATGTCCAAGAATGGACGGTGGCTTGGGTGTCCGTGCTTTGCGTCGTCGTATGCCTTCTCCATGTAATCGGGCGATGGGCTGATGGAGACCGTCCCCATGAGATGCCCAGTTCCCGGAGGAGCGGCGGTGA
>CAYSEM010000039.1:0-4343 GCA_964430115.1 uncultured Chloroflexota bacterium | reverse complement strand
GAGCCGCGGAACTTGAAGTTGCGGATGGCGCGCTCGAAGTCGTTCGGCAGCGAGCCGGCGGGGAGCATCTCCAAGAAGGTGTGCTTGGCGTCCGCGGCGGAGACCACCGTGTCCGCATGAATCTCTTCGCCGGACTCGAGCACCACGCCAATGGCGCGCTCCCCCTTCAGCAGGATCTGCTTGACGGGCGCGTCGGTGCGGATGCTCGCGCCGTGGAAGCGTGCCGCGTTTGCGATCGCAGTTGCAACGGCGCCCGTCCCACCCTGCGGGAGTGCCCACTCGCGGAAGGAGCCGTCGATCTCACCGAAGTAGTGATGGAGGAAGACCATCCCTGTCCCTGGCGACTTGATGCCAAGGAAGGTACCGATGATCCCTGAGGCGGACATGGTGCCAACGAGTGGCTCCCCCTCGAACCAGCGCGAGAGGAAGTCGTACGCGCTGCCCGTAATGAGGTCAAGCAGGGCACCCTTCGTGCGCAGCGGCAGGTGACCGAAGTCCTTGGCGAGTCCGGCGTAGGCGAGCCACTCGTGTGGGTCGCCGTACGGATCCGGTGCGGGGATGTCGATCGCGGGACGAATGAAGCGCGTGATATCCGTGACCGTCTGCTTGAAGTCGTCGTAGTTATCTGCATCCCTATGAGACCACTTGCGAATCTCGCGGATCGTATCCGCATGATCCGTGCGCCGATCAAGGTAGCCATCCCAGTGCGCGGTGTAGGTGCCAACGGATGGGGCCATCTGGAGGCCGTGCTTTGCAAGGTCGAGCTCGCGAATCACTGCGGGGCGCAGCAGGCTCACCAAATACGAAGCAACAGAGAACTTGTAACCAGGCACCGGTGATTCGGTGAGCGTTGCGCCGCCTAGGATGGAGCGTCGCTCGAGGACGAGAGTGTTGAGTCCGGCCTTCGCGAGGTATGCGGCGGTGGTGAGTCCGTTGTGGCCGCCGCCGATGACGATCGCGTTGTACCGTTCCGCCACTGACCCTCCAAGACTCGCCCCAAATCGCTAGGATGCGGGTGCGGGCAATGGTACCGCCAAGAGAGCGATCAGGAGAGGGGGAGTCGCATGACGCTTGAAACGCCGTTCCACCCTCGTACCGCCGAACTGAATCAGGCTCGCCGCTGGCGCAAGTGGTCCGGCTTCTTCATCGCCGATTCGTATTTCCCAGCGCACGACTTGGAATACCATGCGATCCGCTTCTCCGCCGCACTCTTCGATGTCACGCCAATGTGCAAGTACCGCGTCAGCGGCCCAGATGCGGCGAAGTTGGTGAATCGTGTTATCACCAGACGAGTGGATCGCATCAAGCCGATGCGCGCCATCTACACCCCGTGGTGCGATCACGATGGCCGCGTCCTTGATGACGGCACGGTTGCGCTCCTTGCCGATGGCTCCTACTTCTGGACCGCTGCAGAACCGCAGCACGGTTGGCTCGACGCCGCGAGCGAAGGGTTGAACGTCACGATCGAAGATCTCACCGAGCGCCTCTGTGCCCTCTCACTGCAAGGGCCATGCTCGCGCGACGTGCTCTCCAGTGCGGTCGGTCGCGACATGTCAGATCTGCCGTTCTTCGGTCGCGCAGACGTGACCATTGATGGCGTCCCTGTCAGCATCTCGCGGACCGGCTACTCGGGGGACCTTGGCTACGAACTCTGGATCCCATTCGAACAGGCGCTCCCCGTCTGGGATGCACTGATCAAAGCGGGTGAGGACTACACGCTGCGCGTCGCAGGCATGGAGGCGCTCGATGTGGCGCGACTTGAAGCGGGCCTGATCATGGCCGGCGTGGACTATCACTCCGGTCGCACCGCCAGGCACCCGAGCCTCGCCGTCTCGCCATACGAGATTGGGATGGATCGACTCGTTGATCTTGATAAGCCAGCCTTCATTGGAAAGCGCGCACTGATGGATGAGGTCGCCGCAGGTGGTCCCGCAAATCGACTCGTCGGGCTTGAGCTTGACCTGAACGTCTTCGAAGACGCCTACCTCGATCTCGGCTACGCAATCGAACATCCACTCCGCGCCTGGCGCCACGTCACGCCGCTCTCGCGCAAAGGCGAAACGATTGGCCGCGCAACGAGCGGCACCTTCTCGCCACTCCTCAAGCGTTCCATTGCCCTCGGCTTCCTCCCCACAAAGCACGCCGAAGTTGGCAGCACGGTGAGCATCGAGTGGCAGATTGAGGAGACGCGTCAGCAGATCCCTGCCACGGTGGTGCCACTCCCCTTCTTGGACCTGCCGCGCAAGCGGAGCTAGAGGCGCGCGTTTTCCGCGCCGTTAGAGGCGCGCCGCTCGCTCCACGGGAATCCCCCACGCGTCGGCCACACGTGCCGCGGTGAGCACCTCGCTCGGGGCACCGTCACCAACGATCTGACCACCCTTCATCACGATCACTCGCGGGAAGAGATCGCGCACCATGTCGAGTTCGTGGAAGATGGCCACCACCGTGCGCGCGCGATCCGCGAGTGCAACCAAGAGATCTGCAATCTCCACGCGATGCTTCAGGTCAAGGTGAACGGTCGGCTCATCGAGCGCGAGGATCGGCGTCTCTTGCGCAAGTCCGAGTGCGATCGCAATCAACTGCCGCTCGCCCGCACTCAACGTGCGCACATCACGCGCCGCAAGGTGCGACGCGCCGACGCGCGCAAGCGCCGCCGCCGCTCGCTCACGATCGTGTGCGGTTGGTCCGCCCGGCCCCGTCCCGTGCGGCAAGCGTCCCAGCGCCACCAGTTCGTCGGCACGCGTCGCAAAGGGGAGGGCGAGATCTGCGCCAACCACAGCAATGGAGCGCGCAATGGTGGCGCGGCTCAGCGTGCTGATTGGCTCTGAACAGAGAATCACCTCGCCTGACGCCACAGGGAGGGTGCCGCTCAACGCGCGTAGCAGCGACGTCTTCCCTGCGCCGTTCGCGCCAACGATTGCCACACGCTCCGCGACGCCGATCTTGAGGTTGATGTTCCGGAGGATCTCTACGTCGTTGATCGTGACGCGCACATCGCGTGCACCGAGCAGCTCATACGACGCATCCGGCGTCATGGTGGGCTGATCGTGCGCGTCGAGCGCGCGCTCGCGCTCGTTCACAGTGCGTACCCGGCCCTACTTCGATGCAGCAGCCAGAGAAGGAATGGCGCGCCGATCAGCGCGGTGATCACACCCACGGGGATACCGATCGTCCGCGCAACGCTATCTGCAACAAGAAGAAGGAGCGCGCCACCGATCGCCGAGAGCGGAAGGACCGCGCGCGGGTCTGGACCAACGGCGAGTCGAATCAGGTGGGGAACAACCAGGCCAACGAAGCCGATCAGTCCAGCGAGTGCAACGGCGGCGGCGGTTGCGAGTGAGGCGAGCGCCACGCTGATGCGGCGTTCACGACGCACCTCTACGCCGAGGTGCATCGCCCCCTCATCACCCAGCAGCAGTGCGGCGAGTGGTCGACCGCGAAGCGCGAGGAGTGTGGTCGCAAGGATCAGCGGAAGTGCCGCGGCGGCGAGTCGCGGCCATGTGGCCCCATCAAGTCCGCCGAGCAGGAAGGAGAAGATCGCGCGCAGGTTTGCGCCACTCATCAACATCACGAGCGAGAGTGCGGCGGCGAGAAGTGACGCGACCGCATAGCCCACGAGCAAGACGCTCGCAATGCGCTCTTCGCCGCTCCCAATCCCCGCAACGCGCCAGACGAGCCCAACCGCAGCGAGTGCTCCTGCGAATGCGGCGAGCTGCACGCCGCCAAGCTCCCACGCCACGCCGCTGATCGGCAGCAGGATGGCGACCGCCGCGCCGAGTGCCGCCCCACTGCTCGTCCCCAGCACATACGGATCGGCGAGTGGATTGCGAAGGAGCGACTGAAATACGCCACCCGCAACGGCGAGCGCAGCACCAACGAGTATTGCGGCAATGATGCGCGGCAGTCGCAACTCCATCACGATCGCGGTTGATCCGACACTCGCAGCAGGTTCAGCGCCGACGCCGATCTGTTGCAGCAAGATGCCGACCACCTCAGTTGGCGGAATGGCAACCGAACCGACGCCGATTGCAGCGATGGCCACACCAACAAGGAGCAGCGCTCCTGCCGTGAACAGCGTTCGAACGCGCGTGGTTGAGCGCACGTTACGGGATGACGATCTCTGGGTTGATCGCGCGGATCAGCGCGGCGAGCGCTTCGGCGAGACGCGGACCGGGCGTGGTGACCAGGTCACCATCAATCGGCCGCACATCACCGTTGATCACGGCGGGGATGCTCGACCATCCTGGTCGCGCCGCCACCGCCTCTGCTGTCACGCCATACGCGGCATCACCGAGCAGGATCACCGCTGGCGCCGCGGCGATCAGCCTCTCCAGTGAGATCTC
>CAYSEM010000038.1:0-7055 GCA_964430115.1 uncultured Chloroflexota bacterium | reverse complement strand
GCTGCAGCCCGTTCAGTCGGATCCCCTTGTTCTTCTCCGCACCGAAGATCATCGGTTGACCGTGCTTCAAGACGAGCATGCGATCTTCCTTGACGGACTTGTCCGTGAAGTCGCGCCATGCGCCGTCGTTGAAGATGTTGCAGTTCTGCAGCACCTCCAAGAATGCGGCACCACGATGTTCGCCAGCACGGTGCATCATCTCCTGCAGGTGCTCCGAGTGCGTATCTACCGAACGCGCGATGAAGCTCGCCTCTGCTGCTGCAACAAGGTTGAGCGGAATGATTGGCGTCTCAATGGTGCCCATCGGCGTGGACTTCGTCTTCTTCCCGATCGGTGACGTCGGTGACGCCTGGCCCTTGGTGAGGCCGTAGATGCGGTTGTTGAACATGATCATCTTCATGTCCACGTTTCGACGCATGGCGTGGATGAGGTGGTTGCCACCAATGGAGAGTGCGTCACCATCGCCTGTGATCACCCAGACCATGAGATCTGGTCGTGCACCCTTGAGGCCGGTGGCGATCGTGGCGGCGCGTCCATGGATGGTGTGGAAGCCAAAGGTGTTCATGTAGTACGGCAGTCGGCCAGAGCAACCGATCCCGGAGATGAAGACGATCTTCTCCTTGGCCACGCCAAAGTCCGGCATGGTCTTCTGCGTCTGAGCGAGGATGGAGTAGTCGCCGCAGCCTGGGCACCAGCGCACATCTTGATCGGACTCGAAGTCCTTCTTGGTCAAGACGGGGAGTTCACTCTGCGTCACTTGGACACCTCCACACTCTCGCCGAGCAGCGACTCGGCCTTCGCTTCGATCTCACCGATCTGGAACGGCTTGCCGCGCACCAGGTTGAATCCGACGATGTCCACGAGGTACTTCGCACGCAAGAGCATGCGCAGCTGCCCAAGGTTGAGCTCTGGCAGCAGCACGCGCTTGAAGTTGCCAAGGATCGCGCCGAGGTCCTCTGGGAGCGGGTTCAAGTAGCGCAGGTGCGCGTGGCTGACGCGCTTTCCACGTTCGCGGAGACGCTCAACGGCCGAGCGGATGGATCCGTAGGTGGAACCCCAGCCGAGGATGAGCAGATCGCCCGTTGGTTCGCCCCACACTTCGGTCGCAGGGATATCGCGTGCGACGCGCGCAACCTTCTCCGCGCGCAACAGCATCATACGATGGTGGTTGTCTGGGTCGTAGCTGACCGTTCCCAACTCGTCCAACTTCTCAAGTCCGCCAATGCGATGCTCCAGACCCTTGGTGCCAGGGACCGCCCACGGTCGCGCGAGCGTCTCAGGGTCGCGCTGGTACGGACGGAAACTCCCGGTTGACTCTGGTGCGTTCTGCACGGCAATCGAAGGCATGTCGCTGATCTGCGGGATCTTCCACGGCTCGGCACCCGTCGCCAAGAACGCGTCACTGAGATAGACAACGGGCGTCATGTGCTTGAGCGCAATGCGCCACGCTTCAATGGCCATCGTGAAGCACTCCGCTGGAGTTGCTGGCGCGACCACAGGGATTGGCGAGTCCGAGTTCCTGCCGAACATGCTCATCAACAGATCGCCCTGCTCGGTCTTGGTTGGCATTCCTGTCGATGGACCGGCGCGCTGCACATCCACCACCACGAGCGGAAGCTCCACCATCACCGCGAGACCGAGCATCTCGGCCTTCAGCGCCATGCCCGGGCCAGAGGTTGTGGTCATGCCCATTGCACCGCCGTATGCGGCGCCAACTGCCGCACCGATCGCCGCGATCTCATCCTCTGACTGCACCGTCTTGATCCCCAGGTGCTTGTAGCCAGAGAGCTGATGGAGGATGTCAGACGCTGGGGTGATCGGGTAGCTCGCCAAGAAGAGGTCGCGCTCAGCGAGTTTCGCAGCCGTCACAAACCCGAGCGCGGTCGCTTCGTTTCCGGTGATGTTTCGATATGTTCCAGGCTTCAAGTGCGCCGCAGGTACGCGATAGTGCGTGTGGAAGATCTCTGTCGTCTCGCCGAACGCATAGCCAGCATGCAGCGCGCGACGGTTCGCCTCAGCGATTGCATCTTTCCCTGCGAACTTCTCGGTGATCCACTTCTCAGTTGCCGCCATGGAGCGCTCGTAGAGCCAGAACATGACGCCGAGGGCGAAGAAGTTCTTGGTCAGTTCAACCTGCTTGCTGCTGAGTCCGAGCCCTTCACATGCGCCCGCAACCATGGTGGACATGGGGATCTCAAAGAGGTTGTAGCCCTTCAGTGAGCCGTCATGGAGCGGGTCTGCCGCGTACCCCGCCTTCTTCAAGTTGATGTCGTTGAATGCATCTGTGTTGACGATGATGCCGCCGCCCGGAACCAGGTCGCCAAGGTTCACCTTCAGTGCGGCGGGGTTCATCGCCACCAGCACGTCTGGTCGGTCGCCTGGCGTGTGGATGTCACCCGAGGAGAAGCTGATCTGGAAGCCCGAGACGCCAGGAAGCGAACCGGCCGGCGCGCGAATCTCTGCTGGGTAGTCAGGGAGCGTAGAGACGTCGTTGCCGAAGAGGGCGGTGGTGGCGGTGAACTGACTGCCGGTCAACTGCATCCCATCGCCGGAATCGCCGGCGAATCGAATCGTGACTCGGTCGAGTTGGGTGACGTTTTCAGTGCTGTTCGTGCCGCTCTTTGGCCTCGTCACGCTGCCAACTCCTCCACTGACTACCGCCGCGCTATGCCGAAGGTGTGGGACTCAGCGCGACCGTCGCGCGCTGCTCCGAGAGCGTACCGCATCTGGGTATGAAGCCTTGAGCTCCGCGAGGAGCCGCCTCTCGTCACGCTTGACGAGGAAGTGCCACAGCAGGAAGGCAGTTACTCCGAGCGTCCAGGCCACAGCGGCCCAGATCAGCGCTGGGTCTAGGCCCCCCGCCGCGACCTGGGCAAGCCCCTCCTCCATGCCGGCTCCCCAGAGGAGGAGTGCCGCCACCGAGTAGCCGATCGTCATCACGCTCCCATACCCACTGAGTCGCGCGAACGAGAGGAAGGAGAGCTTCGGTGCATCTGGCGGATAGAAGTAGGCGGCCTCAAGTCGATGCGCAGGGAGCACTGCGCGACCGAAGCGCGCGTTGATGCTCTTCTCAATGAACTCGGCGTGCCTCCGCGCGAAGACGGTGTAGTAGAAGGTGTAGCCCGCCTCAAGAAATGCGAACGGCACAATGAAGGTAAGCAGGAATCCGATCGGCGCACCAGCACTGAGGCCGGAGAGGGCGAGGAGCACGAGTGAGACCACCCCCCAGACGGTGATCTGGCGGAAGAAGAGCCCCGAGTACGCGCCGAGCATGCCGCGCATGCGCTCAAGCTGCTGTTCAAGGAGGCGAAGTTCGGCCCGATCACGTTCGTTCATCATGGTCACTATAGTGGGGAGGTGAAACGCAAGTCGCTCCTCTTCGGACTTGTCGCCCTCCTCCTCGCGGGCGCGTGCACCTCGGAACCTGCACCGAGCGCCAGCCTCCTCTACACGGCGACTCGATCATGGTCGAACGGCATGGAGGAGCGCGTTGAGGTCTACGCCGATGGGCGAACGATCATGACGCACGGTGATTTCGAAGAGCGCGTCACCCTGCCGAGCGACCAGATGGCTGAACTCGCCGCGGCGGCAACCACGCCGGCCGATGCGGGGAGCACCAGTGACGATCCGATCCTCGGTGTAACTGTTGGATCAACCGCTGAGGTACGACCTGCGGCCATCACCCCAGGCTCAATCGCGGAACTGCTCAATAAACTGCTCGACTCGCATACCCTCCACGAATAGCAGCGCAGTCCAGCGAAGTCCTACTTCGCGAGCGCGCTGATCAGAATCAGGTGTCGTCCGAGCGGTTCAGACGCGATCGCTGAGAACCTTCCACCCAGCATCTCACCCGTCGCCTGCTCCAACGTTGATGGGTCAAGGTTCGGCGGCGCGAGATCAATCAGTGCGAGTCGACCACCCTTCGCAAGCCAGCTATGTGCAACCTCCACCTGCTGTGCGCGCGGCTCGGCTGCGAGTTGACTCAGCAAGAATGGAAGGAGGACGAGTCCTGCCGGTTCGCCTTCTGGTCCTTCAAGAAGGTTGCGTGGATGGAGGTGCGCCTTCAGCCCGTGCGCGAGGAGCCGCTGTCGCGCGCGCGTGAGCCGATCTTCACGTGCGTCATAGGCGCTCACCTCACCGCGCGACGCCAGCAGCACCGTCCAGAATCCGATCCCAGCGCCAAGCTCTACCGCGCGACCACTGTATGAGAGCGCATCAAGCCAGAGCACGGCGCGATCGATTTCGCCCTGCCATGTTGCGCCAGCGAGTGGCCCTCGATCAAATGGCGCGCGATTGAGATACCAGGCTTCAAGCGCATCTGGCTCTTCGGGCGGCGGAAGCAACCCGAGTCGTGCAGGAACCGCGCCAGACGGATCGCCGCTTGGTGGCGGTGTGCTTCCTGCGGGGCGTGGCAGTGCGCTCGGTAGCGGAATGCCGGAGGGTGGCGTGCCGCCGCCCGCGCGGCGCCGCATCCCTTCTTTCAGCTTTGCTTTCAGATACGGCTGGTTCGGTGCACGTTCAAGACATGCGGCGCAAAGAAGTGTCCAGCGCTCCAGGGAGTCTTCCGTTCGCGGCGCAACGGCGCTGCCGCACCATGAGCAGGAGAATGGCGTGAGCGCGCTCAGCGCGTCCGCCTCAGCGTGGCTTCGCTGCGTCGACTGCGGCTCGTGCCGCCGCCTTGTCCTTGTACCAGTTCGCGTCGATCTGGATGTACGGCGCCCACTGTGCGGGGACAGATTCGGCTGGGAAGATGGAGTTCACTGGGCACTCCGGCTCACAAGCGCCACAGTCAATGCACTCATCCGGATCAATGAAGAGCTTTCGATCGGTCCCCACTTCAAAGTGAATACAGTCAACCGGGCAGACGGAGACGCACGACTGATCAAGGACATCAACGCAGGGTTCCGCAATCACATATGCCATCGTTCCGTCTCCTTCTCCACTGGGCCGTTCTGGACGGCCGACCTATGCGCCCGAAGGTACCACTTCACATGCCAGAGGGCTGGAAGCCAGCGTCAAGGAAGCGAGCTGGCTCATCTTGGAAGTCCAGCAGGCAGCCCCGCCCACAGAAGTAGAAGCGCTCGCCGCCCCCCTCCGCTACACCCTGGTGACGCCCCGGCTGCGCTGCGTTCGAAAGTTCGCTGAGTTGAATCAGGGTGGTTAGGGCGTCGGGCGCTACCTGCACCTCCATCCCGCAGACTGGATCAACAGCAACACTCACTTCACTCCCCCTCTCGTTCGTTCGTCGTGCACCGCTTCGCGTCGCCGAATCTCGGCAAGCTCCTGTGCCAACTTCTCAGAATGGTAGCGCGAAGTAGGTCGCTCTTCTGCGCGCATCCAGGCGGCGAGCACCGCGAATACCGCAAGGAGGAAGAGACCGTCGCCAACGAGCCACATGATGGCGCCCGCGAGCTGTTGATCTTCCAGCGGTGTGGGCCCCCACGGGCGCTGCAGCCGCTCATAGTGCGGATAGAGCACGCTCGGCGCCCACATGATCGCCACCCCAAGGAAGCTGTTCTGCGGCATCTGCGTGATCAGATAGAAGAGTGCGGCGGGGCGCGAGAGGCGGTGTCGAATCGGATCAAGAGAGAAGACTGGAGCCCAGAAGAGGAGTGCGCTGCTGAGGTAGATCGCGTGCTCGAGGTTGTGCAAGAAGGGATCATCGAGCGCCGCATCAAAGAGTGGTGAGAGGTGCGTCGCCCACATCACAAACACAAGGAGGAGCCAGGCAACGATCGGATGACTGATCACGCCAACGAGGCGACTCTGCAGCAGGGCCAAGATCCGCGCGCGCCAACGCGGCGACGCCAGCCGAAGGATCAGCGTGACCGGAGCGGCACGCAGGATGAGGATCGGCACAGGGAAGAGCAGAATGAGGTGCTGCACCATGTGCACGCTGAAGAGCGTGGTGTCGTATCGCTCGATCACCGATTGCAGCGCGATCAGCAGGAAGGCGGCGGCGCCAACGATCGACACGCTCCGCGAACGTGGCACCGGACTCTGCGGGTGCGTGCGTTGAACACGACGTACCCCGACGAACCAGAGCACTAGCCCGGCCACAACCAGCAGGCTGATGATTGGTGGGGAGTACCAGTACGCAACGGCGGCAATACTCGGCTCTGGGGGGAGGGGCCCGTGTGCTGGAAAGAGACTGAAGGCGATCACCCCCCTATCTTCGGGCACCCGCAGGTTTTTCGGTGGCGGCTACAATACGAGCATGAAGTACGCCCTCGCCTTCGGACTCATCTTCGTCGTCATTGGCACCGTCTACCTACTTGTCTCTGGAGACTCCGGAGGAGCATTCATGTTGGTTGCACTCGGCGTAGCGATGAGCACGATGACCGCGGTGCTCGTCCACGCCATGAACTCTGAAGCCTAGGGACTGACGTTGGACGCGCTCCGCTCGCTCCTTGAGTGGATCGTCTCTCTCCTTGGGCCGTTCGTTGCACCTGATTGGGGCGCACTGATCCAGCTCCTGCCGATCGTCATCCTTCTTGTTGTCGCAGGATTCTACGCGTGGGTCTTCTTCCGCTTCCGACGCGCTGGTCCACGCCAGATCGGCATGCCCGCGCTTCCAACGCGCTCCGCACCGGCAGGGATCCACCTCCCAGGGCCGAGCCTCGCGCCGCTCCTCATCTCCGTTGCGTCGGCGGCACTCTTCTTCTCCGTTGCACTCGGCGGCGTTGCGCTCGCCGTCTCTGCAGGCGCGATGCTCCTCGCACTCGTTGCCTGGGGGCGTGAAGCGGTTCGCGAATACGATGCGATCGGCGCCGGCGACCACGGCGCGCTCGCGATTTCCGCGCAGAGCAGCAGGGCCGCGTCCGGTCCGCCCGCGGGCGTGCACCTTCCACCACCCTCACTCCTCCCCTTCCTCGTAAGTCTCGCCACGGGCGTGCTCCTCTTTGGCGCGGCGATCGGTCTCCCGTTCGTCCTCCTTGGCGCGCTGATGACCGCGTTCGCACTGATCGGGTGGCTCCTCGACTCAGGGCGTGAGTACCGTGCCGTTGCGGAGGCTGACAGCACCGGACACTTGGTGAACCCAACGCCGAAGAGCG
>CAYSEM010000037.1:0-7109 GCA_964430115.1 uncultured Chloroflexota bacterium | reverse complement strand
CGTATCGGAGCGGAATCCTGCCAAGACTCCAGTACCCAGGCGACTTTGACGCCTATATCGGCGGTTGGCAGTGGAGTCTTGACCCTGATGACACCGATCTGTTTAGCTCGGCCGCCTGCCCAACGGAAGATGCGCCCGCGGGGAAGAACTTCGTCTGTTGGCAGAGCGAGCGCGCAGACAGCCTCCTCCGCCAGGCGGTGACTGGCTCCAGCGAAGCAGTGCGTGCGCCGATTTATGCAGAGTTTCAGGCGCTTCGTCGCAGTGAGCGACCCTACCTTTTGCTCTGGGCAGATGTCGGGTATACACTTCTAGATACGACGTTCACGTGGCCAACGCGAGAGGCGGACGCTGCAAGCCTCCTCTATGCCTGGTCAATCGAAGCGTGGAGTGAAGAGTAGGGGGCACTGATGAGCGACGCGCGTCGAGTGAGCACACCGCCCGAACTTCTCATTGATGCCGATGCCGTCCACGCCGTCTGCCGAAGATTCATCACCGAAGAGTTCAAGAAGATCGGTGTCCGCAACGCAATTCTGGGTCTCTCCGGCGGGATTGATTCGGCCCTTGTTGCATTTCTGACCGCTGACGCCATTGGCGCCGATCGTCTTCGCACGTACACTCTTCCGTACCGCACATCTGCTGCAAGCTCCCGGGTCGATGCCCTTGCCGTGGCGCATGCGCTCGGGTGCAGCATTGAAGAGGTGCCGATCAGTGCGGGCGTGGACGCCGTGGAGGCTTCACTGCCAGCAGGTACCCCGATCACGCCGATTCAGCGCGGCAACATTGCCGCCCGCATGCGCATGATCACGCTGTATCACGAGTCTGCTCGTCATGACGGCATCGTTATGGGCACAGGAAACAAGTCTGAGGCGATGATTGGCTACACCACGCTCCATGGTGACGCCGCGTGTGCCATCAATCCAATCGGTGATCTCTACAAGAGTCAGGTTCGCGCCCTCGCCGCCCATCTCGGTGTTCCCGACGCAATTTTGACGAAGGCGCCAAGCGCGGACCTCTGGCCCGGCCAGACCGACGAAGGGGAGGGTGGCTTTGACTACCCAACGCTCGATCGCATCCTCTTCCGCCTGGTTGACCAAGGGGCGAGCGCCGACGCGGTCGTCGCAGATGGGTTTGATCAGGCGCTGGTTGCGCGCATTCAGCAGATGATTGCCGCCTCTCAGTTTAAGCGGGAGATGCCCCCCTTCCCCAAGATCACCAGGTAGTTCGGCGAACTGGTCGTCAAATGATGAGTGACGGCCGAGGCGGTGGTGCAACTCCTGGGGCGCTCCACATCGTTTCCACGCCAATCGGAAATCTCGCCGATCTTTCGCCTCGGGCCGTGGCCGTGTTGCGCGAAGTACGCCTTATCCTTGCGGAGGATTCGCGCGTTGCACGGGTGCTGCTCGCATCCATCAAGGTGAACACAGAGACCACATCGCTCCCTGGCTTTGATGAAGCGGATAGAATCGCGCCACTCATTGCGCGACTCCTGGCGGGGGAAGCAGTGGCGCTCATCAGTGACGCCGGTACTCCCTTGATCAGTGACCCTGGACAACAGCTTGTGCGAGCGGCGATCGCCGCAGGAATCCGCATCGTTCCGATCCCTGGCGCATCCGCGCTCCTCGCAGCCGTGGTCGCATCTGGAGTTGCTGGCGCCCGTTGGAACTTTGAAGGCTTCCTCCCGCGCAGCGGTGCGGATCGTCAACGTGCGATCGGCGCGCTCGCAGCGGATCTGCGTGGGAGCGTGATCTATGAGGCTGGGAACCGCGTCGCTACGACCCTGCGGGATCTCGCGGAGGCGGCAGGTCCCGACCGCCCCGCGGCGCTCTGTCGGGAGCTTACGAAGATGCATGAAGAAATCCGACGTGGCTCTCTCGCAGAGCTCGCAGAGCTCGTTGAGTCTGGAGCGGTTGATGGCCGTGGTGAGTTCGTCATCGTGCTCGGTGAGTCAATGGCGGATGCCATCGAATCTGGCGTTGACGGTGCGTATCCTGCGGCGCTTGCTGCGGTTGAGCAGCGCATCGCGGAAGGTTCTTCGCGCAGTGACGCGATTCGAGCGATCGCGGCAGCGTGGAAGCTCGACAGGCGCCGACTCTGGTCGCTGGCGCACAGAGACGCGGCCGAGGGGGAGTAACCGCTCGGCCGCGCCAGTGTTACGCGCGTGCGGGAGCGATCTCCTCCCCGTACTCCGCTTCGCTTAAATCTGTCGGCTCGCCGCCTTGCGAAATCGGTTCCGCGCTCTGTGGCTTTGGCCCGAGAAATTCGAGACGGTTAACGATGACCTCCGTCATCCACCGCCGTGCCCCTTCACTCTCCCACTCGTGCGTCTTCAGTCGCCCGTCAATCGCAACGAGTGACCCGGCCTGGAGATGGGTGGCCGCGATCTCCGCGAGCTTCTCCCAGAAGACGAGGCGGTGGAACTCCGTCCGCTCTTCGCCGCCTCGGTAGTCGTGACTGGCGAGGCTCCCCACGGCAACCTTGCTCCCCGACGGAAGGGACTTGATCTCTACCGGCTTGGTCATCCTCCCAGCCAGCATCACCTTGTTCATCGTCGCTCCTCTCTCGAGGCGGGCCCCAGGGGCTTCCCCCCTGCGCTGTAGCCCGCTCCGTGCACGAAGCATCCCCGCGCGCGCATACGGGGGACGTATCGTGTGCGACACTCGGTCGCAATGCGGTACTACCTGACGACGGCCATTGCCTACGCGAACAACAAGCCCGGTCTGCACACGCTCTATGAGGTGATTGGGGCGGATGTCATCGCGCGTTGGCGGAGGATGGGTGGCGACGAGGTCCGCTTCCTCACTGGCACGGACGAGTACTCCGTGAACATCGCCGCCCGCGCAGAAGAGGAGGGACTCTCCCCGAAGGCCTTTGTTGATGGCAACGTGGCCCTCTTCAAGGAGAGTGAGGCCCTGCTGCTGATCACTCCGGATCGATTCATTCGTACGACAGATGCGGACCATGCGCTCGCAGCACAAGAGATGGTGCGCCGATCGTTCGCCGCTGGTGATATCTACCTTGGAACCTATGAGGGGTGGTACTGTCCAAACGAAGGGTTCCGTGCAGCAGGTGATGTGGTCAGCGAGGGGAGTACAACGGTCTGCCCAAATCATCCAGGTGTTCCACTTCAGTGGCTCAAAGAGCGAAACTGGTTCTTTCGGCTCAGCGCGTACCAGGAGCGACTGGAGGCGTGGCTGACCCAGGATCCTTCGCCCGTACAGCCTGAGTATCGGCGCAACGAGATGCTTGGCTTTATCCGCCAAGGTCTCGAAGACTTCTCCATAAGTCGTGAAGCCGGAAGCTGGGGAATCCCTTTCCCGATTCATGAAGACGGGAGGAGTGCGCTCAGCGCTGACGGGAGCGGTGATCCTGCTGCCGGGACAATCTATGTTTGGTACGACGCGCTGATCAATTATCTCACCGGAGCTGGGTTCCCTGCAGAGCCGAGCGGGGCACCATGGTGGCCCGCGGATCTGCACATCATCGGGAAGGACATCAATCGCTTTCACTCAATATTCTGGCCGGCGATGCTGTGGAGCGCTGGACTCCCCGCGCCGAAGAAGATCTGGGTGCACGGATGGCTTCTCTCCAGCGGCGAACGGATGAGCAAGAGTCGCGGAAACTTCCTTGATCCCGATAGTGCCGTTGCTGCGCTAGGCGCGGATGGTGCCCGCTTTGTTGCCTTGCGTGAAGTTCCGTTTGATCGCGATGGGGATGTGAGTTGGGACTCAATCATTCGCCGTTACAACGCAGAGCTTGCGAACGACTTCGGAAATCTCGTGAATCGAGCCTCAACACTGGCAAGCCGTGCGTTTGGAGGAGATGCGCCAGCACCGCGAGCCGCGGCAGAATCACCACTTGCCGCTGAGTGGGAGTCTGCGCGCCACAAGAGCGAGGAGGCGATGAGCGTCCTTTCGCTTCACGAATGGATCGGGGCGCTGTGGGAATTCGTTGGTGCCGCGAATCGCTATGTGGACGCAGAGAAACCGTGGGAGTTGGTGAAGGCGGCGAAGGGGGGCGATGCGGAGGCGCGGGCAAAACTCGCTGGCGTGATCGGCGATCTCCTTGAAGCGTGCCGACTGATCGCGCTTTTTGCGGCGCCGGTGATCCCGACAGTCTCGGAGAAGATTTGGAAGCTGCTGGGCTACCAGTGGCCGTATGACGCGTCGGGTCACGGTTCCACCCCGCGAAGCGATCTTGCAGGGTGGGGGAGTGCAGCACGCATCGGTCCGCTCGGTGAGCCAACACCACTCTTCCCCCGACTTGACGCTGATGAGCCCACGCCTTCCGCTGACTGACGCGCACGGCCATCTTCAGGCTGAGCGCTTTGATGCCGATCGCGATGAGGTGATCGCGAGACTGGTTGCCGCTGGGGCGACTCGTCTCCTCGTCCCATCGTGGAGCACCGGAAGTTCACGCGGTGCACTTGAGATCGTGCGCGCGAACCCTTGGATGGATGCCGCGATTGGGATTCATCCGCATCACGCCACTGATGAGGCGCACGAACGGGCCGCACTTCTGGCGGGGGCCGATGCGCCAGAGATTGTGGCGATCGGCGAGACGGGGATCGATACCAAGCGGAATTTCGCGCCGATTGCTGATCAGGTGGCGAACCTCGAGGCGCACATCGAGGTTGCCGTACAGCTTGGGAAGCCGCTGATCCTTCACTGCCGATCTGCAGGTGACGCTGACGATGCGCAGCGGCAGCTGATCAAGACACTGAACGATTCGCCGATCACCTCCGTGCGTGGTCGCACAGCCTTCCAGGACCGCCCTCCGTTCATCTTGCACAGTGCCTCAGGGAGCGCCGACTACATCAACGAAGGGCTCGCGCTCGGCGGTGTGATCTCACTCTCGGGCCTTGTCTTTCGCCCTGAAGAGCGCGCCACCGCTGACTGGGTTCGCAGCATCCCCCTTGACCGACTGCTGACGGAGACGGACGCGCCCTGGCTTGCCATGCCTGGAGCGCCAGACCCGAACCGAAATGAGCCAGCGAACGTAGCTCTCACGCTCGCCTGGATCGCAGAGCGGCGGGACGAACCGGTCGAGCTTCTCGCCGAGGCGATCAGTGCCAACTACGATCGGGCCTTCCCGCGAAGCAGGCCTCGGGCCGATCGGAGTCCACGCTCAGCCTGAGCGTGCTGTTGGCACTCTCCAGGCGAGAGTGCTAACATCGCCCCAAGCGCACGGAGGGTGCGCGCTTTGGGAGTTTGCAGCTGGCAAGGAGCCCGCTGCCTAGCAGGAGGTCAACTATGGCGAAGAAGGCATCACTCCGACCCCTCGGCGACCGCGTGGTCGTCAAGCCGGTCCCGCGCGACGAAAAGACGGCGAGCGGGATCATCCTTCCTGACACGGCGCAGGAGAAGCCGCAAGAGGGAGAGGTCGTCTCCGTCGGCCCAGGTCGCATCCTTGATGACGGGAAGCGCGAGCCGATTGACGTCAAGGTGGGGGATCGCGTCCTCCACGCGAAGTACGCGGGCACCGAGTTCAAGCTCGACGGTGCCGAGTACCTCATCGTCGGCGCGAAGGACATCCTCGCAATCGTCGAATAGCGTGACAGTTCAACTGAACGAATCAATAGGTTGAAGTAAAGAAAGAAAGTAGAGGGACAAAATGGCAAAGCAGGTTGTCTTCGATGAAGCGGCACGACGCGCGCTCAAGCGCGGCATCGATAAGCTCGCCGACACGGTAAAGGTAACGATCGGCCCAAAGGGTCGCAACGTAGTCCTCGACAAGAAGTTTGGCGCCCCAACTATCACCAATGACGGCGTGACGATTGCACGAGACATTGAGTTGGACGATCACTTCGAGAACATGGGCGCGCAGCTTCTCAAGGAGGTTGCCACCAAGACTGACGATGTTGCTGGTGACGGCACCACAACCGCCGTTGTTCTCGGTCAGGCGCTCGTAACCGAGGGTCTTCGCAACGTTGCCGCTGGTGCAAACCCGATGGTGATCAAGCGAGGACTCGACAAGGCGGTTGCCGCAGTTGTTGCCGAGATCAAGGCGCACTCACGCAAAGTCGACACTCGCGAACAGATTGCGGCCGTTGCCTCAATCTCCGCTGCAGACCCGAGCGTCGGTGAGTTGATCGCCGAAGTGATGGGGAAGGTCGGCAAGGATGGCGTGATCACCGTCGAGGAGGGCCAGTCGCTCGGCCTTGACAAGGAGTACACGGAGGGGATGCAGTTCGATCGCGGATACATCTCGGCCTACTTCGTCACGAATGCAGATCGAATGGAGGCACAGCTGGATAATCCAGCGATCCTCATCACCGACAAGAAGATCTCTGCGGTGCAGGATGCACTTCCTGCACTCGAGAAGGCGGTCGGCACCGGTCGACCACTCTTGATCGTTGCTGAAGACGTTGACGGGGAGGCGCTCGCCACCCTCGTGGTGAACAAGATCCGTGGAACGGTGCAGGTGCTTGCAGTGAAGGCGCCAGGCTTCGGAGACCGACGCAAGGAGATGCTCCGCGACATTGCGGTGCTCACCGGCGGCACGGTCATCTCCGAAGAGGTTGGCCGCAAGTTGGACAGCGTGACCGCCGAGGATCTCGGCTCTGCGCGACGCGTGGTCTCCTCCAAGGACAACACCACCATTGTGGATGGCGCTGGCAAGCCTGCTGAGATCAAGGCGCGTATGGCGCAGATCAAGGCACAGATTGAAGAGACCACATCCGACTATGACAAGGAGAAGCTCCAGGAGCGTCTCGCCAAGCTCTCCGGCGGCGTCGCCGTGATCAAGGTGGGTGCCGCAACTGAAGTTGAACTCAAGGAGAAGAAGCACCGCATCGAAGATGCGCTCTCAACAACCCGCGCGGCTGTTGAAGAGGGGATCGTCGCTGGTGGTGGCACCACGCTCCTTCAGGCACGCTCCTCACTGGACAAGTTGAAGCTTGAGGGTGACGAACAGGTTGGCGTGGACATCGTCCGACGCGCACTTGAAGCGCCAGCCCGGCAGATCGCTGAGAACGCGGGCGCCCGAGGCGACGTGGTGATTGAGGCGATCTTGAAGGCGAAGCGTGGCACCGGCTTCGATGCAGCCACGGACACCATGGTCGACATGTTCGAGAAGGGGATCGTCGACGCCGCCAAGGTGACGCGCTCTGC
>CAYSEM010000036.1:0-7291 GCA_964430115.1 uncultured Chloroflexota bacterium | reverse complement strand
TCCGCATGCTCCTCCTTCACAGCGATGCAGCGGGCAACCTTGTTGCGGCCAGCGTGATCGGCGGGCCCGCCAATCTCTGTGGTGGTGATCAGTTCCACCATGCGTGCCACGGTCTTCGCTGCGAGCACCGCGCCAGCCGGATCGTAGATCCCGCATGGAATGTCGCAGTGCGCGTGCACGGTGACGGGAGTAAGTGCGGACCGAATCTTCTCAATGGTGTTGCGCATGTTCCCTCCTACTTTACAAACACTGCGATCGCCACATTGGTGATCGCAAGAATGCCCGTCGCGTGGTAGGTCCCTGCTGGAATCTCTTGGTCGCGCCGTCGCGGCCATGTGATCAGCAAGAGCACCACTACAATCGCGAGTTTGATTCCAACCTTGGCGTGGTTCACTGGCTCATCACCCATCGCCTCCGCAATCCCAACGAGCAGAACGCCCGTGAGGAGCTGGAGCAGGGTGCCGTGCACCATTCCAGCTGGGAGTCGCTTCGGAACGTTGTGAAGACCGGCGCGGTAGCCGCCAACGATGACCGCCATCCCGAGCAGGTGAGCAAAGACGAGAACTCCTTCCAGTGCCTCCATGCGAACCTCCTCTGTCCCTCGGCGCCAACGCGCCTCTCTACTAAGGTAGCCGACTCGTGGCGCGGCGGGTCCCTCCGCTCGCCGCGGTCGGCGTGTAGGGTTGCTCAGATGGATGAGCGGAAGGTTCGTGCATACAGCAGCTACAGCCGTGACGCGCTGACCCCGCCCGCCTGCGGCGAAGGAGTGGCCTGGCTCGGAAGAGCGCCGTGGGCGAAGGCGAGTCCGGCCTACCGGCTGCTGCGCTTCTCCATGCGATCCGTCGGCTGGGTCTTTGGCCTGCGCGTGCGCGCGTATGGTCTTGATCGTCTCGAGCACTCAGGACCACGCATTCTCGTCGGCGCACCGCACCGTCGCTACTACGAAGCCTTCGCCCTGGGCATTGCCGCGCCAGCTCAGCCGCGCATCTGGTGGCTCGGACTCGGCCCGTTCATTGTTGGTCGAGGGCGCGTCCGTGCAGGAATCTTGCGCAGACTCGGCGGACTCCTTCCAGTCTGGAGAGGTTCGAGTGGCATTGAAACGCACCTCGCCGCCGCGACAGCAGTGTTTCACGCGGGCGCTCACTACGCCGTCATGCCAGAGGGCGGCACGAGCGGCCCCACCGATCGATTCGCAGAGTTTCGCCCTGGCGCCGCCGTCATTGGAATTCGCACGGGCGTCCCCGTGGTGCCAATCATCTTCCGCTTTCACAATCGCCGCATTGGTCTCCCGCGCATTGAGGTCATCGGCCTCCCCGACGTCAGCGTTTTAGAGGCTGGAGCCACACCTCCGGCGCCGGGGTCCCGAGAAGAGCTGACGCTCGCGGCAGCCTGGAGTGATGCGCTCGCGGATCGGATGGAGCGCGTCTGGCGTGAGGGGCTACATGAAGGGATAAGATCGGCGGCATGAGCGGCGCACAGGTTTGTCCATTCCTTGCCATCGCAACAGATTCCAGCAAGCGCCTCTCCACCCCACACATCACGCATGGCTGCTTCGCTCAGCGTCCCGCGCAACCGATCGAACTTGATCATCAGGGGAGCTACTGCCTCAACGCCACATTCACCTCGTGTCCTGCATTCGTGGCGTGGGCGGCTCGCGAGGCGGCGCAGCCACTCACAACAGCGGTGCCACTCCCAACGGAAGAGCTTGCCGCCGCGTCTCGAGGTGATGAGGGCCTTGTGGCGCAGCACGCTGATGACGGCACCATCTGGTCAACGGCGGGCC
This sequence comes from uncultured Chloroflexota bacterium, assembly GCA_964430115.1. GTDB lineage: Bacteria > Chloroflexota > Limnocylindria > Limnocylindrales > Limnocylindraceae > Limnocylindrus. Next base: position 5,508 of record CAYSEM010000036.1, on the reverse strand, counting down.
TTGCCGCTCCGCCTGACGCGGAACTGGACGATGAGCGTGCGCGTGTGCTCCCACTGCATCGCCGGAGGAGCGTTGACGATGAGTTGCCAAAGGCGCTGATTCGTCTCCCGCGCGCGCTGAGCAGCCTGCGCAGTTTTGCCGCACTTGTGGTGTTGATTGGCGTGGCCCTCTTCGCAACGCCATCCATCCTTAAAGGAGTCGGGAGCCTGCTGAGCGGACTCGACCAAGAGGCCTCTCCGAGTGCAACCGCTACGCCAGAGGAGAGCACTTTGCCTACCCCGACTCCAACACCCGCGCCTGTGATTCATGTGGTGAAGCGCGGCGACACCCTCTACGCGATCAGTCAGGAGTACAAGGTGAGCATTGAAGTGATCCTTGGCGCGAATCCACAGGTTGGAAACCCTGACAATCTGAGGATCGGGGAGCAACTGCTGATTCCGAACGTTCTCCCGAACGTGGAGATCTCGCCGACCCCCTCGCCGTAACAGAACGCTGGCGCTACCCCTTGGCGGGGGAGAGATTGATCGAGGTGATCTTTCCGGCTTCAACCTTGATCGTGGCGTCGAGCTTGTGGCTCTTTGCGCCAGGTCGGACCACGAGGATGTCGCACTCCACTTGATGGCCCGTGTCTTTGATCTCGCCTGGGATCATCCGCAAGCCCTTATCCGCGCGGAGGAACCAACCGCCAACGCGCTCAAGACCTTTGAGCATCTGCACCCCTTCGCCAACATGGATGCGCATCTCCACACGCTCCTCCATGAGCTTGAGCGCTTCGTCGCGGCTGTCCGCGTTCAGCAGTTCAAAGAAGGCGTCGGTTGTGTCTTGTGCACCCATGCGCTGATGGTACCCTGCCGCGATGAACTCTGATCGGCTCGACGCAGCGGGGCTCCTCGCGCGCTTCGCCGCCTTGCATCCCGTTGCCGCCACAGCCACTGGTATTCACGATCACGACGGGGAGTGGGACGGGTTCGGCGCCGCGGCTGATGCACGCGTGCTGGCATGGGTGGATGAGGAGACGGCGCGCCTGCGGCGCATCCCAGAGGGAGCGCTGGATCAGGACGATCTCGCCGATCGTGACCTTGCACTCGCCACACTTGCTGGGATTCGCTTTGAACGCACCGAGATTCGCACCACGGCGTGGGACCCACTGAACATTGTGGCGACCGTGGGCGGCGGACTCTTCCCGCTGATTGCACGAACGTTCGGCAGTCGCGAGCAGCGCGCGCGTGATCTTGCCGCACGCCTCAACGGAATCCCGCGGTTGCTCGACGAAGCGGTGGACGCTCTTGTTGGCGTGCCAGAGTTGAGCGTTCCCGCAGACGACGGAGCGCCGCGGCGGCCTGGCGCGACTGCGCCGAGCGGCGAGCTGACGCTACCGCCACGACCAGTCAGCCGGCTGCACACCGAGACGGCAATTGCACAGGCGGAAGGTATTGCTGAGCTCGCCGAGATGGGGGTTGAAACATTTGGAGAGGTGCTGCGTGCACCGGCTGATGTAGCACGTGCGGCGGCGGCGCGGTTCGTTCAACGGTTGAAGGACGAGGTGTTGCCGCGGAGTGAGGGTGAGGGCCGCTACGGTGCCGCTCGGTACGACCGCGCGCTTCGACACACGCTGTTCGGTTCGCATGACCGCGCCGCAGTTGCTGCCGCCGCAGCCGTGGAGTTCACCGCCGTACGCGAACGGATGATCAACATTGCGCGAGAGATCGCACCGCAGTGGATTGGCGATGAAGCGTCGCGCCTTGCAGATAGGCCGCATGAGCTTGTGGCAAAGGTCTTGCATGCGATCGGTGACGAACACTGTGCCGCGGCTGATCTGCTCGATCGTTGTCGAGAGGAGACGGCGCGCTGCGAGGCCTTTGTGAAGCGCACAGGGCTGATCGACCTCCCGAAGGAGCCGCTGCAGATCACCTGGACCCCACGCTTCTTGCGTGCGTACGGCGGCGCATTCCTCGACTCTCCAGGGCCGCTGGATAAGGGCGAGATGAGCTTCTTCTACGTGACGCCACCACCAGATGACGCCACGCCGGCGCAGGTGGAGTCCATGCTTCGCGAAGATAACGATCGCATGCTCGCCCTCCTCGCCATTCACGAGGCGATCCCTGGCCACTACTTGCAACTCGCAGCGGCGAACGAGACCGACCGCCCACTTCGTGCCGCGTTCGGCTCCGGAGTGTTCGCCGAAGGCTGGGCTGTCTATGTGACGCAGGTGATGCTCGATGAGGGGTTCGGCGACGGCGACAAGGCGCTTGAGCTCGTCCACTGGAAGTTCTATCTCCGCTGTGTCGCGAATGCGCTCCTTGATGTTGGCATCCATGCGGATGGGCGCGATGAGGCCTGGGCGCTCAACCTGATGGTGGGGGAGTCCTGGCAGGAAGAGTCGGAGGCGAAGGCGAAGTATCTCCGCGCGCGCCTCACCGCAACGCAACTCCCTACATATTTCATCGGCTCTGTCGGCTGCTGGGAGCTTGAAGATCGCGCGCGCGCCGCAGCGAGCGGCGTCTCAGTAGAAAACGCGGGACTTCCTGGTAACCGCCCCGCAACCGCTGGATTCAGTCGACCCGCGCACTTGCGCGCAATGCTGCAGCACGGCACGCCACCGATCCCGCTCCTTGAGCGGCTGATGGGCGCGTCGGACTAAACGCGCGCAACACGAAACGCGTGTCAGGCTATCCGCGCGTTAGCGCGGCGGTCGAGCGGGTCGCCCGTCTCCCTCTGGCTCTGCACCAGGTGCAGAGAGCGCCGCGGTTGCTGCGGCCGAGTAGGCCACATCCGTTGGGCTTGACGAACCCTTGACGGTGACTGACTGCGCACCCGTCGGTGGTTGCGCTGTTGGGGGGAGGATTGAGCGGCCAGGGAGGCGATGCTCAAGCTTCACCGTCACGTCGTAGTCCTCACAGATATCAAGGAATGGATCTGGATCGAATGCGTCTGGCGACTTCACGCCCGCGCCACCCCAGACTCCTTCGGCAATCAGCTCCATGGCCATGATCGGCATGACGCCGGTCTGCCATGCAACCGGTTGCAGGTTGTATCGACCCATCGTCTCTGCCGCATCGCAGACTTGGTAGTGGAAGGTCTCGCGAGGGCGACCATCCTTGGTGCCGCTGACGAGCGCACCGACGATGGCGCGTCCAACCATGTTCTTGCCGAGCGTTGCGGGGTCTGGTGAGAGCGCGCCGATCACGTCGCGTGGCGCAACCTTCGTCCCCTTCACGTTGATCGGTTCTTTCCCGTCGAGACCGAGGCGGTGCAGGAGCTGCAGCGTCTCAATGAAGTCGGCACCGAGCGCGTACTTGAAGGTGATCAGATCTGCCTTCATCGTGCGCGGCAGCTGCACCACCTCTTCGTGCTCAACGTTGACGCACATCACGGGCCCCACGCCCTCAGGGAAGACGAAGTCCTCTGGTTCGCTGAATGGTGCGCGCACTTCAACCTTCCCGTTGCGCCAGACGATCGGCGGGTTCAGGCACTCCTCGATGACGGTCCAGAGGCTGAAGACGGTTGCGAACGGATAGCCTTCGATGCGCAGGTCACCGCCGTCGCGGATGTGCACGGCGCTCACGTCATCAAACGTCCACTTCTTTGCGTACGCCGCGAAGATGTTGGAGAGGCCTGGGTCCATCCCCATGCCGATCAGCGCGACCTTCCCTTTCGCCTCCCAGAGGCCGTTCTTCGCCACCTGGTAGTCGCCGAGCATCTCGCCAGGGACGGTGTACGGGTTCTGCTTATCGGGCACCGAGAGGCTTGTGGCCATGTCGATGTAGTGCACGCCAGCCTCAAGGGCCGCATCAAAGATTGCAGGTACGAAGCGCGGGTCTACGGCGTTGAGCACAAGGTCCGCCTTTGAGGAGACGATCAGCTCCTTGAGCTGCTGCGCGTTCCCCGCGTCAACCTGCGCCACGTCGTATCCAGCGCCCACGGCGTCTGCCACGGTGCGCGCTCGATCGAGTGAGTAGTCGGCGAGGGTCATCTTGCCGAGCCACTTGCGCCCTTTGACGAGGTGGGCGATTGCCTCTCCGACCGTGCCGGTACCAACCAATAAAACGTTCATAAACGTCCAGACCTTTCCCGCAGGGGCCCAGTTTGCCGGGCTGCACCTGCACCAGGGGAGACCGCTGAGGCCTCAACCCAGTTACTTCTCACAGCCTACGCCTCCCCCCTGGGGGGTCGTCAAACGCTCCAGTTTTGTGCGGGATTCTTAACATCGCATGAAAAAGTGCACGCGGTACAATGAGGACAGCGCACGGTTTCGTGCACCACCGTTCACATTAGGAGGACTCGTGGAACTGATTCTCCCAATCGCCATCATTGGAGCCGTTCTACTGCTCGTGATCTCGTCATATAACGGGCTCGTCAACGCACGAAACCGTGTGGATGAAGCGCTCGGTCAGATCCAGGTTCAGCTGAAGCGACGCTACGACCTCATTCCGAACCTCGTGGAGGCGGTGAAAGGGCAGATGGGGTTCGAGAAGGGCGTCCTTGAGAGTGTGACCGCCGCGCGTGCCGCCGCGGTAAACGCTGGCGCAACCGGCAACACCGCCGCACAGGCGAAGGCGGAGAACATGCTGACCAGCTCACTGCGCACCCTCTTCGCTAATGTGGAGGCATACCCCACGCTGAAGTCGAACGAGAACGTGATTCAGTTGCAGGAGCAGCTCACCTCCACGGAGAACCAGATCGGCTTCAGCCGCCAGCACTACAACGCCTCAGTGCTCTCGTATAACAACTCCGTGCAGACATTCCCAGGCCTCCTATTCGCGGGAGCCCTCGGTTTCGCGAAGCGAGACTTCTTCGATGCGCCGGACTCCGAGGAGGCCGTCCCGAAGGTCAGCCTCTCCTGAGCCCGTTGGTGTAGGGGAGCAGCATGGCCACCTTTTACGATCTCGCAGCGGCGAATCGGCGCAAGTCGGCGCTGCTTGTCCTGCTCGTCATCGGTATCTTCGCCGCGCTCGCCACGGCTGCTGGCGTGGCCTTCACGGGCGGCATTGAGGGGGCGCTCCCGTATTCGCTCTTCGCCTTCGGGCTCGGCTTCGTCTTGACGCTCGGCGCTTGGTTCGGCGGGGATCGTGCGGTGCTGGCCGCCTCGGGCGCGAAGCCGCTCGATCCGGCAGCAGGGCCTGAAGAGTTGCAGTTGGACAACATCACCGCTGAGCTCTCCATTGCCGCAAACATCCCGAAGCCGAAGATCTACGTTATTGATGACACGGCGCTCAACGCATTTGCGACGGGGCGCGACCCGCAGCATGCGAGCATCGCCGTGACCAGAGGCTTGATGGCGAAGCTCGACCGCGAGGAGATGAGCGGCGTGATCGCGCATGAGCTCTCGCACGTGCGCAACTTCGACATCCGTTACAGCCTTCTGGTAGCGGCGCTGGTTGGCTCGCTCGCACTTCTCAGCGACATGCTCCTCCGATTTGCAATGTTTGGGGGCGGGAGTCGGCGCGACAACGAGAAGGGGGGCGGCGGCATTCAGATCATCGTCTTCTTCCTCACGATCATCCTCGC
>CAYSEM010000035.1:0-7355 GCA_964430115.1 uncultured Chloroflexota bacterium | reverse complement strand
AGCGTGTGGCGCTCAGCTGTTACGGGAGTGAACCGTGGCACTGGCGCTACGTCGGCCTGAACCTTGCGTATGAGATCGTCTGTAGTGAGCAGGTGCCACGCATCTTCCTCTGGAACCGACAGTACGGCGGCACACGCGTGATCGGCGAGCGCTGTGCCGAACTTCAAGTGCCAGAAGGCTATGTGGATCCGGGCGTGAGTCCGTCACCTTCGCCGTCACTTGATCCGCTCGGGGATGACGACGGCGACGGCCTGACGAATGACTCCGACAACTGTCCGCTGGTTGCAAACCCAGATCAGCTCGATACTGATGGGAACGGTGTTGGTGATGCGTGCGACCCAGCCGCATCTCCGAGCCCTTCACCGAGTGAGAGTCCAAGCCCCTCTCCGTAACGGATTAGGTGAGCGGTGCGCTCACCTTCGGTCGCGTGCGTAGGTAGTGGATCGCCGCTGCAACCGTGACGGTTGCGAAGACAACTTCTGCCAGGACGATTCCCACGGCTGGTAGCAGCAGCACGGTGGCGATATTTGCGGCGCCGTGGAGGAGGATTGGGAAGACCAGCGCGCGAGTCAGGCTGCCACGGTCACTGCTCTGTGCCACCGCGCGCACCACGTATAGGCTCAAGACCACATGCAAGAGCGTGGCGAAGAGGCGTTCGGTAAACGCCAGGAGTGAGGTAGCAACATCTTGAGTGCCAAGGAACGAGATCGCGGTCTCTAACTGCGCAAGCGAGTCTGGGGGGAGGTTGTCGTACGCGCTACCGTCCGCGATCGAGCCAAGGAGGAGCAGCGCCGCAACGGATGGAACGAGCGTGATGATCAGCGCCTCGATGCCAGCGTGCCCGAGTCCAAACGCGACCCCGCCGCGCTCCGTGCGGACGTAGCGCGCCGCTTTGCTCAAGATAAATGCGCGACTCCCCTCTTCGAAGATGCCCGCACTGAACGACGCAATGAGAACCGCGGTAAACCAGCTACCACTCCCTGGAGTCGGCGCGACTGATCCGATCACGAGCGCGTTAATGAGCGTCAGGAGTGGGAGACGCGCGGCTTGACTGAGAACGAATGCCACTCCGCCCCACGCCCAGACCGCGGCACCACCGCCCAATCTGCGAGCGGCAACGAAGCCGAAGACGACGAGCGTTGCGAGTGCGCCTGCAAGAAGCGTGAATGAGGCCTGCGCCGAGTCGATCGCTGCGGGATCCGCGGCGCTGAAGAAGGGCACTATCGTCGGCGAGGGGCTCGACGGCGCGTTGCGCTGCGCCTGCGTCGTTGGTCGTCGCGCCAGGTACGGTACGCAATCACAACCGTGGCCACCGCGGATACAGCCAGGCCACCGAGGAGCAGCGCGACGGGGGCACCGCCAAGGTCAACGACGTTCTCAGGGATTGCCGCGAGTCCGGCGGTGGCCAGGCCGACAGAGATCCAGGCGCGACCGACAAACGCGTGCGATGCATCCCACGCCTTCTCGCTCTCGAGCGTCCATGGGAGGCGCAGGCCGATGGTGTAGTTCTGCTTGATCTGCGGCATCGCATAGCCGAGAAGCGCAATAAATGCGCCGAGCGCGATCGGTGCCGCGTGGTCGAGTCGCGCCGCTTCGCCGAATCCAGAGTTGATGATTGCCGACTGTGTGACAGCGAAGAGGAGGACGAGCCCCATCGCCACGTACCCGATCGCCTCTGCACTGCGCACAATGTTGGCGCGCTTTGGATCGAGCTTGATCGCGAGGAGGATCAGCGCCGCAGACAGCGCAAAGACCGCAGGCAGGATAAAGAGCGCCTCGCGTCCGGCGAATCCATCCGCCACGCCGTTGATATCCCAATGGATCGCTAACTGCGCATCGGCGGGGAGCGTCTGGAAGGCGTAAAGCGTGAAGAAGCCAGTGGCGGCAATCGCAACCGTGGAGACAACTCGGGCGACGGGGTTCACTAGAGCCCCTTGACTTCGGCGACCACCTGCGACAACACGCTCTTCGCATCACCGAAGAGCATGGAGGTCTTCTCCAAGTAGAAGAGCTCGTTCTCGATGCCCGCAAATCCGGTCGCCATGCCGCGCTTCACTACGATCACCTGCTCTGCATCCTGCACGTTCAAGATCGGCATGCCGTAGATCGGCGAAGCAGGGTCGGTCTTTGCGGCAGGGTTCGTGACGTCGTTGGCGCCAATCACGAGCGCAACGTCACACGCGTGAAACTCTTCGTTGATCTCGTCAAGGTCGAAGAGGTGATCGTATGGGACATTCGCTTCGGCGAGGAGCACATTCATGTGTCCTGGCATTCGACCGGCAACTGGATGAATCGCGAAGCGAACGCGTCCGCCGCGCTTCTCAACGAGTTCCGCAAGCTCGCGCACCGCGTGTTGCGCCTGTGCGACCGCCATTCCGTAGCCAGGAATGATGATGACGTTACGCGCGTATCCAATCCTCATGGCGGCGTCTTCTGCACTCACGCTCCGCGTGGTGAGTCCTTCGGCGCTCTTACTGGAAGTTGCCGCCACCTCTCCGCCAAACGCACCGAAGAGTACGTTCGCGAAGCTGCGATTCATCGCCTTCGACATCAGGATGGAGAGGATGAAGCCGCTCGCGCCGTCCAGCGCACCAGCCACAATCAGGACGTTGTTGCCGATCGCAAAGCCTGTCGCGCTTGCGGCAAGACCCGCGTAGGAGTTCAACAGCGAGACGACAACCGGCATGTCTGCGCCGCCGATCGGGAGCACGAGTGTCACGCCGATCACGAGCGCAAGGAGGGTCATGAGGCCGAAGAGAAGGATGCCGTTGTCCCCACCTGCGGCGGGCCCACCCGACTGTGTGGCGATCAGGTAGATCCAGAGTCCAATGGCGCCAACGAAGATCGCCGCATTGATGATCTTCTGGCCAGGGAAGGTGATCGGTCGCCCAGAGATGAATCCCTGCAGCTTGCCGAACGCCATGAATGAGCCGGTGATCGTGAGAGCACCGAAGACCGTCTCAAAACCGAGTGCAACCATCTTGACGACGCCAGGCCCGCCCGGCACATCACGGTAGTGAAGGAACTCAGCGATCCCCACGAGGGTGACGGCGAGCGCGCCGAACATATGACTGACGGCGATGCGCTGGGGCATGGCGGTCATTGGGACGAGGAGTCCCATCGGCAGGCCGATCGCGGTACCGATCACGAGTCCGATGATGATCAGGTCGTAACTGATGATCTGATGGTTGAGGAGTGTGCCGACAACTGCGAGGAGCATCCCCAAGGCGGCGAGCTGCATGCCGCGCCGCGCGGTATCTGGTTTGGTGAGGCCACGGAGGCCAAGGATGAACGCCGCTGAAGCGGCAATGTAGGCGACCTGGACGAAGAGTGCGCCGATCTCCGGGTTCACTTTGGCGCCTCCGTCTTCTTGAACATCTTGAGCATGCGGTCGGTGATCACGAATCCACCAACCACGTTGATGGTGGCTGCCGCAACGGCAACCGCGCCCATGACGTTGATGTAGAAGGGTCGCTCAGCGCCAGCGATCACCAGGCTCGCAACGAGGCTGATCGCAGAGATGGCGTTCGTTGCCGCCATCAGCGGCGTGTGCAGGAGCGGAGGCACCTTGGTGATGATCTGGTAGCCGGTGAATGCGGCGAGGAGGAAGACGTACACCTCGACGATCTGTGCGTCCACCAGCGTCCCACCCGCCGTGCCGCTTGCCGCGGTGGTCGAAGAGCCGCTCACAAGCGTGATGGCGACGGTGGCCACTCCGAGTGCGGTTGCAATCACGCTGATCATCTCAATACTCCTATCGCTTTACGAGTTCGCCAGCGTTCGTGACGAGCATGGGGCCCGTCACCTCATCTGCCACATCAATCTTGAGCGCGCCGCCCTCTGCCGTGAGGTGGGTGATCAACGTGCGTACGTTTGTTGAGAACATCTGTGAAGCGTGCAGTGGCACGCTTGCAGGGATGTTCACTGCGCCAATCAGCTGCACACCATGCTTGACCACGGTCTCGCCAGCGACAACCCCTTCAACATTCCCTCCAGATTCAGCGGCAAGGTCGACCACAACAGAGCCTGCACGCATCGTGGCGAGCATTGCGTCGGTGACAAGGATTGGCGCTTTACGACCAGGGATTAGCGCCGTGGTGATCACAAGATCTTGGCTGCTGATATGCGCGGCAATAATTGCGGCGTTCTGTGCCGTCTCGTCATCCGTCTGTGCACGTGCATATCCGCCGGTCCCCTCAGCCTTTGCCGCCGGTTCTACGAACTGCGCGCCGAGCGAACGCACCTGCTCGCCTGCAGCACCACGCACGTCGAACGCAGAGACAACGGCGCCGAGTCGACGCGCGGTTGCGATCGCCTGCAACCCTGCAACGCCCGCGCCCATGATGAACGCCTTCGCCGGCGCAATCGAGCCTGCAGCGGTGGTGAGCATGGGGAGGAACTTGTCGAGCGCGGCGGCACCGATCAGCGCCGCCTTATATCCGGCGACGCCGCTCTGCGAAGAGAGGACGTCCATGGATTGCGCGCGGGTGATGCGCGGCACAAGCTCAAGCGCGAGTGCGGTGATCTTGGCGCTCGCGAGCGCTGGGAGGATCTCTTCGTTGGCGCCCGGGGTGAGGAGGGCAATGAGCGTGCAGCCCTTCGGGAGGGCGGCGACTTCGTCTGCGCTTGGCTTTCGCACCTTCACCATCACGTCAGGCGCAGCGGCGGCGAGCGCTGCGACATCCGCGACAAGGGTCACCCCCGCCTTCTCATACGCGGCATCCAAGAAGCCTGCCGCACTACCCGCGCCGCGCTCGAGGACGACCTGATGTCCCGCGGCGATGAGCTTGGCGGCTGCGTCAGGGACGAGCGCCACGCGGCGCTCGCCAGGGAGTCGTTCGCGGAGAATCCCGATCTTCATAGCGGTAATCCTATCGCCCCCTCTGATTTAGGCAGGAAGGTACGGCCGATACGCAGGACTCCACATCGCTGCGTCCACCAGTTCTGCGATGCGGTCTTCAGGAACGGCTGGCGCCCACCCACGCTTGACTCCCGCGCGAACCACCGCGATCGCGATGTTGCGGCTGATTGAGCGGAGTTGCGCGAGGGGTGGGTAGATGGAGTCACGACCCGGTGGGGTGAGGGCGGCGAGGTGCTCCGCCGCCACAAGGAAGGCTTCGTCCGGAATCTTGTTGAGCCGGCCCGCGATCGCAGCGAGGCCAACGCCTGGGAAGATGTAGACATTGTTTGCCTGGCTGATTGGATGCGTCACACCGCCAACGGTGACTGGCGCAAACGGCGAACCGGTGGCAACGAGTGCACGACCGCCGCTCCAATCAAGGATCTGCTCTGGAGTTGCCTCTGCGCATGACGTTGGATTGGAGAGCGGCCAGATCAAGGGTGACGGCGCGGCGGCCGACACCGCGCGGATCGCCGCTTCGGTAAATGCACTCGCTTGTCCGCTCGTCCCAATGAGCGCGGTGGGGGTGATCAGTGTCACGATCTCCTCAAGTGTTGGCGCAGCGCTCAGCGTGTGCAGCTTGAGCGCCTGATGTGTTTCGCTGCTGATGGCAAGCTCGCTCTTGCCGTCGGTCAGATCGGTTCGACCTTCGTGCACGATCCCCTTTGAATCCATGGCAATGATTGCGCGCGCGCGTTCACTCTCACTCGCTCCCGCGCTCTCTAGATGCTTCCGTAGAAGTCGCACGATGCCAAGAGTTGCAGCACCCGCTCCATAAAAGAGGAAGCGCTGGTCGCTCATCCGCCCGCTCCCGGATCCACCGCCCACGTTCACTGCGGCAATCAGGCCCGCGAGTGCAACGGCACCCGTCCCTTGAACATCGTCATTGAATGAAGGAACAATATTTCGGTAGCGCTCGAGAATCCTGATTGCGTTCTCTTGCTTGAAATCCTCCCACTGGATCACACACCCTGGAAGCGCCGTCGCTACCGCCTCCACGAACGATTTAATGAAGGCGTCGTACGCGGCACCGCGGAGGCGTGGCTTGCGCCACCCCAAATACGCAGGGTCGCTGAGCAGTTCTTGATTATCCGTCCCCACATCGAGCGAGACAGGGAGCGCCCATGACGGTTGAATTCCCGCGGCGGCGGTATAGAGCGAAAGTTTGCCGATTGGGATTCCCATCCCTCCAACACCGAGATCGCCAAGTCCAAGGATGCGTTCGTTATCAGTCACCACGATCAGTCGCGTCTCACCGTTACCTGCCGCGTTGTGGAGGAGCTCAGGAATGCGATGCTGATCGTCTGGTGTTACCCATGCGCCGCGCGCGCGTCGCCAGATTTGACTCCAGCGCTTGCACGCCTCACCAACCGTTGGCGTGTACACCACAGGGAGGAACTCCTCCATGTTCTCTGCGAGCAGCCGGTAGAAGAGCGTCTCGTTCCGATCCTGCAACGCAGCGAGACCGATGTAGCGCTCAAGTGGATCCTGCTTCCGGCGGATCTTTTGCAACTCCACGGCGACCTGCTCTTCAAGCGTCAGAACGGTTGCGGGGAGGAGTCCGTCGAGCCCAAGAAGTCGGCGCTCATCTTTGGTAAACGCCGTGTCCTTATTCAACGTGGGGCGGCTCAACAGCGCCTTGCCACGCTCCTTGACGGCGATCGGAGGGAGGGGTGTGCTCATAGGAGGGACAGGATAGCCGCGCGGCGGGTGTAAAGTCTGAGCATGGCTGCGACGATCCTCGTTGTTGAAGACGATCCCGCCGTCTCCCTCGCGCTCGAAGTGGCGTTGAAGGGGGAAGGGTATACCGCGCTGCTCGCGGCAACCGGCGATAAGGGCCTGGAGATTGGCCTTGCGCAGGCGCCAGACCTGCTCATCCTCGACGTTCGCCTCCCGGGAATCGATGGGTTTGAGCTGCTACGTCGACTCCGCGCGGGAGGTTCAAAGGCGCCCGTGATCATCCTCACGGCACGAGACGAAGAGGTGGATACGATCCTCGGGCTTGAGCTCGGCGCGGATGACTACATGACGAAGCCCTTCCGCGTCCGTGAACTGCTCAGCCGCGTCAAATCCCAGCTGCGGCGGGCGTACGGCGACCTTGCCGACGCGCTCGGCGGGCGGATCATCCGCGCCGACGAACTTCTGATTGACCTGGAGCGGAGGCGGGTGAGCCGTGCGGGGAAGAAGATTGCCCTCACGCCAACCGAGTTTGAGATCCTGCGACTCCTTGCGGAGAAGCCAGGGCGCGTCTTCAGCCGACGCGACCTTCTGGAGCGAGTGCGCGATTACGATGCGGCGATCAGCGGCGATGAGAAGACCATCAATGTGCACGTGAGCCACCTCCGAGACAAGATTGAAGTTGATCCTTCAAATCCTCGCTATGTCAGCACCGTGCGTGGCGTTGGCTACGCCTTTGCGGATCGGAGTGACCGCGGCGAGCGGAGCGGATCCTGAG
>CAYSEM010000034.1:0-7374 GCA_964430115.1 uncultured Chloroflexota bacterium | reverse complement strand
GCGCTGATCTTCGCGCTTGCCTTCGTTGCGTCCACCAAACCGGCCATGGTTCGCTCCCTCTTCTGGCCCGGCAACGGGCCCCTCCCTCCCGTTTCCCCAACCAACGGCTGGGCGTACGGGTATTCGCGCTGTTTGCAGTGCGGAGGCGCATCGTATGCCCCCAGTGTCGCGCCGTCAACCCCTAAACCACAACATATGGTGGGGTGTACCAGGTTCGTTACAGCATATGTTGTGTTACAGGCCTCTGAGCGTGTTTGTTACAAAACGGCCGCTCTGAGCCAGCCTCAGCCACCTTCGAGCCCGAGGAGGAGCTGTGGGGTCGGAACGAACTTAGGGGGTCGGGAGGCCGGAATAGGTGTGCAGGCCACTGAACCAGAGGTTCCCTGAGTAGGTGACCAGGACGGCCAAGAAGCCGATTACGAGGAGGAGAGCGGCGGGTCGACCCTGCCAGCCGCGCTGGCTGCGGGCGTGCAGGTAGACGGCGTAGATCAGCCAGGTGGCGAGGGCGGCGGTCTCCTTCGGGTCCCAGCCCCAGAAGCGGCTCCAGGCAATCGACGCCCAGACCGAACCGAGAATCAGCATGCCAGCGAAGAGTGGGAAGCCAATGCTGACTGCCTGAAACGCGATTTGATCGAGTCGCTTTGCAGATGGAAGCCAGCGGAACCGATCCTCATCGCCCTGCATCAGATGCGCAACGCCCGCGGCGAAGGCGAAGGCGAAGATCCCGTAGCTCAACATGGCGAGTCCTACATGGATCGTCAGTAAGAGCGGGTGCTGAAGTGCAGGGACAAGCTCTGTCACTTCGTTGGGGAGTGTGGCGGCGTAGGCGAGGAGTCCGAGTGCAAGGCCGATTGCAATGACGCCGAGTGCGCGCAGTCTTCCACGGCGATCAAAGTAGATTGTGGCGGCGCAGATGCCGAATGCGAATGCGATGCTGAATTCGTAGAGGTTCCCCCATGGTCCTCGCCCTACGATGAGCGCGCGGAGAAGGAGCGACGCGCCAATTGCAAACGTTCCGACGGTGAGTAGAGCGCCACCTGCATCTCCTGCGAAACTGCGACGATCAGACTCTTCTGCCTCACCACCGCTCAGCGCCCGTCCGAGTGGTCCGCTAATCGCAGTGGTTGATGCGAGTGAGGGGCTCAGCGGTGCGCGCAGCGCGCGATCATTTGAGACGAGCAGTGCAAGGTGTGTGATGAGCAGTGCGAAGGCGGCAACCAGTGCGATACCGCCGACAACGGTGAGATAGAACGAGAGGGTCTCCACCCTTACGCGCGAGCCGCGCCGCCAGGTGGCGGGCCGGCGTGACGTTCAATCTGGACGCGCGGGCGCACCCGAATCTCCATGCCGCAGGCGCTGCAGCTCGTCATCTCGGCGAGGCGCACGGCGCTGCAGCCGGGACAGGCGAGGAGGAGGGGCTCACCCGTGATTGAGCGTGTCGCCCCCACTGGGTAGAGGGCTACGGCGCGGGCGTCATACGGTCGACCAGCCGGGTAGAGCGGCCGCCCTTCAGCGTCACGCTGAGGGGGGGTCGGGGTGGCGTCCGCGTACGTAAGTTGTGCTCGGCGTTTGGTGAGTGCAACCAGGCCCCAGCCGCCACCCGTGGCGAAGAACCAGAGGAGGACGAGGGGTGCAATGAAGAGCGGGAGAAGGACGATCAGCGCCCCCCAGTCGGGGGTGATGATGAGCGCGAGGAGTTTTAGCAGTTCATCAATCATGTGCTCATTCTAGCGTTCACGTGGTGGGCGCGCCGACGGGCCACGCTTTTTCGTTGCCCCACGCCCAGGCTGCCAGCGGCGCTCCTGCGGCCCCTCATCTTTCCCTGCCTCCCCCTCAAACGACTTGGCTGGACGCGCGCCTCCTCGACCGAACCCTCCTGTTGCGCGGGTGGAGGTTGGGGTGATGGTGTTCCCAGTGATTCGATCGCGAAAGTATCGCGCGGTGATCGTGGATGCGCCGAGGCGACGCGCGCGATCGCGTAGCTCGCGGTCATCGGTGACCACAATGATGCGGTCTGCACGACTCAACTCTGGACGACCCACCGCCTCAATGATTCGATCGTCAGCGGAGCGCCCGCCGCCGTCGCGAAAGACTTCGAGCTTGGCGTTCTGCGGGAGCGAGCGGTGGATCGCAGACTCATACGCGCGCAGTCGCACCTCATCCCAGCCGCCGACAAGGTTATTGCCGTCTACCAAGACGCGCTCCGCTCGCGCGAGCAGCTTCCACTCCTGATCTACCATCTCATCATGCTCCTCTGCGTTGACCTTGACGGCGTCCTCTACCGCGGCAGTGAACCGATCCCCGGGGTCGGCGCACTTCTGACGGAGCGCGTTGATGCGGGTGACCGCGTCGCCTACATCACCAACAACAGCTTCCTTCGTCACGCTGAGTATCGCGCGCGGATTGAATCGTGTGGTGCACCCTTCGCGACCGCCTCGCTCCTGACGGCGGTTGGCCTCACCGCGGCGCGCTTTCGTGAAGCGGGCGTGCGGCGCGTCCTCGTCTACGGTGCGCCAGGCCTCGTGGATGAACTGCGGGTGGCGGGCCTTGATGCGCGAGCCACTGCCGACATCCTTAATGAGGAGGCACTTGCTGCGTGGGGCGCAGAGGGGGTCTGCGTCGGGCTCCATCGCAGCGCCACGGAGCGAGAGCTCCTCCTCGCCGCCACCGCGCTCCGCGCAGGCGCGCGCTTTATCACCCCAAACCGCGACGCCAGCTACCCCGACCCAGGTGACCTGACGCCTGGGACAGGCGCCGCCGTCGCAGCACTTGAGGCGGCGAGCGGTGTTCAAGCTGAAGTGGTGGGGAAGCCTGCGCCAGATCTGATCAGCACTGCGGCGCGTGACGCGAACGTTGCGATTGATCGTGTGGTGATGATCGGCGACTCGCTAGAAACAGATATTGCCGCTGCGGGAGCCGCGGGCGTTCGATCCATCTTGATGTTGACCGGCGTCACCAGTTCTGATGATGCGGAGCGTGCGGCTGCCCTGGGTGGCAGCACGCGACCAACACGTGTCGCGCGGGACGCTGAAGAACTTGCGCGGATCTTGGCGGAGCTGCGAGCGAGCTAAGCGCCAGCGAGTGCAGTGAGCGCGATGTTCGTCCCGAAGGCGATGATCAAAAACTGACCGACCAGTCGCGTTGCGCTGACGGCGCGTTCTGGCAGTAGTCGCCCGGCCGCTGCACCGATCGCGCCGAGCAGCAGCTGCCACGAAAGGCTCGCCCCCGCAGCGCCAACGGTGAACGCTACGGCAAGTAGCGGATCACTCCCGATTCCGGGGAGCCCCACCGCGAGTGCAAGGAAGTAGAGCACTGTTGCTGGGTTCAGCGCAGTGAGCGCAACAAAGCGCAGATAGAGCTGCGCCGCGCCGCCGCGGACGCGGGGATCGTTCGGGTTTGCAACTTCACCTCGCCGCCCCCGCCAGAGCGCGTAGAGACCGCGCGCGCCGATCGAAATCAAGACGGCTCCTGAAAAGACCTGGAGCGGGAGGAGTGCGCTGGCGAGGATCTGACTGAGCGCGCCACCAATGAAGAGGGCTGTCATGCAGTAGATCAGGTCCACAGTGGCGGCCCCCGCCCCAGCGGCGAATCCGCGGCGCAGCCCCCCGGCCATCCCAGCCTCAATAATGAGCACTGCAATCACGCCCACGGGGACCGCGATCGCGTAGCCTGCGAAGATGCCAGCGAGGAGAGCGGCTTCCATCGCCGCATCATAGAGTTTGGGTGAGCAGGAGGAGGGGGTAGAAATGGCGCGAATCTTTCTTACGGGCGGGTCGGGCTTTGTCGGGAGTCATGTTCTCCCTGCGCTCTTGGAGGCTGGCCATGAGGTCGTCGCTCTCGCGCGAACACCGCGCGCTGCGGCGGCGATCTCTCAACGAAACGTCGCCCATGCGGCGCGCCTGACGACACGCATCGGTGACGTCACGGATGCAGCAACACTCCCCGCCGCCCTCGCTGGCTGTGACGCCGTCGTGCACCTAGTGGCGATCGCGCGTGACTGGAAGAAAGGGGCTGACCTCTTGCGCGTCAATACGGCTGGGACTGAGTCGCTGATCGCAGCGGCATCCGCTGCTGGAGTCACGCGCTTCGTGCATCTCGGCGCACTCGGCGTGCAGGATCGAGAAGAGCTCAACTACGCGAAGTCAAAGGCACGTGCGGAGCGCGCCGTCCGCGAGTCGTCGCTCAACTGGACAATCCTCAAGCCGAGCCTCATCTGGGGAGAGCGCGATGGCTTCTTCAACATCGTTGCAGCGCTCGTCAAGATTCCAGCCCCCGCGGTTCCAGTCCCTGGGAACGGGAAGAGTCGCTTCCAGCCGGTTTGGGTAGGTGACGTGGCGCGTGCGGTCGTGCAGGTACTCGGCGATTCAACGAGCGTTCGTCGCTCCTATGAACTTGGTGGTCCTCGCTACTGGACCTACACCGAGATCACCCAGGAGGTGGCGCGCGCACTTGGCAAGCGGCGCATCGTGATCCCAATGCCAGTGCCACTGATCAGCCTTGTCGCCGGAGTCTCCGAAGCGATCCGGCTCCCATTCCCTGTCGCAACAGACCAGTTGCGACAGTTGGCACTAGATAACATCGGGGCAACGGACGCCGTTGAGCGAGAGCTCGGTTTCGTTCCGCGAGATATGGGGGGTCGGCTCAGCTACCTGCGCCGCAAGATCTCCCAGCAGTAGCGAGGGGGATCTATGCGATTCAACGTCAGCGCAAGCGGATTCAGCGGAGCCACGGGGCGCGGCGGCGTGCTCGCAGCCCCGTTGCTGAAAGAGAAGGGCCAGTCGGCGCACACCACAGAGATTGATCGCCGCAGTGGCGGCCAACTCGCGGCGCTTCGTGCCGTTGGGGAGGGGAGCGCGACGCGCTTCCACTTCTCGTCATCTTCAGCCGGAACCCTCCCCGCCGACCAGCTGCTCTTCGCCGGCCTCGGGAGCGCGGAGAGCCTCGACCGCCAGGCGATCATTCGCTGGGCGGCGGCGGTCACGCGGAAACTCGCAGGGCGAAACATCCGTCGGCTCGTCATTGATGCGGCACCGATCGTTTCGGCACTGAAAGGTGCCTCACCTGCACTTCGCGCAAACGGTGGCGCGTCGTTCGGTGAAGGGATCAGCGCGTCGTCGAAGGTGAAGCTTGACGCCGCAGTGCTCGCCGTTGAGTTGATTGTTCGCGGTGTGATTGAAGGATCATTTCATGAAGGCCTGGACGGGAAGAGTCAGGTCGATGCGTTTCCTGCGCCACTTGAGAGCGTCGAGATCCTCCTCCCAACAGGGAGTGATCTGACAGCGGCGAAGGCGGCGGTGCGGCGCTCCGAGATCATCGCTGACGGCACGGTCCGCACGAAGCGTTGGGCGAACCGCCCCGCGAATGAGATGCCACCGCTCGGCATTGCAGAAGAGGCGCGCGACCGCGCGCGTGCCGTTGGACTTCGCGCGCGAATCTTTGGCGCACGTGAACTTGAGCGCATGGGCGCTGGCATGCTGATGGCGGTTGGACGCGGTTCAGAGAACCCTCCGTGCATGGTTGTCCTCTCTGGCGGCGCACCTCGTGCCAAGGATCCGCTCGGTCGCCGCCTTGCCATGGTTGGCAAGGGCGTCTGCTTTGACACTGGTGGAATATCTATCAAGCCTGCTGACGGTATGGAAGAGATGAAGATGGATAAGAACGGTGCGATCGCGGTCCTCGAAGCAGCGGCTACCGTTGCACAACTAGATCCCGGTCGCGTGATCCACGCCGTCGCCGCCTGTGTTGAGAACATGCCTTCCGGGCACGCCACGCGGCCAGGCGATGTCGTGACCGCGCTGAACGGGAAGCGCGTGGAGATCACGAACACCGACGCAGAGGGGCGCCTCATCCTTGGCGATGCGCTGCACTTTGCGGAGCGAGACCTTGGCGCAACGCACCTCATTGACGTGGCAACGCTGACGGGGATTGCGTACTCCGCATTCGGCGGCGAGATTGCGGGGAGCTGCGGGACCGACCCTGCCTTCTTGGATGAGGCACACCTCGCGGCGCGACGCGCAGGCGAAGTGCTCTGGCCTTATCCGCTCGCCGATGCTTATATGAAGAATATGGATACGTGGTCGGCTGACATGCAGAACTCGGGGACACGAGAGGCATCGCTGATTCGCAGCGGCCTCTTCCTGCGCGAATTCACGACCGTGCCGTGGGTGCACCTCGACATTGCGGGGACCGCGTATCGGCGTTCAACGGCGCCGTGGGCGGGTCGCGGATCCACGGGCTCCGCGCATCCAACGCTTGTTGAGCTGGCCATGGGGGGTGGCGTCCGCCGCTGAGACTGATACGCTGACTTCCAGAACGACTGGAGGCAGCGATGGTAGCCCGCACTGCTCCGAGCCGAATACTGACGACGTGGCGAGCGCGCCTTGCTGCGCTCCTCGTTGCCCCACTCCTTGTCGTTGGCCTTGGCTTCAGTAACGTCTCACCCGTTCGTGCCGACCAGCTTGACGACGCACTCGCACGGCAGAAGGAGCTCGCCGCGCAACTTGCTCAGCAACAGAAGGCACTGAACGCGCTCATTGCACAACAGAAAGACCTTGAGTCGCAGCTGAAAGCAACGACCGCCGCGCTTGCAAAAAACACCGCCTCGCTCGCCAACATCACCAGTGAGGTCACTCGACTCTCTGCGGTCGTCGAGAAGGCGAAGAGGGAACTCCAGGCCTTGGAATCCGAGGTGAACCGTCTTGATGCGGAGATCTCTCGTCTGGTGCGCCAACAGGAGGAGAAGGCGCGCGACCTTGCCGCACGGCAGGCGATCCTCGCCGCGCGCATCAGGGAGGCGTACATCGCCGATCAGACGCCGCCACTCTGGACGCTCCTCTCCAGTCAAACCTTCACCGATCTCTTGATTGATCTCGCTGGATTCTCCGCGCTTGGAAAAGCTGACGTTTCGCTTGCCGATGGGATCAGTCGTGATGCGGCACGACTCGCCGCGATCGAAGAGCAGGTTCGACAGAATCGGGCTGAGACGGAGAAGTTGCGACGTGCCGCAGCTGCGCAGAAGGCGGCGCTGGATGCGCAGGTGAAGTTGCTGGAGGCGGCGAAGGTGCGTCTCGCCGCCGCGATCGCGGCACAGAAGAAGGCGATCGCGGCACAGAAGGCGGCGATGGATCGCGTACTCAACGACAAGGCGCGCCTCGCCGCAGCGGTTGCCGCGCTGAAGGCGGAGGAGGCGCAGGTCAAGTCGATTGTTGATCGGTTGCTGAAGCAGCAGTTCGGGTCCTCGCTTCCAATTCTCTATCAGGGCGGATGGACGTGGCCGATCGCGCGCACCGCGGCCGGATTCGTGCAGCCGAAGAACGGCTATCGCCCATACATCTCGCAGAAGTTTGGGTGCGTCAGCTGGCAGATCTATCCGCG
>CAYSEM010000033.1:7176-8338 GCA_964430115.1 uncultured Chloroflexota bacterium | reverse complement strand
CTCCCAGAGCGGTGAGATGCCGTTCCGCGCGAACTGCGCCTCGTAGATCTTCTGTGCATCAGCCTGGTTGTTGCGGATCACGACGTTGCCGATCCCAACGGTGCGTTCGATCTCGTCTGGGTTGCGGCCAACAGCAGCGCAGTGCTTCAGAAGCACCTCCTCTTTATGGGCAACCTGCTCCGGCGTGCCGCCAACATTGTTGCCGTCGCCGTACTTGGCGACGAGCTTCAGCGTGACCTGCTCGCCACCACCGCCGATGAAGATCGGCAGGTGCTTCTGGACTGGTGCTGGAAGGTTGCGTACCGTCTTCGATTTGTAGCGAGGGCCGGTGGCGGTTGGTTCGGTGCCGTCGAGCATGCCGCGCATGATCGGGAGCGCTTCGCCGAGCCAGCGGAGTCGCTCGGGGAAACCCTCGCCGAAGTTGAGGCCGAAGTGCTGGTGCTCCTCTTCAAACCAGGCGGCGCCAATGCCGAGAATGGCGCGACCGCCGGAGATGTGGTCGAGGGTGGTGGCGAGCTTGGCGGTGAGCGTCGGCTCGCGGAAGGTGTTCGCGCCAACCATCAAGCCGATCTTTGCCTTCTTGGTGGCTTCAGCCCAGGCGACGAGGGTGGACCAGCCTTCAAAGATTGGCCCGTTCGGGTTGCCGATGATTGGATAGACGTGATCCCAGGTCCAGAGATTGTCGTAGCCGACGCGATCTGCCGTGACGGCCATGGAGCGCATGGATGCCCAATCGGTGAACTGTGGCCAGATGAGTGCGCCGATTTTGACCTTCTCGTTCACGATGAACCTCCCGCTCTTCTCCTGCCTATCCAACGATGTTGATGAGGCGGCCACCGGCGTGGATGACCTTCTTCACCGGGCGACCCTCAAGTGCGACTTTCACCTTATCTGATGCGAGTGCGAGCGCCTCGATCTCCGCCTCTGTTGCGGTGGCCGAGATGGTGAGTTTGTCGCGAAGCTTCCCGTTGACCTGGATTGGGAGCTCACGCGTGCTCGCAGTAAGGAGTGATGGATCAACAACTGGCCAACTGCGCTGGTGAATTGAGCGCCACGCTGAGTCGCTCACGGCGGTGCCTCGCTCCGCCTGGAGGCGGCTGTGCGCCTCTTCGGCAAGGTGTGGAGCCATTGGAGCGAGTGCGGACAAGAGGTAGTCGAGCGC
>CAYSEM010000033.1:0-7076 GCA_964430115.1 uncultured Chloroflexota bacterium | reverse complement strand
AGTAGAGGAGATGCATCACGGCGTGCTCTGCACCGCCGGTGTACTGATCCACAGGGCACCACGCATCAACAAGGCTCTTATCTACCGGTCCGCCAGTGAACGACGGCGAGAGGTAGCGGTACCAGTACCAGGAAGAGTCGACGAACGTGTCCATGGTGTCTGTCTCACGCTGGCCTGGCCCACCGCACTTTGGGCAGGGGACGTTCAGCCACGCCGTTGCGCTCTTCAGTGGCGACTCGCCCGTCTGCTTGAAGTCCACGTCGTCAGGAAGCGTGACGGGGAGCTGATCTGCAGGCACGCCAACTGGTCCACACTTCTCGCAGTGGATGATCGGGATTG
The DNA here is from genome assembly GCA_964430115.1 of uncultured Chloroflexota bacterium. Taxonomy (GTDB): domain Bacteria; phylum Chloroflexota; class Limnocylindria; order Limnocylindrales; family Limnocylindraceae; genus Limnocylindrus. The sequence goes on along the minus strand of CAYSEM010000033.1, from coordinate 6,737 downwards.
GTGTCCCCCAGTAGCGTTGGCGGCTGATCAACCAGTCGCGCAGCCGATACGTGGTGGTGCGCTTCCCAGCGCCGGCTTTCTCCACCACGGCAACTGATTGCTCAAACGATGCCGGCCAGGCGGCGCCGCTCCACTCGCCGCTGTTCACCGCAACGGCTGCGCCGTCCCCTTTGTCAACATACGGGAGTTGCACGGCCTCAGGTGTAGCGGCGAGTTCCGCTGGTGCAACAACGGTGCGGATTGGAAGATTGAACTGTTGCGCAAACTCGTAGTCACGTTCGTCGTGCGCGGGGACCGCCATGATTGCGCCCGTGCCGTAGCCCGCCAGAACATAGTCGGCGATCCAGATCGGAATCTCTTCGCCGTTCACTGGGTTCACTGCAAACGCACCAGTGGCAACGCCACTCTTCTCCTTCGACGTAGAGAGGCGATCAATCTCTGACTTGCGCTTTGTCGCCTCAATGTACGCATCTACGGCGGCGCGCTGCGCGGGCGATGTGATCTTCTGGATCAGCTCGTGCTCTGGTGCGAGCACCATGAAGGTTGCGCCATGCAGCGTGTCCGGTCGGGTGGTGAAGACGCGCAACTTCTCACCGCCAGGGTGGTGCGCCGACTTCGCCACCGTGAAGTCGACTTCGGCCCCTTCAGATCTGCCGATCCAGTTTGTCTGCATCGTGCGGATTGGCTCGGGCCAGTTGAGCCCCTCAAAGGAGAGGAGTTCGTCCGCGTAGTCTGTGATCTTGAAGAACCATTGCGTCAGGTCGCGCTTCGTGACTTGGGTGGAGCAGCGCCAGCAGACGCGATCCACGCCTTCGACCTGTTCGCGCGCCAGCGTAACCTGACACGAAGGGCACCAGTCCACTGGTGCCTGCTTTCGGTAGGCGACACCCTTCTCGTAGAACTTCAGGAAGATCCACTGGTTCCAGCCGAAGTAGGAGGGGTCACAGGTGACCACTTCCTTTGACCAATCGAACGAGGCGCCCATGCTGCGCAACTGGCGGCGCATGTTCTCCATGTTCGCCACCGTCCACTCGCGGGGATGAATCTTGCGCTTGATGGCGGCGTTCTCCGCGGGCAGACCGAAGGCGTCGAAGCCAACGGGGTAGAAGACGTTGAACCCCTTCATCCGCTTGTAGCGCGCCAGCGCGTCGGTTGGGGTCTTCACATACCAGTGTCCAATGTGCAGGTCGCCGGACGGATATGGCCACATGGTGAGGAGGTAGTAGCGTGGCGCTGCGGTATCGGCGAGATCTGTGGTGTGGAGGCCGAGCGACTCCCAGTGCGCCTGCCAGCGCGGCTCAATCTCGCGAGGATCGTATCGCTCCAAACGATCGTCTAGATCAGCCACAGGTTGGGGCTCCTCTCCTTCTCAAGCGTACCCGCCCGCGAGTCTCCGCTGCGAGGTGCTTGGTGGAGCTAAAGGGATTCGAACCCTTGACCTCTTGCATGCCATGCAAGCGCTCTACCAACTGAGCTATAGCCCCAAGGGGGGCGAGTGTATCAGGAGCGTTCACGCCCCACGATCGGGAGAAGAAGGAGCGCGCCCGCCACGAGGAGGAGGCCACCAGAGAAGGGGGTCAGCCCAACGATCAGTGTGGTCAACGTGCCGCCAAGGATGGGACCCACCGAGATCCCCAGATCAAACGAGAGATTGAATGCGCCGCTCGCACGGCCGCGTTCTCCTGGTTCCGTTGCCATGGCAACCGCGCCTGCTGCAGCAGGGAAGATAAGCCCGTATCCAACGCCGTAAAGGATCATTGCAACCAGATCAATCTCAAGCCTTGGGCTAATCGCGAGCAGGATCAGTGCCGCAAGGATTGCGCCGAGTCCAAGAAGCGAGATGCCAAATGGTCCCCGCTTGTCGACACGTGCTGCGAATCGACTCAGCATGATCGCAATGGCAACAAGACCGAAAATGCTAAAGAGGCCGCCACTCACACTTGTCGCGTAGCGGAGCGCACCTTCAGTGTCGCGCCCCATCTCAAGCGCACGCTGAAAGAGGCCATCCTTGATGAAGCCAGTGATTGAGCCGACCGCCGCCTCCAGACCAAAGATCGCGAGGAGCGCTACACGCATGTTGCGGTTCCCGAGGATGCGTCGCCATGCGCCTGGAGTTCGGATGCGGGCAACGGAGGGCGTGAACGTCTCCGGAAGGAGCGGCAGGACGGCGAGAAGGCCGCCAGCGATCAGCAGCGCGAGTCCAAGGAACACAGCGTTGATCCCTGCAGCGTTGGCAACGAGTGCCGACCCGGCGGGTCCAACGACCGCTGCAACACCAATGAGGGCACCAGCACGTCCGAGCGTCTTGCCGCGCTCGCCAGGGGCCGCCACGTCTCCAAGAAGGGCAAAGAGCGCCGCAGCCAGCACACCGCCGGATGCACCGTGCACCACTCGCGCCGCCAGGAAGAGCGGGAGCGAATCAGCGAGCGCATAGACCCCGATCGCAAGCGGGCTGATGACCAGTGCGGCCACCACAACGCGTCGCCGCCCTAGTCGATCCGCAAGTGCTCCGCCGATCAGATTGAAGGCGAGGTTCGCAAGTGAGTACGCCGCAATCGCAATGCCCACTAGGAACGGTGTGCCGCCGAGCTCTTGGGCACGTGGCCCGATGACGGGGAGAAGTGCGAAGTTATCGATGAACGTCAGGAAGACCGCAATATAGATCGCGGAACGGCTACGTCGACTAAGGGGTGTGGAACTCATCCTCAGAGCATCGCACACCTCTATGCAATAGGTAGTGGCAGGCTGGCGTGCGACAATGATGGGCGTGAGTGACAAATCAGGGACGCGCTTTCCGTACACGCTCGTTCGTAGCCCGCGCGCAAAAAGGCTGACGTTGCACATTGATCCGGAGCGTGGCCTTGAGGCAGTCGTTCCTGCGCGAATAGGCGAGGAGCGTGCGCGACGCGACGTTGAGGCCTTCATCGAAGAACGCGCAGCTTGGGTGGAGCGTTCACTCGCGGAGTTGCGCGACCGTCGCACCGCGCTCGGAACGGACGGTCAGCTCGTCCTTGGAGGGTTGATTCCGTACGCTGGTCGCGCGCATCGCATTCGCTCGGCTGAGGTGTCGGCGATCAGCGTGGCGGGAGGCGAGATTCTCGTCCCTGAAAAGGTTGCGGGTAGCGAGACGCTCCTGCGTGCTCGTCTGACCACGTGGCTGCGTCGGCGCGCGCGCAGCGTTGCCGAGCAGATGATTGCGGTCTATGCGCCGGAGATGAAGGTGCACCCGACCCGACTGCGCATTGGCGATCAGAGTTCTCGATGGGGGAGCGCGTCAGCCGACGGGACGATCTCCCTCTCGTGGCGACTAGTGATGGCGCCCCCCTCCTGTTTTGAGGCGGTGATCGTTCACGAACTTGCGCATTTGCGCGCACGTGGACACGGCGTTCGTTTCCGACAGATTGTGGAGCGGCATCTCCCTGACGAGGCGACGCGAATGCGCGAGCTCCAGCGGCTCACTCCTGCGCTCGCCGCCGTTCGCTAGCGACGCTTTTTTGCCTTGGCGGCGGCGCGCTCGTCAGCGTTGGCAACAATCTTCCTGGTGATGCGCTTAATCAGCGCGATTGGCAGTTCATGGTCCGACGTGAAGTGAATCGTGGTCCCGGAAACAGTGAACGAAGCTAGTTCCTTCGTGAATGCTTCAGAGACATGACCGGCGTAGAGGCTGAGCCCACCACGTCGAACACCAAAGTGAATTCGCCCTCCATTTGGAAATCGGACGCCAGGGACGCGATACGAGATCTCCTCTATTCCGCCCGGCGCGGCGGCAAGGATGGCGTCGCGGAGTCGGCGAAGGCTCTTCGCATCGCTCGCAGGGAGTGCGGAGATGTACGCCGCAACGCTTGGGGCAGTGTGCCGCGGCCACGTGCCTGCCATGAGGTCCTCCCGAAAGATGGTGGTGGAGCTGAGGGGATTCGAACCCCTTACCTCTACAATGCGAATGTAGCGCTCTACCAACTGAGCTACAGCCCCACGGAAGCGGCAGAATAGCACGCGGACGGCTAGCATCTGCGCATGAGCCCCATCTCCCTTGCCCTCCTCTCTGCCGCCCTCTGGGGCGCGACAGACCTCGTCACCACCTATGTGGGGCGCCGAATCGGGTCACTGCGCGTTGTCGTAATCGCTGTCAGCACCTCCCTTGTTCTTGCGGGAGGCGTGGCGATCGCGCGAGGCGCGCTCACCCAGGAATACGATCCGGTGATCGTCGGTGCCACCCTTCTGATGGGCGTGGGCGCTGGTGTCTCATACATCGCGGTCTTCACGGCGTTTCGGCTCGGCCCGCTCAGTGTGGTCTCACCAACGATCTCCGCGTACGGAGCGCTCTCTGCCTTCCTGGCCGCACTCTTCCTTAACGAAATTCTGACGACCGCCCACATCCTCGGCGTGGTGGCTGTCGGGGGCGGGATAACCCTCCTTGGGCTGCGCACCACGGGGAGTGGACGTGAACGTCGCGCCTCCCTCGCCAGTCCAGGTGTTGCCTTTGCACTGATCGGGCTCCTCTTCTTCGCCGTGATCACAGTGCTGTTGACGATCCCGATCAAGGAGTACGGCTGGAGCACGGCGATCACCCTCTCCCGGATCGGCAACTTTGCGACGGTCTGGGTGATCCTCGCGGTCGTTCGCTCAAAGCGGAAGGCGCTGCCACGCTGGGTTCGAACCGACCTGCTCGGGGAAGGTCACGCCCTCACAAGGCGCGGGCTTCTCCTCGCCGGGCTCGTTGGCATCGGCGACACCATCGCGTTCTTCGTCTTCGCCGCAGCGCTCGAGGAGGGGCCGACCTGGGCCGTCTCGCTCTTGAGCTCGCTCGGGCCGATCATCGTGGTGCTCGGGGGATACATTGGCTACCAGGAGCGTCTCCGACGCCCTCAGATCCTCGGGATAGCACTGATCCTCCTTGGAATTGTGCTCGCCACCCTCCCAGCATAAAACGAACATCTGTACTAATATGAGCCCAGGGCGGGGGCATTATCCTCACAAGGTGTTGCCCCATCTTGGCCTCCGCCCAACTCCACTACTCCTCCCGCTCCTCTGTTCGCTGCTCGCCTTCGTGGCCGCGTGCGGCGGCAGTGAAGGGGAGGCAACGCCGAGTAGCGCGGTGTCGCCGGCGACGGTGATCAGCAGTGAATACGGACGCATCTGGGGTCGACTCCCCGCCGACTTCCCGCTCCTCGCTGAGGGGAGTGCGGAGATTCGCCTCGATGTGCTGGCGAGCGGCGCAATCTTCAGTCGACTGAGCGTCGATGCGGCGGTGCGTTCATCCGTTGATGAACTGCGACGCCTCGCCTGGGAGGTGGCGGAGCCAGTGAAGCGTGACGGCCGTATTGAGATCAGCGCGGCGCGCGACGAGGGGGCATGCACCGTTACGGTGACTGCGGAGGCACTCGGTTCACGAACGTCGCTCGTCGTTTATCTTAGTGAAAGGTGTCCCGCACCTTAGCGATCCTGGCCGCAAGATTGGAGGAAGTGAATGCCACCAAAGCTAAAGCGCAACGAGATCCTGATGCCACTACTCCTTGTTGGCGGCCTCACCATCCTGACCATCCTCGTCGTTGCGGCCCAGGTGCTTGCGAAGTAGCGAATCTAAGCGTGCGCACCTGCGCGCCTGCTGCGCGTTGACGGAGCTCTAGCGACGTCCGCCGCCCTTTCCTCGACCTGATCCCTCTCTGCGCTGGTCACGGCCGCTTGGTCGTGGTGACATTGCGCGAAGGAATCGTCCGTACCATCCAGCAAATGCGCCCGCAAAGATTCCCGAAACGGCAACCCCGTAGAGGTCACCTGCCAGCGCACCAAGGTTGTTGAGATTTGCAACGTTGTTGCTGAGGAATGCGCCAACTGGATTTCCTTCAGGAAGCCTGGAAAGATCTGCGGCGCTCCCAACGACGAGAGAACCAAAATATGTGAGCACTCCAAAGATTCCGCCGAGCATCCATGAGCCGCGACGCGTCAGCATCCCTCCCATGAACGCCACAACAAAGGCGGGCGGGAGGAGGATGGTCTGAACGGCGAGCTGGACAAGGTTTGAGTTGATGGTGTCTGGCTGGATACTCAACACAATGGTGGCCACGGTGGCGATCAACGGGACGAAGAAGGCGCGCGTGCGCAAGATTGCAGGGAGTGCGCGAAGGTCGTCCTTGAACGGGATGCGTCCAAAGGATCCGCGGAACGCAGCACGGAACCCGATCCCCGTCTCAGCGCGCGGCTGAGATGCGTTCGGGGTAACCGTTAGATTCACCACTGGCGCCGTGGCGAGTGGCTGGTCTCCCGCCGCCGCTCGCTCGCGTGCCGCAATGCGACCGCGGCGTCGGGCTTCCGCTCGTTCGTTTGCGTGTCGAGAACTCATGGCTCCTCCTTGATACTCCTTCCCAATCCTAGACGCTCTCCCGCTTAAGTACGGCACCGATACACGCCTGTCGAGATACTCCTCGCCTGATCTCGCTCAGCTGAAGGGGACGCGATGCGTAAGGCAGTACTTTCTTCCGCACTATTTGTGACCCTGCTTGCAAACCTTCTCGCGCACCCCCAATCGGTCCGGGGAGAGGAGCGAGCGTCACTTCTCGTCAGTGAAGTCCTTACTGGCGGAGCAACCGCAGTGGACGAGTACGTTCGCATTGAGGCGAGCGATGGGCTTCCCGTTGAACTGCGTGACGTTGAGTTGATTTACATCAGTGCAAGCGGTCTCACAACGAGGCGCTTGGTCAACCTGACGACAGCGGGGAGTCTCGCGCCTGGAGACTCAC
>CAYSEM010000032.1:0-8419 GCA_964430115.1 uncultured Chloroflexota bacterium | reverse complement strand
ATCGCCTTCTTGCGGCGCATGCCGGCGGTGTTGCGCACCTCAACGGCGAGCTCCTTCGACTCCTTGTCCAGGTCGATCTGCTCAATCAGTTCGCGAACCGCTTCGGCGCCCATGCCAGCGCGGAAGATGCGTGCACCGCGTGGACGCTCGCTGCCGAACTTCGCGTCAAGCGTACGGAAGCTGTCGAGCTCGTCGTCGCGACCAATCTCAGGAAGGAGTTGATATGGCTTCAGGCTGAGCAGCGCCTTCTTCTCCTTGGCGATCTCTTCCTTGCGGCTCTGCGCCGAGGTCTTCGCGTTCGCGCGGAGCCCCGCAATCTCGCCTTCGGCGAGCGCCTTCAGGTCGGCGCGCTTCTGCTCGCCCTCCTTGTTGATCTGCTCCTTCTGATTCGTGAAGGCCTCTTCTGCGTCGAGTGAGGCCTGGGTGAGGACGGCGCGCAGCCGGGCCTTCGCCTCCTTGCCGCCGAGTGCTCGGTCGGCAACGATGACTTCCGCCGTTGGCTCAAAGATGATGGCGCCGTCGGCCGCCGCTTCGCCAAGGTCGTTGATTGCCTTCTCCGTCACCTGCGCCGCTTCACCCATCCCCTGGGCCTTCTCGGCGCGGTCTGACTCCACCTGCTCGAGTCGGGCGCGAACCTCGCGATCCAACTCAGTAAGTTGTCGCTTCAGGCGCGCATTGATCTCGCTCTCTTCCTCTGCAGTGGCGCCGCCGCCACGTCCTGCGAGCTCGTCATCGAGACCCTTGAGGGCCTCCTTGCGTGCCACTTCGTCAACACTGGTGACGATGTACTGCGCGAAGTAGAGGACCTTCTCCAGGTTGCGCGGCGAGATCTCGAGCAGCGTCGCGAGGCGGCTCGGCGTCCCCTTGAAGTACCAGATGTGCGAGACCGGGCTCGCCAACTGGATGTGGCCCATGCGCTCACGGCGGACCTTGGATCGTGTGACCTCAACGCCACACTTGTCGCAGATGATCCCCTTATAGCGAATGCGCTTGTACTTTCCGCAGTAGCACTCCCAGTCGCGCGTTGGCCCGAAGATGCGCTCGTCGAAGAGGCCGTCCTTCTCTGGCTTCAGCGTGCGGTAGTTGATCGTCTCAGGCTTGGTGACCTCGCCCTTTGACCAGCCACGGATCTGCTCAGGGCTCGCTAGCGCAACACGGATCGCGTCAAAATTGTTGACTTCCAACATTGCTCGCTCCTTTCCTGTGTTCCGCTACTTAGAAATCTGCGCCGGACTCAAAGCCCGACAGATTGATGCCAAGGTTTGGTGTTGCATATCCACCCGGATCCTCGAGGAGCTCGATCTGCTCGTCCTCGGCGTTGAGGATCTCCACGTTGATCCCGAGGCTCTGGAGCTCCTTGACGAGCACCTTGAACGACTCCGGCACGCCTGGCGCTTGGATGCGTTCGCCCTTGACGATCGCCTCGTACGCCTGCACGCGTCCAACAACGTCGTCTGACTTGACGGTGAGGATCTCCTGGAGAATGTTTGCGGCGCCGTACGCCTGCAACGCCCAGACCTCCATCTCGCCGAATCGCTGTCCGCCGAACTGCGCCTTTCCACCGAGCGGCTGCTGGGTGATGAGGCTGTATGGCCCAGTTGAGCGCGCATGGATCTTGTCCTCTACCAAGTGGTGCAGCTTCAACATGTAGGTCACGCCAACGGTGATCGGTCGGTCGAACTCCTTGCCGCTCTTCCCGTCGCGCAGCGTGATCTTGCCGTCGGCTGGGAGGCCGGCCGCTTCAAGTTCGGCGATGATCTTCTCTTCGGTCGCGCCGTCAAAGACTGGCGTGGCACCCTTCAGGCCCTGCTTCGCAAGCGCCCAGCCGAGGTGCGTCTCAAGCAGCTGGCCAATGTTCATGCGGCTCGGCACGCCGAGCGGATTGAGGATGATGTCAACAGGGGTTCCGTCTGGGAGGAATGGCATGTCCTCAACTGGAAGGATGCGCGAGACAACACCCTTGTTGCCGTGACGGCCCGCCATCTTGTCACCAACCGAGATCTTGCGCTTCTGTGCCACAGAGACGCGAACCAACTGGTTGACGCCCGCGGAGAGATCCGCGTCTTCGCGAAGGAACTCGCGCACCTCCACCACCGTGCCGCGCTCGCCGTGTGGAAGTCGCAGCGATGAATCCTTCACCTCGCGCGCCTTCTCACCGAAGATCGCGCGGAGGAGTCGCTCTTCCGCCGTCACTTCGGTCTCGCCCTTCGGTGTGATCTTTCCTACGAGGATGTCGCCTGGGCGCACCGCCGCGCCAACGTGGATCACACCCTTCTCGTCGAGGCTGGCGAGCAGCTCTTCTGGAACGTTGGCAATGTCGCGGGTGATCTCTTCTGGACCGAGCTTCGTCTCGCGCGCCTCGGTCTCATGCTTCTCAATGTGAATGGAGGTGAAGACATCTTCGCGAACGAGTCGCTCACTGATGATGATGGCGTCTTCGTAGTTGTAGCCCTCCCACGACATGTAGGCCACGACCACGTTCTGGCCGAGCGCAAGCTCTCCCTGATCGGTGGACATGGAGTCTGCAATCACCTGGCCTGGAGTCACGCGGTCACCAACCTCTACGGATGGGCGGTGGTTGAGGCAGGTCCCCTGGTTGGATCGGACAAACTTCAGCAGCACGTAGCGGTCCATATCCTTCTTGCTCGATGCCTCATCAGGCTCGACAACGATCAGGTCGGCGGCAACCGAAGTCACCACGCCTGCTCGACGGGCGATCACCACCTGGCCGGAGTCACGCGCGGCGCGACCCTCAACGCCAGTGCCGACCACGGGGGCGTTCGGCGAGATCAGCGGCACCGCCTGCCGCATCATGTTTGATCCCATCAGTGCGCGGTTGGCGTCGTCATGCTCAAGGAACGGGATGAGCGCGGTCGCCACGGAGACGACCTGCTTCGGCGAGACGTCCATGAACTCAACCTTGGACGGCTCAACCAACTCAAAGCCTTCGCCCTTGCGGCAGTAGATGCGCTCGCCAACGAGGTGCGAGTTCTCGTCGAGTTCGGCGTTCGCCTGGGCGATCGCGAAGCGCTCCTCTTCGTCCGCTGGGAGGTAGACCACGTCGTTAGTGACGCGACCCTCCTTCACGCGGCGGTAAGGCGTCTCAATGAAGCCGAGGTCGTTGACGCGACCAAAGGTCGCCAGCGATCCGATCAGTCCGATGTTCGGACCTTCCGGTGTCTCAATCGGACAGATTCGGCCGTAGTGGCTGTGGTGGACGTCGCGGACGTCGAAGCCGGCGCGCTCGCGCGAGAGGCCGCCTGGGCCGAGCGCGGAGAGGCGGCGCTTGCTGGTGAGCTCGGCGAGCGGGTTCGTCTGATCCATGAACTGGCTCAACTGTGAACCGCCGAAGAATTCCTTCATGGCCGCAACCACTGGACGCACGTTGACGAGCGCGCTCGGCGTCGCCTTGTCGTCTTCCTGAATGGTCATGCGCTCCTTGATGACGCGCTCCATGCGCAGCAGGCCGACGCGGAAGGCGTTCTGGATCAGTTCGCCGTTGGCGCGCACACGGCGGTTGCCAAGGTGGTCGGTGACGTCTCGATGTGCGCCGCCCTCGTTCGCAATGATCAGGTGACCAACAATCGCGGCGAGGTCTTCGCGCGTCAGTGTGCGCGTTGCATCGCCTGGCAACTCAAGGTTCATGAGACCAGCGGTCTCCTTGAGTCGCTGCGTGAACTTGTAGCGACCGACGCGACCAAGGTCGTATCGTCGTGCATTGAAGAAGAGATTCTCAACGAGCGAGCGAGCATTGTCACCGGTGGGTGGATCACCTGGTCGCAGTCGCTTGTAGACTTCAACGAGCGCTTCGCTACGAGTTGCGGTCGTGTCCTTCTCCAGCGTGTTTGCAACGTACGGATGCTCCGGGTTACTCGGCATGCGCGAGAAGAGGCCCGCAATCTCGTCGTTCGTTTCGTAGCCGACCGCGCGCAAGAGCGAAGTCGCGGGAAGCTTTCGCTTTCGGTCCACCTTCACGTAGAGTTGATCCTTGCCGCTCGTCTCAAACTCCAACCACGCGCCGCGATTCGGAATCACCTTCGCCGACCAGAGCGCACGACCCGAAACTGGATCGACGGTGTCGGTGTAGAAGACCCCTGGTGAACGAACGAGCTGCGAGACAACAACGCGCTCCGCTCCATTGATGATGAACGTTCCCTGGCTCGTCATCCATGGGAAGTCGCCCATGTAGATCTGCTGACTGCGAATCTCACCCGTCTCAAGGATCTTTAGTTCAGCGGTGACCATGAGTGGTCGCGCGTACGTTGCATCCTTTGTACGCGCATCCTCTTCGTTCACCTTCGGTTCCTTGAACTCGTAGTCAAGGAAGGCGAGTTCCATGCGCTTGCCAGTGAAGTCGCGGATTGGGCTGATCTCCTCAAGCAGTTCAGCGAGGAATGTCTTCGTCCCCTTTGGCAGCGGTGTCGCGCCAGGGATCCACTCAGGGCCGACAAATGCGGCGAATGATGTGGTCTGAAGATCAATAAGGTTTGGGATCTCGAGGATCTCTGGGATACGTGAGTAGAACTTTCGGTTACCGGTCGAGCCAGCGCGGTTGGTGCGAGAAGGCATGCGGCAGCTCCTTCGGCAATATGGTCGCGATCGAGCGAAGGGTGAGCCTAGCCTAGTTCCCTATCACTTGGCAAGCGGAAGGGCAAGCGGAGGGGAAGCGGAAGCCCCTCCTCACCCGCCTACTGGCCGGGTGAGAGGGGCTCCAGCAGTGATTGTTACAGAATCGAGACTACTTGAGCTCGACCTTTGCGCCCGCCTCGGCGAGGGCGGCAACGATCTTCTCCCCCTCCGACTTGGCGATCCCTTCCTTGATGGCCTTCGGGGCTGCGTCCACCAGGTCCTTCGCCTCCTTGAGGCCGAGACCGGTCAGCTCGCGGACCACCTTGATCACCTGGATCTTGTTAGCGCCAACGTCCGAAAGAATGGCGCTGACGGTGTCACCGCCCGCGGCGGCAGCGTCGCCGCCGCCACCACCACCGGCCGCAGGGGCTGCCGCCACCGCAACTGGAGCCGCGGCGCTAACGCCGAACTTCTCCTCGAACGCCTTCACGAACTCGGAAAGCTCAAGCACGGTCATCTCGCTGACGGCCTCGAGCAACTGATCAGTAGTGAGCTTCGACATTTCTCTCTCCTTCTTCAGCCATGAGGCTGATCAATGGTTTCATTCACGCCCATGCGGGCTGGATTAGGCCGCCTCGGCCTCGCGCTTGCTCTTGTACGCGCCCAGTGCGTAGCCCGCCTTCTGGAGCGGGGCTGCGAACAGGAACGCCACCTTCTGGACTGGTGCCTGGAAGGCGCCCGCCACCTTGGCGAGTAGCACTTCGCGGGTCGGGAGCTTTGAGAGCGCAGTGAGCTGTGAAAGGTTGAGGATCGCCTCACCCAGCACCGCTCCCCGAACCTCAACGGCCGGATACGCCTTCAAGGCGCCCAGTACCGTCTTCGCAAGGACCGCCTCGTCACCAGAGCCGAACGCGATCGCCGTTGGACCCTTGAGCAGGTCCGGAAGCGTCGTGTTGCCGAGCTCGTTCGCAGCGACGCGCATCAAACGGTTCTTTACCACTCGATACGTGATCCCCTGCGCCCGCAGCGTTGTACGGATCGCGGCGAATTCCGAGACCGTCAACCCACGGTAGGACGAGAGGATCAGCCCACGGCTGCCCGACAACTCCGTTCGGAGCGTGTCGATCGTGTCGCGCTTTTTCTGCGTTGGCACGGTTCCTCCTAGCTTGGGCGCACATGCCGGTGCGCCTCGGCGGGTGCTGCTGGCACCCCTGCAACGGTCCGCGTCACAGGGGGCCGCGCTCCACGCGCTAGGAACCCTGCCTCTGCGTGCCCACCCCACCGCCAGCTGATCACTCAACTGCCTGCGGAGCGACTTAGGTTCCTGACCGCAAGGCCAGGATCACACGCTCTCTTCGGCGAATCGTCGTATTTCATCTCCCTGGCGTCTCCACCAGGGCGCTCTGTTCGTGCCGATCAACCGGATCGGCGCGGAGTGGGAGTCTACCCCGAAGCGAGGGCTCCCGCTAGACGCTAGTTCGCCGCAGCCAAGAGGGCAGGCACGTCAACGGCGATGCCAGGCCCCATGCTTGCGGAGATGCTCACGCCTTTGATGTAGGTCCCCTTGAGACCGGTTGGCTTGGCGCGGTTGATCGCTTCGAGGAGTGCGCCGAGGTTGCCCACGATCTGCTCCTCACTGAAGCTCGCCTTGGCGAAGCCGAGGTGGATGATCGCCGACTTGTCCAGCTTGAACTCCACACGTCCGGACTTCAGCTCACCGATCGTGCGCTCGAGATCCATGGTGATCGTCCCCGCCTTTGGGTTCGGCATCAGGCCCTTCCGGCCAAGCACCTTTCCCAGCTTGCCGACCTGGCCCATCATGTCTGGAGTGGCAATGGCAACATCGAAATCAAGCCAACCACCATCAACCTTGGCAACAAGGTCGGCAGCGCCAACCTCATCGGCGCCAGCCTTCGTGGCCTCAAGCGCCTTCTCCCCTTGGGCGAAGACGGCGATGCGCACGCGCTTACCGGTGCCGTGCGGCAGGCCAACCGTGCCTCGGACCGCCTCTTCTGATTGACGCGGGTCAACGCCGAGGCGAATGTGCACCTCAACCGTCTGATCAAACTTGGTGTTCGCGGTCTTCTTCACCAGGGCGGCCGCCTCAAGTGGGGCGTACTGCTTCTCTGGGTCAACCAACTTTGCCGCTTCGAGATAACGCTTTCCGTGCTTTGCCATCTTGCTTCCTCCTTATCGGCCGCCTTCGGCCTCCCCCTTCACCGCGGGGTTGCGGCGATCGTCAGGCGACGACCTCTACTCCCATTGAACGGGCGGACCCCTCGATCATTGAACAGGCGGCCTCGATGCTTGTGGCATTCAGGTCGACCATCTTCTTCTGGGCGATGTCCAAGACCTGCGCCTTGGTGATCTTCCCTGCGCTGCCGGCCTTATGGTCGCCAGCACCCTTCTCAATTCCAGCCGCCTTGCGGATCATGTCCGCAGCCGGTGGTGTCTTGAGAATGAAGGTGAATGAGCGATCTTCAAAGATCGTGATCACCGCTGGGATGACCTCGCCCTTGCGATCAGCCGTCTTCTCGTTATACGACTTCGTGAACTCCACGATGTTGATGCCGTGGGGCCCGAGTGCCGTACCGACTGGCGGCGCGGGGGTTGCGCCGCCTGCTGGCAGCTGCAACGTGACGGTTGCGCGAATCTTCTGTGCCATGCTCTCGCTCCTCCTGCTCTCTCGTTACAGCTTTGCGACCTGAAGCAGGTCGAGCTCGACCGGCGTCTCACGGCCGAAGATTGATACCAGGACCTTCACCTTGCTTCGCTCGGCATCGATCTCTTCAACCGTGCCAACGAAGTCTGAGAATGGTCCGTCGGTGACGCGGACTGACTGACCCTTGACGAACGCCACCTTGACGGTTGGCGCTTGGCCAACACCGAGCTGTCGCAGGATCTGCTTCACCTCTGTCTCGGTCAACGGGACGGGGTCAGCCTTCATCCCTGGGATGGCGGATCCGCCGACGAAGCTCGTCACGCCTGGCGTGTTGCGCACCACGTACCAGCTCTCCGGCTCCATGTACATGTCCACGAGCACATAGCCCGGATAGATCTTCTTCTGAACGGTCGTGCGCACACCGCCGCGGATCTGGATCTCGTCTTCCATGGGGACAACCACCTGGAAGATGCGGTCCTTCATGTCCATGGATTCAATGCGGTGCTCAAGGTTCGCCTTCACCTTGTTCTCAAATCCTGAGTAGGTGTGAATGGCGTACCAGTGTCGCTTGACCGTTGGTGCGCTCTTCTCTGTCGTGATGTCAGCGGTTTCGCTCACGTTCTACTCCTCGCTCGTAGGCTGATCAGGCGGGGTTGATGAGCTTCAAGAGCTCAGTGAAGAGAAGGTCCCAGAAGGCGATGTAGAAGCCGACGAAGATGGACGCGCCAAAGACGAGCACCGTCAACACGCGCACCTGCTGCGCGTTCGGCCACGCGACCTTGCGCAGTTCGGAGAACGCCTCGGCCAGGAACTTCCTGATTGACTTCACGCTTCTCTGCTCCTTACTTCTCTCATGTCGCCCTCTGCGGCTCTCGCCGAGAGGCTGGCAGGGGCGGCCGGACTCGAACCGACAACAACCGGTTTTGGAGACCGGTACTCTACCAATTGAGCTACGCCCCTAACTGCTAAACCCCTGACTACTTCGTCTCGCGATGCAAGCGCTGCACGCGACATCGTGGGCAGTACTTGTTGAGCTCAAGGCGGTTCGGATCATTGCGCTTGTTCTTGCGCGTTGTATACGTCCGCTCCTTGCACTCCGTGCATGCGAGCTGCAGCGTTGGTCGGTTCTCTGCCTTGGCCATCGGTTACTCGGTGATCTTCGTGATGGAGCCGGCACCAACGGTGCGG
>CAYSEM010000031.1:0-9033 GCA_964430115.1 uncultured Chloroflexota bacterium | reverse complement strand
CTTGGAGTCGAGGAGTATGATCGTTGCAACGTGAACTACCGCAGCATGTGGCAGAAACGTGAAGCAGGAGGTCCCCATGGCAACGCCACGACGTAGTTCCACGCGTGCGGTAGCAGCGCCGGCGGCGAAGCGCCCCACGAGATCCGCGAAGGCAAAACCCGCCTCAGGTCAACACGCGGGAGAGGACCTCTCGAAGCGCGCAAAGCAGGGCATCGTCATTGCGATCATGCTCGCCCTCTTCTTGGGGGCGCTCGACCAGACGATTGTCGGCACCGCACTTCCTCAGATCATCACCGATCTGAACGGCGCCAATCTCTACACATGGGTCGTCACGATCTACCTTCTTGCCAGCACCGTGACCGTGCCCATCTACGGGAAACTTTCAGACATGTACGGTCGCAAGCCTCTCCTCCTCACCGGCGTCGGGCTCTTCCTCGCTGGGTCAGCGCTGGCCGGCCTCTCGCAAACGATTGAGCAGTTGATCCTCTTCCGAGGAATTCAAGGGCTCGGGGCTGGTGCACTCTTCCCAATCGCACTCGCGACCATTGGCGATCTCTACAGCGCAAAAGAGCGCGGACGCTACCAGGGACTATTCGGAGCAGTGTTCGGACTCTCGAGCCTTGTTGGCCCCGCCCTCGGCGGCTGGCTCACTGACACCTTCAGCTGGCACTTGATCTTCTACGTAAATCTGCCGATCGGTCTGCTCAGCATTGCAATCATCCTGCTCGAGCTGCCAACCTTCCGCGGGCGCCCGAATCAGAAGATCGACTTCCTCGGGGCGATCGTCTTCGCGGCTGGCATCATCCCTGTGCTCATCGGATTGACGAACGTCCAGGCTAACGACTTTGCGACCCCAGCCGTTGCAGGACTCATCTCCGCGGGCCTGGCGATCCTCGGGATATTCCTCGTGATTGAGGCAAAGGCCGAGGAGCCGATCATCCCGCTCGAACTCTTCAGGAACCGCACCTTTGCGGCAGCTGCCGCGGCATCATTCTTTGCATCGATCGGCTTCTTCGCTGCAGTGATCTTCCTTCCGCGCTACTTCCAGACCGTGCTCGGCGAGACGGCGACCAACTCTGGCTACGCCACGCTCCCACTCCTCCTCGGCGTGATCATCAGCTCAGTCGGTGCTGGACTGCTGGTGGCGCGACGCGGGCGCTACAAGGCACTCATCCTTGGGGCGATCGTTCTTGTCACCGCTGGCTCACTGCTTCTCACAAACATCAAAGCGGATACCGACCCGTGGGTGCTTCGCGGTTGGATGTTCCTCGCTGGACTCGGGATCGGGCCAACACTCTCTGTGTTCACGATCGTGGTGCAGAATGCAGTCCCATTCAAGTTTCTTGGCGCGGCCACTTCGAACCTCACCTTCTTCCGCCAGGTTGGGGGCTCAGTAGGTCTCGCAATCGTTGGCTCGTACTTTGGTGGTCAGTTGACCAGCACGATCCCTATGGAACTCGCGGCAGCGGCACCTGCAGGGACGTTTGAACCTTTCTTCGCTGCGACGGGTGGCAACCTCGACCAGCTCACGAATGTGGGTGGCAAGTTCGACCCAGCTCTCCTCGCACTCATTCCTGGCGAGTACGTGCAGGTCTTCTTCGATGCGATCAAAGCGGGGATCGCCGACGCGATCGGTGCAATCTTCTGGATTGCCGTGATCGCAAGCCTCGTCGCACTCCTTGCGGCAACGCTGATCGAGGAGATCCCCCTCAGGAGCGGAACACGTGCTGGGGCGCCTGCGGAACTCTAAGCGCGCGATCGTCGTCGCGCTGCTCCTCTCGCTGCTGGTCATCCCAGCGGCTGGCCCAGCCGCTGGCGAAGGTGCTCCGGCGGCATCGGCCGCGGCTCCATACCAGTGCACGCCATGGACCTCGTTGACAAGGCCTCCCGAGAACATCTGGGTGCACATCCCCATCAAAAAGGGGCGGCGCTACAAGATGGGAACGCGCGTCCAGGTTGACTTCAAGACGTACGTCGAGAGGGTCGTCATCAACGAATGGGGTCCGAACGAGACGCACCGCGCGCAACTGCTCGCAGCAGCGCAGATCGTAAAGCAGTACGCATGGTGGTACGTCACACACCCGAACAAGAAACTGAAAGACAAGAACGGCGACTGTTTTGATATTGGTTCAACGGTCACCTTCCAGCTCTAC
Source organism: uncultured Chloroflexota bacterium (assembly GCA_964430115.1). Lineage (GTDB taxonomy): Bacteria > Chloroflexota > Limnocylindria > Limnocylindrales > Limnocylindraceae > Limnocylindrus. The sequence goes on along the minus strand of CAYSEM010000031.1, from coordinate 6,880 downwards.
CGAGAGAACGCCACGCGGAAGCAGGAGGAGTCAGACGCGGCGCGCGTGAAGAAGGGTCTCCCCGCTCGACTTCCCCTCATCCGCTCTGCGATCGAAGCGATCTGGCCACTCTCGATCTGGCGCACCGCAGGGGGGCGCAAGGGATTTGCACACACCGGATATCGTGCTGGTGCGTACCGCAAGGGGTGTGACAAGTACTACACCGGATTCCACCTCTATCAACAGAATGCCCGCCGCTGTGTGCGAGATGGCGAGACCTTTGAAGCCCTGATCCGGCGCTTCTACGGGCCGAACGTGGCACTCTATCAGCCCCTTCCGAACGAAGGTGATGCAACGTTGGTGGATTACGTCGTCGATCCCTTTGCTGAGCCGTGGTCGCTTCCGGCTGGCTGGAGTGACGGCACGCTCACCGAGTTCCGCGGAGACTTCGACGGCGACCTCTTCCCAGAGATCGCCACCCTCCGCGTCTGGAACACCACCGATCCAGCCACTGGTCTCCCAGTGACAAGCGCCGCGATGGGCTCGATTGAGCGGCGGGATGATGAGTACCTCTGGCGTGACGATATCTGGAGCGTGACGGATCTTGCCGCCACGGGCATAGACGCGACGCGCATGGAGACCCTCACTGCAGACGTCAATGGTGATGGGAGTGACGATCTCGTGATCAAGGCGCCGACGCCTTCAGCCGAAGTTGCGGCTGGCCGCGGGCAGAGTGGCATCTGGGTGGCGCTTTCAGAGAAGCGCCGTTGGGTCGCAAAGCGTATTCAACCGCCCGCGCTCGGCGCGCCGCAGTTGATCGGCACTTTTTCGGCCGCACTTGACCAGATCGATCTCACGGTGTGGGATCGCAACGCAGATGATCGAGATGAGGTTGCACTCCTCGCCCCCACCGTTGATGGGCGACTTGAGCTCTCACTCCTCGCCACCCCGCGCACCGGTGGCACGCCCACGTTGAGCTCTTGGTGGATCTCTGATGCACTCCTTGGCACCTATTCGGTTGGGAGTGCCAGCGCCTCCCCAGAGCCGCTCGGCCCGCAACGAGATCCGGCAGACGGACGCCGTGCGCTGCGCAGCAACTTGGTCATTGAGGTCACGCTCGGCGGCGCGCAGCGAACGATCGCCGTCTCTGGCGCCGCACCGAACGCTGCGCAGGCGCGGTAGCCTACGATACGCGTATGAGCGCCTGGTTCAGCATCACCATCACCCCCGCCGCTGGCAGCCTTGCCGCGGTCACGTCCGCACTCGCCGCAGAGAAGATTGCGATTGAAGGCATTGTTGGCAGCCCCGAGATCGGAGACGGAGTGGTGCACCTTGCCGTGGCAGAGAGCGCCCTTGAACGAGCGCTCGCCGCGCTCGGTGCGCTCGGGGTTTCCGTGCAGCTGGATAGCGGTGCAGGAGCAGAGCCAGGTGGAGCAGACGGGCTGATCGGCGCAATCCTTCACGGCCCTCGAACGTAACGCGCGCGCATGGGCGCAGAAGCGATCACCATCACCTCATGGAATGTGAATGGCATCCGCGCGCGCGCCGAACGACTCGCCGCGTTCATTGAACGCGCAGGGCCTGACGTCCTCCTTCTGCAAGAGACGAAGTGCAATCCGGAGCAGGTTCCCGCTGACCTTTTTGACGCGCACGGCTATCAGTGGGCCGCGATCGGGGCGGGGGGACGCAATGGTGTGTTGATCGCCTCACGCGTTGGCCTGGAGGCGCCGCTGCTCGGTCTCCCCGCCGCATCCGTCGCGGCGTCGGGCCCGATCCAATCGGACGATCCGGACCTCAGCGAAGAGCCGCGCCTGATTGCGGCGCGGTGCGCAGGAATCCAGATTGCCAGCGTCTATGTGCCGAACGGCCGTGAAGTTGGGAGCGGATACTGGCGCGCGAAGTTGCGCTGGATGGAGGCGCTCGCACACTGGTCGCGCGAGGCACTCACCGCGGGACCGCTGATTCTCGGTGGGGACTTCAACGTTGCACCAAGAGATGAAGACGTGTGGGATCCCGCCGCCCTCGTCGGCGCGACACACGTCTCCAAGGAAGAGCGCGACGCGCACGAGGTTCTCCTCGCCACAGGACTCGTAGATTCGGCTCTGCAGCTTGCGCCAACCGGTGAACAGCCCGCCTTCACGTGGTGGGACTATCGCGGGGGTGCGTTCCATCGCGGTCACGGCATGCGCATTGACCACCTTCTCGCCTCACCATCGGCGGGAGCGTTGCTTGAATTCAGTGTGGATCGCGACGAGCGGAAGGGGGCACTCCCCTCCGATCACGCACCGATCACGCTTACCGTCAGGGCAGCGTGATGGAAGCCATCAAGACAGAGCTACTCAACGCTCGCAACCCAGGCGAGGTCGCAGCTGCGGTCCCACGCGCTGCTGTCCTACTCCGCGAAGGAAAACTTGTCGCCTTCCCAACGGAGACGGTCTACGGACTCGGCGCTGACGCAACGAATCCGATCGCCGTTGCACGGATCTTTGCGGCGAAGGGCCGACCAACCTTTGATCCGCTGATCGTGCACATTGCCGATCGCTCGGAACTCCCTCGCGTCCTATCTTCCGGTGCGCTCAGAGATCCGCGCGTGAGCGCGCTCGCAGATGCCTTCTGGCCAGGGCCGCTCACGATTGTTGCCCCCGCATCCGCAGCAATTCCCGAACTTGTGCGCGCAGGCCTCCCGAGCGTTGGGGTGCGCCTCCCAGCACACGAGACTGCGCGCGCACTAATCCGCACAGCTGGGATCCCGATTGCGGCGCCGAGCGCCAATCTCTTCGGTCAACTCTCCCCCACCAGCGCCGCGCACGTAGCGGCGCAGTTGAGCGGACGGATCGATGCGATCGTTGTCGCCGAACCATCCCGCGTCGGCGTTGAGTCAACCGTCGTCTCACTGCTCCCTGGCGAAGCAGCGCGACTCCTGCGACCCGGCGGCGTGCCACGCGAACTCGTGGAACGCGCTCTTGCGCCGTTCGGTCCACTCCTTGGGCCCGCAGCTCCAGGACCATCTGACGCCGCGCTCCCTGCGCCGGGGATGACCGCGTCGCACTACGCCCCGCGGGCGCGGGTTCGCATCATTGACCCTGCCTCACCGGATCTGCGAAACCTCTCGCGCGTCGCACTCCTCGCGCCGGACGACGCAAGCCTCGCTCGTCTTGATCAGCTCGCCGCCGGGCTCACCGTGGTTGCGCGCGCGGCGCTGAGTGAGCAGCTCGATCCTGTGCGCGCTGCGTCTCAGCTCTTTGAACTCCTCCATCAGCTAGACGAGGCTCTCCGAGTCGACGGAGATGCGCACGACACGATCCTGACCACCCCCTATCCTGAGCCAGGACTCGGCGCTGCAATCGCTGACCGACTCCGACGCGCAAGCGCAGAGCGTTGAACGGAGTGTCATGACCACACCACGAAACAACTGGCTCGCCAACGCCATGAGCGCCGAGGCGCTGCGCCGATTCCCTCAGTCAATCGCTGGTCAGGCGATCTTCGCCGTTGGGCTTTCGCTGATGGTGAATGGTGGCATTGGCCTCCCGTCATGGGAGATCCTCCATCAAGGCCTCAGCTACAACCTCGGCATCACCATTGGTCAGGCGGCGCAACTGAGCGGACTCTTTGTGATCTTGCTCTGGATCCCCATCCGACAAGCGCCCGGCCTTGGGACTCTTTCCAACATCGTCGTAATTGGCTTCGTGATGGACATCACGCTCAACACCATGCGCCTATTGGGCGTTCCGCCACAAGATGTCCTTAGCCAGAATCTGCCAGTCGCTCTTGCGCTCACTGTCATCGGGACCGGGCTTGTTGGGCTCGGTTCAGGGATCTATATCGGCAGCGGGAATGGCCCAGGACCAAGGGATGGACTCATGACCGGTTTCCATCGCGTTACCGGCAGACCGATCTGGCTCGTTCGAACCGTGATCGAAGTGCTTGTGGGCCTTGTGGGAATTGCACTCGGCGGGACGTTCGGATTCGGGACGATCTGGTTTGCGCTGACGATTGGACCGCAGGTGCAGTTCTGGCTCACGCGGATCGACCCAACGGGACGCGCGAAGCGGCAGTCGCTCTCGAGCAGCCGCCGCTAGCGGGGCAGGATCGCGTCGATCGCGATCGCTGCAAAGAGCACGGTGAGATACGTGATTGAGAATCGATAGAGGCGAGTAGCACCGCGAAGAAGGCCGTCACCGAGCACCTCGCTTCGAAGGCGCCAGGCGCGCAGCAGGAACACCGCTCCAAAAGCAACGGCTACCGCGAGGTATACCGCACCCATCCCCGCAACGAGCCAGAGCATCAAGCTCATGACAACCAGCAAGATTGTGTAGAGCCAGATCTGTCGTGCCGTCTCCACAGGGCCTGCGGTGACAGGGAGCATCGGCACCCCCGCAGCGGCATAGTCGGGGCCGATGCGGAGCGCGAGCGCCCAGAAGTGTGGTGGCGTCCAGTAGAAGACGAGCGCAAAGAGAAGGATTGGCGCGAGTGAAACATCACCAGTCACCGCCGCCCACCCGATCACCGGTGGAAGTGCACCCGCGGCGCCGCCAATGACAATGTTTTGTGGCGTGGAGCGCTTGAGGATCAGTGTGTAGATCAGCACGTAGAACCCGATAGCCAGGAGCGAGATGAATGCCGCCATCAGCGTGGTCGTTGCTGCGAGGAAGAGGAAGCTCGCCGCGCCGAGCACCGATGCAAAGCGCAACGCGGCACCCGTGCTGATCTCACCCGTGGCGAGCGGACGCCCCGCCGTCCGAGTCATCTGCTGATCGATATCTGCATCCACGATGCAATTGAAGACATTGGCACTCGCAGCACTCAGCGTTCCGCCGATCAGCGTGCAGAGAATCAGAGTGAGCGGAGGCACCCCTTGCGCCGCAAGAAACATTGCAGGGACGGTGGTGATCAGCAGCAACTCCACGATGCGCGGCTTCGTCAGCGCGATGTATGCGCTCACCGTGCTCCGCGTTGAACTGCGGGGGGCAGCTCGTTCGGCACCACCGCCAGACTCGGTGTTCGCACGTCGCGCCTCAAGGAGCGCGATCGCCGCTGCAGCAACGACCAGGATCCAGATCAGGGTGGCAAGAGCTACGTGGAGCGTCTGTGTCCATGGGGCGAGCTTGGTGAAGATTTGTAGCGCGCCGATCAGGCACTGGACCAGGAAGAGGCCGATCGCCGCGGTGAGGAGGCGGGCAGTCTGACGTGGACTCCCAGGCTCGCGGCGTACGATCCAGAGCGCCGAAATCAAGATCAGTCCGACGATCCCCGTGGCATAGCGGTGGACGATGTGTGGCGTGGAGAGCTCCGTGACTGGAGGGAAGACGGTGCCCCCCATCAGTGGCCAGTCGGGGTAGAGGAGTCCCGTGTCCGTACCTGTGACGTTCGAGCCGAACATCAGCAGCGCATAGATTGATCCTGCGGCGATGATGGGTGCAATGACGGCACCCCGTGCCTCCAGGATGCCGTTCAGACGCTCGGGGTAACCGCTACGGGCGAGGACCCAGACTTGCAGCCCAACAAACGCCATCGCGGTAGCGAGGTGTGCTGTCACTGACTGGCCCGAGTTGAATTCAAGGACGGTCTGCCGACCGAGCCACGCTTGGAAGACAACCAGTACAAGTAGCGCCAGCGAGGCACCTTGGAGCGAACGCCTCCCCTTCAGTGAGCGGAGGGCCAGCGCAACCACGATCAGTGTGATCAGTCCAATGAACGCTGCGGCGGCGCGATGGATCCACTCCAACCACGCCTTGTAATCATCAAGTGGGGGGATGATCTGCCCGTAGCAGAGGGGCCAATCAGGGCATCCCATGCCAGAGTCGGTGGCGCGGACAATCACCCCGATCACGACGAGTCCGATCGTTGCGCCGAGGAGCGTGGCGAGCGAGCGTCGGAAGCCCTGCATGGCTCAATGATACGCGGCATCTGAAAAGCCTGCGGTAGAGTGAAGAGGTGAGACTTCTACACGCACTCCTCCTCATCGCGCTCCTCTCCGGATGTGCGGGCGCGCCCAGCACGCCGTCACCTTCAGCGTCTGAACTGACGCGCCGCGGTTGCGTTGGCGAGTGGCCACTCGCAGGAAAGACGGTGAGCTCGGGGCCGATCCCGCTTCTTGCAAACAGCGACCTCGCCGTGGGAGAGAATCGACTCCTTCTCGGGCTCGTAGATGCGGAAGGCTTCCCGCTCGGCGGACCTGCGTGGTCACTCAAGGTGCAAACGTTTGACATCACCAGAGACGGCTGCGTACCGCTCGCACCCGCCGCTGAACTCCCATTCGTATGGTCAATTGACGAGGTGCGCGGCTTCTTCATTGGCGCTGCGAACTTTCCTTCAGGGGCGCAGGAGATTGGGCTCTCAATCATTGGCGCAGATGCAGACGGCACTCCCCTCTCCATCCGATTCACCACACGCATCGCCAGCATCGGAACGGCACTTCGCCCAGGCGCATCCGCGCCGACGATCTCAACGCCAACCCAGAAGACAAGTGAGCATGGCCTTGCAGGGATCAGCACCGATCCTGATCCGCTCCCGCGGCTCTACAAGTACTCAGCAGCGGATCTGATCGCTGCGGGAACACCGTTCGTCATTGTCTTCGCCTCACCCGCCTTCTGTGTCTCGCAGGCGTGCGGGCCAACGATCTCCGTGGTGAAGAAGGCTGCCGCGCGGCACCCAGGTGCGCTGATCCTTCACGTGGAGCCGTATCTGATGGAGTGGAACGGAAGCCGCGTCATCCCCACCTTGGACGCAAGTGGACGCCTCCAGCCGAGCGACGTTGCGACGGCGTGGCGGCTCCCTGTGGAGCCGTGGGTCTACACCGTGGATACGAACGGTGTGATCATCCACTCGTTCGAAGGGGTGATTGGTGATGCGGAGCTTGACGCCGCAATTCTGGAGATTGACGCCGACTAGCGGCCGCTAC
>CAYSEM010000030.1:0-9396 GCA_964430115.1 uncultured Chloroflexota bacterium | reverse complement strand
TTGGCATCACGGGCCACTAAAACTCCGTTCAACCCCAACCGCAGGTGTGGTCGCAGTGAATCGAGCCCGGGCCGTGTGGCGAAGAAGTGATCAACGAGTTGCGCAGCGCTTGCGCCATCGTCAAGGTCGATCTTGATCTGATCGGCACCCTCACGAGCCCGAAGAATGGCGAAGAGACGGACGCGCACCTGCATTGCTAGACGAGGATCCCCGCGCCGAAGAAGAGGCCGCTCGCAAGGATCGTGCCCGTGATCACCGCGCCAAGGTCAATGTAGAGGAGGCCGGTGGCCGACTCCATGGAGCGAGCGCGTGCAGTGCGCCAGCCGGCATATGTGAGAAGTGCTGGGAAGATGAGTCCAATGAGGAGCCGCAGGATGGCGAAGAAGTCCCAGCCGGCACCGAGTCCGCCAAGCCCCATCAGTTGCCAGATCAGGAAGAGCGCGATCTGCACGGCAACTCCTGCGCCGAGCGCGCGACTGAGCAGCAGGAGTGGCGACTCTGGAAGTTTCGGTGTCACCAGATACCAGTGCGCCAAGATCATGGCGGCGAACGCGCAACCGGTGACATAGGTGAGGATGAGGAGCTGTGACGCGAGCGCGATCGCGATCAGTGGCGTTGTCCCCCAACCGAGCGCCCCGACCAGAATCACGCCAACACCAACCGCCACGGTGATCGCGCCGACGATGCGACCATCGCTCCCGCGGGCAATGCGCAGCGTCCAGAGTGTGGCAAGTGATGCAACAAGGACGAGGAGGAGGCGACGCAGCGCGTCGAGCTCGGGGCCCGCCGACTGAATCGGTGCCCCAGCCTCTGGCACAGGGAGTGCGCCGTCTGCGAGCCAGGCGAGGAAGGCCCAGCCGCCCGCGGCGAAGACGGTAAATCCGCGGTAGCCGCGCGTGGACTCTGCGCGATGGGTGAGCAGGAGGAGCGCCGCTAGTGAGCCAACGGCGAGGGCCACAAGCACCACCCAGTTAATGAAGGCGAGGGAGCGGGCAATGCTTTCGACGGACATGCAGCGAGCGTAGCACTCACCCGCGGCCCAACCTTCTCGCAGGCGGTCCAAGGATCGGCGAGAATAGGGCGATGAGTGATGCACCGCGAGCCAAACGCAGAAGTGTGCCGCTCCCTCCTGCACTGAGCACACCGAGTGCAGCGCAGGGTGAGGCCGCGCCAGTAGAGGCGGTGCGTGCGATTGCGGCACTCCTTGGTCGCGCGGCACTCCCCGGTTCGACATCAGGTCCGACGTCGCGTTCCGCCGCGCGCATAGAGACTGCTGACGACGGGGAGGCGACCCCACGCGGCGATCGCGAAGTTCTGATCACAGGGAGCGTTGCTACGTTGAGTGATGCCGCGAGTGACGCGGTTCGAAGTGCGCAGAAGCGACAGCGTCGCGCTGTGAAGCAGGTGCAAGAGGTCCTTGAACGGCTCTCCTCTGACGCGCCTGACGGACTCTCAACCTAGCGCGCAGCGCGCGCTTACTGAGGGTCGGCGAGAACGAGGAGGCGGAGCTCCGTCATCTCTTCAATAGACCAGCGAATCCCTTCGCGGCCGAGACCCGACTCCTTCACGCCGCCGTACGGCATGTTGTCAATGCGATACGTAGGGACGTCATTCACAATCACGCCGCCCACCTCAAGCTGGTCAAACGCCGTGCGCACATGGGCAAGGTCGTTGCTGAAGAGGCCACACTGCAAGCCGAATCGGCTCTCATTCACTGACGCGATCACCTTGGCAAAGTCGCTGTAGCGCTCAAGGATCACGACTGGGGCAAAGGCTTCGTCACTGCAGATGCGCGCGCTGCGCGGCACGTTGGTGAGGATGGTTGGCGCGAAGAGGCGTGGCTCACTCGCCTTCACAGGTGCGCCGCCAGCAAGGACTTGCGCCCCCGCGGCGACCGCCTCGGCGATCCACTCCTGGGTGCGCTTCGCCGCGCCGTCATCAATGAGCGGGCCAACATCGGTCCCCTCATCGGCTGGATCGCCCACCTTCAACTGTGCGGCGCCCGCAGCGAATCGCGTCTCAAACGCTTCAGCGATTGACTCATGGAGGAAGATGCGCTGCACACTGATGCAGACCTGTCCGGCGTAGGCGAATGCGCCGACGAGTGCGCGCTTCACCGCCCAGTCAAGGTTGGCACTCGCATCCACAATGCAGGCGGCATTGCCGCCAAGCTCGAGAAGGATGCGTCGCTTCCCTGCGCGCGCCTTCATCTTCCAGCCAATCTCTGGTGAGCCAGTAAACGAGAGCAGGCGGAAGCGTTCGTCGTCAACCAATTTGTCCGCAACGTCGCGCGCGGTTGGGATGACGCTGAGCGCACCTTCTGGGAGACCCGCCTCTGTCATGATCTCCGCCACCTTCAACATGATCAGCGGGTCCGCGGAGGGCGGCTTCAGGACGATGCTGCAACCAGCGGCGATTGCCGGCGCCACCTTATGCGCGGCGAGGTTCAACGGGAAGTTGAAGGGACTGATCCCGAGCACTGGGCCAACTGGGAAGCGCCGCGTGATGCCGAGGCGCCCTTTGCTGGACGGGGCAAGGTCGAGCGGGATCGTTTCGCCGATCATCCGCTCCGCCTCTTCGGCGGAGAGGCGGAAGGTGAGCGCGCCACGATCAATCTCGGCGCGTGCGTCGCGGATCGGCTTCCCCGCCTCAGCGGAGAGGAGTGCGGCAAGTTCTTCCTTGCGCGCGCTAATCCCAGAGGCGGTCTTGCGCAGAATCTCGGATCGCTCCCATGCGCCGAGCGCACGCAGCCGATCGAATCCAACTTGCGCGCCAATCACCGCGCGTTCCATCTGCTCGGGACTTGCGAGGAAGGTGTTCCCCACCACGCGCCCATCAAACGGAGAGCGGATCTCATGTGGGTGCGGCGACTCCTCCCAGGAGCCAGCGACCAGGATCTTCTGTGGCTTCATGCTGGGAGTCTAGCGGAGCCGTGCGGCCACTTAGAGCGCTGCGCCGCGCGGATAACTCCCCAAGATGCGCAGCTCGCTTGTCACCGCCTCCAGCTCTCGGAGCACGCCCTGCAGCGCAGGCTCACTCACCCCAGCGTCAAGATCGATCCAGAAGACGTACTCCCAGTCGCCCACTTGGCTCGGTCGCGATTCAAGTTTGCTCATGTTCACGCCAGCCTCCGCGAAATTTTGCAGCACGGCGAGCAGCGCCCCCGGGACATTCGGGACGCCCACGAGGAGGGTGGTGCGCAGCGCACCTGCGCGCGCGCTCAGTTCAGCAGTACTCCCTGAGGTGCGCAGCACCCAGAAGCGCGTACGGTTCCCTGGATCTCGCTCAATGCCGCTCGCAAGCTCCACCAAACCGTGCAGCTTCGCCGCCCGAGGAGAGAGGACGGCGGCCGCATCGCGCTCACTTCGTTCACGGATTGAGGCGCCGGCTCCCGCCGTGTTGTACGTGGAGAGGAGTTGCCACGCTCGCGTGCGCAAGAACGGCTCGGATTGCGCGAGTGCCTGAGCGTGACTGTAGACGCGCGTCACCTCGTCAATGGTGACACCAGGGAGCGCAGCAAGGACGAGGTTTACCGGGACGACCGACTCCCCCACAATCTCAAGCGCACCGTCGCGGACCAAGTCGAGCGTTTCTCGAACGGTGCCGTTCACCAAATTCTCAATCGGAAGGATGCCGAACTGCGCGCGCCCGTCTAGGAGCGCTTCGCGAACCTCGCCGAACGAGCCAACGGGGAGACTCGTTGCTGAATCGCCAAAGAAGGCGATGAGTGCATCCTCTGCGAATGCGCCGGGCTCACCCGAATACGCAACGCGGACGTTCCCACTCATTAGCGCGAGCCAGGAACGTTGCGCTCAGATCGGCGCGCGACCGCGGCGTCACCCTTTAGCAGCGCATACTCCAACGAATCTGCGAGGGCGAGCGCCGAAGCAGCAATGATGTTCTCGCCCACGCCCATAGTGGACCAGGCGTTACCACCAGCAACCGATTCAATGACCACGCGCGTCTTCGCACCCGTGGCGGACTCGCCATCAAGGATACGTACCTTGTAGTCCACAAGGTGTACCGCATCCAACTGCGGATAGAAGGCGCCGAGCCCCTTGCGCAGCGCGCGGTCGAGTGCGTTCACGGGGCCGTTCCCGTCGGAAGCAGTATGCAGATCTTCGTTGCCAACCTGCACGCGCACCGTTGCCTGCGCGCGAGACGCGCTCCCTTCGTGCTGCTCCACGATCACCGTGAAGTCCATGATCTTGAATGGCGCGGCGTACTCGGGCTTATGGCGTTCAACGAGCAGTTCGAATGACGCCTCTGCACCTTCGTAGCTTGCGCCGCCCGCCTCCATCTCCTTGACGAGTGCCGAGAGCGTCTTTGAGTCGAGGCCAGAGTTTGCGAGCTCCACGCCGAGCTCGGCGGCGCGGCTCCCCGTGTTCGCCTTCCCGCCGAGCTCTGAGACAACCAAGCGGCCACGATTCCCGACGAGTGCGGGATCAATGTGCTGATAGGCGCGCGGCGTCTTCACCTGTGCCGCGCCGTGCACGCCACCCTTATGCGCAAACGCGGACCGCCCAACGTACGGCTGATGATCATCTGGAGCGAGGTTTGCGATCTCCGCAACCTCGTGCGAAAGCGTGGAGAGGTCGGCGAGTCGATCTGCCCCCGCCACCTTGTGCTCGCTCTTGAGGGCGAGGTTCGCCATGAGGGAGACCATATTCGCGTTCCCCGCGCGCTCTCCGTATCCGTTGATGGTGGCTTGGACGTGGCGCACGCCCGCATCAACCGCGGCGAGGGCATTCGCAACGGCGAGCTCAGCATCGTTATGTGAGTGGATTCCCCAGACCACGTCACGGGCACCCTTGTCTGCCGCCAACTTCGCGCGCGCATCGCGCACGATCTCACTCATGCGGTTAGTCAGGGTTCCGCCGTTCGTGTCGCAGAGCACCAGCGTCGATGCACCTGCGTCGCGCGCCGCGCGCAGGGTATCCAGCGCATAGGCGGAATCGGCCTCATACCCGTCAAAGAAGTGTTCCGCGTCGTACACCAGCTCGCGTCCGCGCTCAGCAACATAGCCAATGCTCTCGGCGATCATGGCGAGGTTCTCTGCGCGCGTCGCCTCGATCACCTCGTCCACGTGCAGCGTCCAGCTCTTCCCGAAGATGGTGACGATCGGCGTCTCTGCATCCAAGAGCGCGTTCAGGTTCGGGTCGCTCTCTGGCCGGTTCGACTTGTGGCGCGTGCTGCCGAAGGCGGCGAGCTTAGCCCGCTCCCAGCGAATCTTCTTCGCCGCCGCGAAGAACTCGATGTCCTTCGGATTTGATCCTGGCCAGCCACCCTCAATCGCTGGCATGCCGAACTCATCGAGGGCACGAGCAATCCGCAGCTTGTCCTGGAGTGAGAGGACGAGGCCTTCGCGTTGCGCACCGTCGCGCAGGGTGGTGTCGTAGAGGAGAACCGGCTCCTTTTTGCCGCCCACCGCACCGCTCATTGCGCGCCTCCCTTGACGTTCAGCACCTGCTCAACAATCAGGTCTGTTGCCTCACGCGTGCCAACAAGCGTCAGGCCAGCCGCCTTGAGCGCCGCAGCATCTGCGCCGCCTGCAAGATCGGCGGTTCGCGCACCCGCGCGCACGGCGGCGGCGACCGCCGCCTCAACGGCGAGCGCAGCATCGGCGTGACCGAGCGACTCGCGCAGCATCATTGCGCCAGAGAGGATCGTGCCGATCGGATTCGCCAGATTCTTCCCCGCAATATCCGGCGCCGAACCGTGGATCGGCTCGTAGAGTCCGAAGGTGCCGTGTGCGGTGCGCTTGGTGCCGAGCGACGCCGAGGGGAGCATCCCAAGCGAACCAGCGAGAACCGCCGCTTCGTCGGAGAGGATGTCGCCGAAGAGGTTCTCGGTGACGATCACGTCGAGTGTTGCTGGCCAGGTGGCGAGGAGCATCGCCGTAGAGTCCACCAGACGGTGCTCCAGTTTCACGTCGGGATATTCGGCACCGACCTCAGTCACAACCTTGCGCCAGAGTCGGCTGGTGGCAAGGACGTTCGCCTTGTCAATGGATGCGAGGCGCTTGCTCCGCGTGCGCGCGAGTTCAAAGGCGATCACCGCGATGCGGCGAATCTCATCTTCGTGATACGGGAGCGTGTCCACGGCGCGTCGACCGCTCGGCGTTACCTCTTCGCCAGACGGCTTGCCGAAGTAGAGGCCGCCAGTCAGTTCGCGCACCATCATAAGGTTGACACCAACAAGTCTTTCCGACTTGAGTGGAGACGCGTCGTAAAGTTCTGGGAGAATGGTGACAGGGCGGAGGTTGGCGAAGAGTCCATAGCGCGTGCGTAGCGCAAAGAGCGCCTGCTCTGGTCGGACGCTTGCGTTCGGGTTGTCCCACTTTGGTCCACCCACGGCGCCGAGAAGGATGGCATCTGCGCTGTCTGCAACCTGCAGATCCTCTTCGCGGATCGCCACACCGTGCGCATCGATCGCGCACCCGCCCGCGGCGATCTCCTGCCACTGGATACGGAATCCGAAGCGACTGCCTGCGGCATCAAGAACGCGTCGTGCCGCCGCAACCACGTCTGGCCCCACGCCATCTCCAGGGGCGGTGACGATCAGATGGTCGTACTCGCCAATCCGCGCACGCTGCGCGAGAACCTCCTGTTCAGTGAGTGTGCTCACTGCATCGCCTCGCGCGATCCCTTCGTGGGGGCGCTCGGTGCGCCAGAGGAGATTGCCGCGAGCTTGTTCGCTGCGGTGATATACGCCACGAGTGAGGCATCAATGATGTTCACGCTCAACCCTTGGCCGCTGACAATGCTCGTTTCTGGCAGTGGCTTCCCCGCTGCATCCACATCAATGGAGCGACGGCACTTCACAGAGACCTGTCCCTGTGCATCTTCACCTTCGGAGACGGCACGAATCTCATACTCGGACAAGTTTGGTCGCCAACCGAGTGATGGTTCGATGGCAAGGTCGATCGCCTCATAGAGCGCATCAACTGGGCCGTTGCCGGAGGCCTCGGCCTTCCGCTCTTCACCGTTGATGCGCACCTCCACGCGACCAGACGAGCCGCCACCTCGCGAAGAGGCAACGCTCCAGTCGAGCAGTTCAATGGTTGCAGCGCTCCCTGTGGCGGCACGCTTATCCACGAGTGCGATCAGGTCGGCGTCGGTGAGCTCCTTCTTGATGTCAGCGAGCGCGATCGCTTCGCGGTAGAGCGCGTCGAGCGCCTCACCCGTGAGGTCATGCCCGAGTTCGGTAAGCTTCGCCTGGAGTCCGCGTCGTCCGGAGAGCTTGCCGATCGTGAGTGATGAGCCGAGCAGACCAACCGACTGCGGCGTCATGATCTCGTAGGTTAGTGGGTTCTTCAGCACGCCGTCCTGATGGATCCCCGACTCATGTGCGAACGCATTTGCGCCAACGATCGCCTTGTTCGGCTGCACGGCGAATCCGGTGAGATAGCTCACCAAGCGACTCGCGGCGGTGAGCTGTTCCGTCTGGACGCGGATGTCGTGCGACTCAAACTGGCCCGGTCGGGTGCGGAGCGCCATCACCACCTCTTCGAGTGATGCATTACCTGCGCGCTCGCCAAGTCCGTTGATCGTGACCTCCACCTGACGCGCCCCTGCCTGGACGGCCGCGAGCGTGTTCGCGGTGGCGAGGCCGAGGTCGTTATGGCAGTGAACGCTGATCGTGGCATCGCGGCCGACCAGGTCAACGACGCGCTTGGTGAGCGCCGCATACTCAGATGGGATGGCGTAACCCACGGTATCTGGGATGTTGACCGTGGAGGCACCAGCACTCACCACCGCCTCGTACACCTGCATCAGATAGTCGTAATCCGTGCGGCTCGCATCTTCGGCGGAGAACTCAACTTCAGCGTCGCGACCGAGTCGCTCGCGCGCGTACTTCACCCACTTCACCGCCTCCGCAAGCGCCGCCTCGCGCGTGGTGCGCAACTTATGCGTCAAATGGATATCTGAGGTTGCAATGAAGAGGTGCAAGTGTGGTCGATCCGAAGCCTTGATCGCATCGATGGCTCGCTGCGGATCGCCGTCCTTACAGCGCGCGAGCGCCGCAATGCCGATCCCTTTGGTTGACTCGGCGATCTGGCGCACCGCTTCGAAGTCGCCCTCTGAGGCGGCCGGGAAGCCGGCCTCGATGACGTCCACCTTCAGCTTGGCGAGCTGCCGCGCAACCTCCAGCTTCTCCGCAACGGTGAGGCCAGCGCCTGGCGCCTGCTCGCCGTCGCGCAGCGTGGTGTCGAAGATGCGAACCGCACCAGTGGCGACGCCAGGTCCAGGTGCGCCGTTCACTTGCCGGCGCCCTTCTCCGCAGCACCCTGTGCACCGTCAATGTCGACCTCAACAGGGTTGAGGAAGGTCATCTGGCGACGAAGCTCGCGGCCAACCTTCTCGATTGGGTGCCCGGAGTTTGCAGCGCGCAACTTCTTGTAGTTCGGTCGACCCGCCTCATCCTCAGCGATCCAACCCTTGGCGAACGTGCCGTCCTGGATTTCGTTGAGTACTTCCTTCATGCGCGCCTTCACTGACGCGTCAATGATGCGCGGCCCGGAGACATAGTCGCCGTACTCCGCAGTGTCCGAGATCGAGAAGCGCATGAAGTCGAGGCCGCCGCGGTACATCAGGTCCACGATCAGCTTCAGCTCGTGCATCGTCTCGAAGTAGGCGAGCTGAGGATCGTAGCCAGCCTCAACCAGCGTCTCCCACGCGCTCTTCACGAGCTGCGCCGTACCACCGCAGAGCACCGCCTGCTCACCGAAGAGGTCGCTCTCCGTCTCATCCTTGAAGGTTGTCTCCATGATCCCCGCGCGCGTGCACCCAAGTCCATTCGCATACGCCATCACGCGCGCGCGAGCGGTCCCCGTTGCGTCCTGATGCACCGCAAAGAGTGCAGGGACGCCGCCGCCGGAGACATAGACAGAGCGGACTAGGTGCCCTGGACCCTTCGGCGCAACCATGCCGACGTCGATTCCTTCCGCAGGCGAGATGCGCTTGAAATGAATGTTGAAACCGTGCGCGAAGAGGAGGAGCGCACCCCGCTTGATGTTCGGCGCAATCTCCGCCTCGTACATCTTCTTCTGAGCCGTGTCCGGAATGGCGATCATGATCACGTCAGCGCGCTTCGCCGCCTCAGCGGCGGTCACCACCTCAAAGCCGTCCGCCTGTGCAACGGCGCGGCTCTTTGAGCCTTCGGCGAGTGCGACGATCACGTTGAGTCCCGACTCCTTCAGGTTCTTCGCATGCGCATGGCCCTGGCTCCCATAGCCAACAACCGCAATCTGCTGCTTCTCGATGCTCGTGAACGGTGCTTCGGCGCTGTAGTACATCTTGAAACTCATCGCTTCACCTGCTCCTCAATTGACCCGCTGCCGCGGGACATCACTACTGAGCCGGTTCGCACCAGCTCCTTGATTCCGAACTCCCG
>CAYSEM010000029.1:0-9586 GCA_964430115.1 uncultured Chloroflexota bacterium | reverse complement strand
AAAATACTGAGGGGGCAGCTCCTCGGCAAGATAGGTCGTCGCCGGGCTCTTTGGCATCCTGGGGAGTTTTGCTCCTTTCACGCGTCTAGCCAATCACGTGTCTAACCAACCACCGCGCATCGGTCACATACGTGCGCGCGTCGGGTATCCTGACCGCGTGAACGACGCGCAACTCAATCCGTGCCCATGGCTTCTCGACGACGCGGGGAGCATTCAGCCCGACCGACCCCGCCGACTCAGTCGCTGCGGAGCGGACGCCGCTCGGCCAGACCTCTCCCATAAAACTCGTGAAGGCCGCTGTCTTGTTGGCGCCGAATGTGAGATTCGCGCGGCCAGAGAGGCGGCACTCGGCTCACTCGCGGCCACCATCGCACCGCAGCAGCCGATCGGTGACCCGTCGCTGCTGAGCGACGGCGAGGTCGTGCCGCCGGCACCTCGTCGGCCCTGGGCACGTCTCATCGCGGTCGCCCTCCTCGCGGCGCTGCTCGTCGTTGGTGGCGGCCCAGTGATCAGTGCGATCGGCCCGGTTGTGCAGTCGCTGATCGGAAGCGCCGAGAGCGAGACCCCTTCGCCGACCAGTGAGCCATCAGCCAGCACAGCCCCATCCGAAAGCCCACTCCCAACAGCAACGCCGACAGCCACACCTTCAGCAACCCCGACACCAACCCCGTCGCCCACCCCCGCGCCAACGGCTAGCCCATCGCCAACTTCTGGGTCCGGGGCGACGTACGTCGTCCGACCGGGTGATGGGCTCTATTCGATCGCATGTTCGCTCTCTATCGGGTGCGGTGACTGGAAGGTGCTCGCTGATCTCAACAACATTCCGGGCCCCGATTACGTGATCAAGCCGGGTCAGGTGCTGCAGCTCCCTTGAGGCCGAGGGCGGGGGCCTATGGTAGGCTCGCCGAACGCGATCGCGTGGTTACCCCACCTGCTCTGCATGCGTGGTGTCGCCTCATGAGCGCGAATAAATTTTGAAGGAGTACCAATACACGTGACTGAAAACCAGGAGAACACGTCTCTTAACGAGACCCCAGCCGAGGGCGGCGAGGCGGTTGTACGAAAGGCGAAGGCGCCAGCAAAGCGGAAGAGCGTCAAGGTGCAGGCCCCCGATGAGGGCGGCGAGGCACGGATCGCCACGCAAGAGAGCAACACCTCAGTGGCGGAGACGCGAGAGGCGTCAGCGCCCACCGCAGCGCCGGCACCAGCCGCGCGCGTCTGGACTGGCCCAGAGCCAACCACCATGGAGGAGCTGCTCGCGTTCGCGGGCGCGCCGATCAAGAACCTGAAGTCGGGCGACGTGCTCGACGGGATCGTGGTGCGCGTTGATCCAGATGAAGTGCTCGTTGACATTGGCGGCAAGAGCGAAGGCGTGGTCTCAAGCCGCGAACTTCATGGTCGAAACGGCGAAGAGGGTCCAGCCCTGAACGTCGGCGACACGGTGCTCGTCTACGTCATGCAGCCGGAATCAGAAGACGGACATGTGGTCCTCTCCATTCGACGCGCCGGCCTCGAGCGCAAGTGGCGCACGATGCAGGAACAGCTCGACGCGGGCACCATCATTGAAGCGACCGTCATTGATCACAACAAGGGCGGACTCATTGTGGATTGCGGCATTCGCGGATTTGTGCCGATCAGCCAGATCGTGGACTTCCCACGTCGACCGGCTGGTGACGCACCGCGCGATGCGATCCAGGAGATCGCAGAGAAGTTGCAGCCGTATGTGGGCCGCAAGCTGCGCATGAAGATCCTTGAGGTGAACCGAAAGGGGAACCGCCTGATCCTCTCCGAGAAGGTTGCGCATTATGAGGAGCGACGCGAGAAGCGTGACGAGCTCTTCAGCACACTTTCTGTTGGTCAGAAGGTGAGCGGCAGCGTTCGCTCAATCGCACCGTTCGGGCTCTTCATTGACCTCGGCGGCATTGACGGCCTCATTCACAAGAGTGAGATCAGCTGGTCAAAGGTTGCGAACCCTGAAGCTGAGTACAAGGTGGGCGATCCGATTGATGCCGAAGTGATCGACATCAATACGGAGCGTGGACGCATCAGCCTCTCCATTCGAAAGCTGCAGCCAGATCCGTGGCACGCAGCGATCGCGGATATCAAGATCGGCGATTTCGTTGAGGGGACGATCACCAAGCTCGTCAACTTCGGCGCGTTCGTACGCGTTCGAGACGGCCTTGAGGGTCTCATTCACATCAGCGAGCTTTCGCATAATCGAGTGCTCCACCCCGGCGACGTGGTGAAGGACGAGCAGACGCTCAAGTTGAAGGTGATCAGCCTCGACTCCGAGCGGCACCGACTCGGCCTCAGCCTCAAGCAGGCGGAGGAGACACCAGTGCGCGAAACCCCAGCCGAGCAGCCGAAGAAGGAGACGCGACGAGCGCGACCTGAGCGCGGCTTCTCCATGGAGGGCGCGATCCAGGAGCCAGAGGGGGGTCTCGACCTCACTCTCGCTGCCGCCTTTGCGGGCATCCGCGACAAGATGGCTGAGAGCGGTTCTGACGCCGGAGAGGCACCTGTCGCCGAAGCTCCAGCTGCGGACGCCTCGACTGAGACACCCGCCGCAGCACCCGCTGAGGCAGCACCGACCGAAGAGAAGGCGAGCGACGAGGCGTAACCCGTCTCGTGGTGCGGCGCCCTGCGCCGCACCACGCTCAGTCTCCTCGTGATCGGGCGGTGGTAGACTGCTCATCCGTACTGCAGCGCTGCGGATGGCGCGCCTGTGCGGAGATCGGAGGAGCGCATGGCCACGGCTGACCGCTTCGATCGCTTTACCGACCGTGCCAGGAAGGTGCTGACGCTCGCCCAAGATGAGGCGCAGCGCTTTAACCACAACTACATCGGCACAGAGCACCTTCTTCTTGGCCTCGTGCGCGAAGGCGAGGGTGTGGCGGCGAAGGTCCTTGAGAACCTGAACGTTGAGCTGGCGAAGGTGCGCCAGGCGGTGGAGTTCATCATCGGCCGTGGCGAGCGCCCCGTGCTCGGTGAGATTGGGCTCACCCCACGTGCCAAGAAGGTGATTGAGCTCGCCATTGATGAAGCGCGACGCCTGGGACACAACTACATCGGTACGGAGCACCTGCTGCTCGGACTCGTTCGTGAAGAGGGCGGAATTGCCTCTGGCGTACTCGAGTCGCTCGGGGTCAGCCTGGACAAGGTTCGTCATGAGGTCGTGCGTGTCCTCAGTCAGTCATCCGCCCCCGCTTCGCCGCAAGCGGAGCGTCGCGCGGGCACCTCGAAGACGCCAACCCTCGACGCGCTCGGCATTGATCTCACGGAGGCGGCGCGCGCAGGGCGGCTGGATCCAGTCATTGGTCGTGAACGCGAGATTGAGCGAGTCATCCAGATCCTTGCCCGCCGAACCAAGAACAATCCGGCGCTGATCGGCGAGCCCGGCGTAGGAAAGACCGCGATCGCCGAAGGCCTCGCGCAGCGCATCGTCAAGGGCGATGTCCCTGCACCACTACTAGACAAGCGTGTCGTGACGCTGGATATGGGTTCACTCGTTGCTGGAACGAAGTATCGCGGCGAGTTTGAAGAGCGGCTAAAGAAAGTTCTTGAAGAGCTGCGCGCGTCGCGCGACGCGATCCTCTTTGTTGATGAGTTGCACACGCTTGTTGGTGCGGGCGCGGCAGAGGGGGCGATTGACGCCGCGAATATCCTGAAGCCACCACTCGCGCGCGGCGAGATCCAGTGCATTGGTGCCACCACGCTGGACGAATACAGGAAGCACGTGGAGAAGGACCCTGCACTTGAGCGACGATTTGCGCAGGTGATCGTTGCAGAGCCATCACAGGAGGAGACGATTGAGATCCTCAAGGGCCTGCGTCCGCGATACGAGGCGCATCACAAGGTGCGGATCACCGATGAGGCGCTGCGCGCCGCAGTTGATCTCTCCATTCGCTACATCAACGACCGCCAACTTCCGGATAAGGCGATCGACGTCATTGACGAGGCATCAAGCCGCGTGATGTTGCGTCACGCGTCGCCACCACCCGAGCTTCGCGCCGCGCGACGTGAGGCGGACGACCTTGAGCGTGATCACCAGGCAGCGGTCGCGGCGGGCACCTTCGACCGTGCCGGCACGCTGCGCAGCCAGCTTGATGGGCTGAAGGGGCGCATCGAAGCGCTTGACCGCGCCTGGCGCGCAAGCCTGACTGGGGCGGTCGCACCGAGCGCCGCACTCTCCGGTGCTGCGTCTGCTGAATCGCCACGAACAGACGCCGCTCCGAGTGTGATCGCGCTCCCAGCTCCGATCGCTGCGGATCCCGCGGTGCAAGCGCCAATCATTGATGCTGCGTCACGCGCCGCTACTCCTGTTGCGAGTGGTGCTGCCGAGACGGCCGGTGCGCTCGTGGCGTCTCAGATTGCGAATCGCCCAGACGACCGACCAGAGGTGACTGACGAAGAGGTCGCCGCGGTGGTTGCCATGTGGACGGGGATCCCAGTAATGCGACTGGCAGAGGCAGAGACGGCACGCCTCCTCAAGATGGAGGAGGTACTTGGCGGTCGAGTGATCGGCCAAGAGCAGGCGATCGGCACGCTCAGCCGCGCGGTTCGCCGCGCCCGCGCCGGACTGAAAGATCCGAAGCGCCCGATCGGCAGCTTCCTCTTCCTCGGGCCGACAGGCGTTGGAAAGACGGAGCTCGCCAAGGCGCTCGCTGAGTTCATGTTCGGCACGGAAGACGCGCTGATCAAGATTGATATGAGCGAGTTTATGGAGCGCCACAACACGAGCCGACTCGTCGGCGCGCCTCCGGGATACGTTGGCTTTGATGATGGTGGACAGCTCACAGAGGCGATCCGACGTCGACCGTACGCCGTTGTGCTACTTGACGAGATCGAGAAGGCGCATAGTGAAGTCTTCAACATCCTCTTGCAGATCTTGGAGGATGGTCAGCTCACGGATGCGAAGGGACGCCGCGTCGACTTCCGCAACGTGATCTTGATCATGACCTCCAATCTTGGTGCGCGACAGATCCAGACCCCGTCGTCACTCGGCTTCCGTGCACGCGGTGAAGGCGAAGGCGTCCGTGCAGAAGAGGAGTACAGCCTGATCAGCGCGAAGGTCGACGAAGAGTTGAAGAAGGCCTTCCGTCCAGAGTTCCTGAATCGCGTGGATGCCAGCATCGTCTTCCGCCCGCTCAGCCAAGAGGAGATGCGTCGCATTGTTGATCTTCTCGTCAAGCGCATCATCAGCCAGCTGCGCGAGCATGGTCATGAGCTCACCATCACGGATGCAGCGAAGGACCATCTCATCAAGGTGGGCTACGACGTGACTTACGGTGCGCGTCCGCTCCGCCGCACCATCCAGTCACTCGTTGAAGATCCTCTCGCCGAGCGTCTCCTCCTCGGCGCTGATCCGATGAACGCCGCATACGTGGTGGACCTAGTTGATGGCGCGATCGCGGTGATGATTCGAGAAAAGGGCGGTGCCGCCTCTGCCGCTCTGCCGGCTGAGCCAGTCGGCGCTGCAGACTGATTCGGGGCGGAGCCCCGATGGCGAAGAGTAAGAGCGTCTGGCTCTGTCAACGTTGCGCCTTTGAGGCGCCAGCTTTTGAGAATCCTTGCCGCAACTGCAACGAGTGGAACTCACTCGTTGAGACCGTCAAAGAGCGACCAAGCGCAAGCACGCGTGCACGCGCAACCCATAGTTCAGGTGGCGGAGGCCCCGCTCGACCTCAGGCGCTAAAGCTCGCTGGCGCTGACCGCGCGCCGCGACTCCCACTCGGCGTCCCAGAGTTTGATCGCGTGCTGGGCGGTGGCGCAGTTCCCGGATCTCTTGTGCTTCTCGGCGGTGAGCCAGGGATCGGGAAGAGCACGCTCCTGCTGCAGGCTGCCGCGGGGATTGCAGCGGCGGGCGGGCGTGTCCTCTATGCATCTGGCGAAGAGTCCTCCGCGCAGATTGCAGATCGTGCGGAGCGCCTCGGCCTAATGGACGGCCCTGCTGCGGAGGGCGTGGAGCTCCTTGCGGAGAACGAAGTTGGCGCGATCGGTGAGGCGCTCCTCGCCTCGCACCCAACACTGCTCATCGTTGATTCAATCCAGACCGCAACGCTCGGCGGCCTTGAAGGCCCAGCGGGGAGTGTGGGCCAGGTGCGCGGCTCTGCGGACTGGCTCGCGGGGATCGCACGCGCAACGAACTGCGCCGTCATTCTGGTCGGCCACGTCACCAAAGAGGGGAGCATTGCTGGGCCGAAGACGCTTGAACACCTCGTGGATGCGGTTGTGATGCTCGATGGTGATCGCCACGGCACGCTGCGCACGCTTCGTGCGGCGAAGAATCGATTCGGCTCAACCGATGAACTTGGACTCCTCGAGATGGGGGAGCGTGGCCTCACCAGCATTGAGGATCCGGGTCGGGCCTTTATTGACGAGCGTGAGGCGCGGGCACCTGGCGCCGTGGTCGCCCCACTCCTTGAGGGGAGTCGTCCGATGCTCGTGGAGGTACAGGCACTCGTCGCTGGCGCCGCATTCGGCGCACCGCGGCGCACAGGGCGTGGCCTTGATTCGGCGCGACTCGCCCTCCTCGCCGCCGTCCTCGGCCGACGAGCGGGGATTGCCGTTGGCGATCGCGACATCTATGCGAACCTCGTCGGCGGCATCGTCCTTGATGAGCCCGCGCTTGACCTGCCGCTCGCGCTCGCACTTGCGTCGTCGCAGAGTGATCGACCGATCAGTCGCGAGACGGTGGCGGTCGGCGAGGTTGGACTGCTCGGAGAGTTGCGCCCCGTGGCGGGACTTGGGCGAAGGCTCCGCGAGGCGGCGCGCCACGGGTTCACGCGTGCGATCGTCCCCGCACCTCGTCGTGGCGTCACGCCAGAGCCCGCCCCTGACGGTCTGAAAGTGATCGCCGTGGCGACGCTCCGCGAAGCGATCAGTGAGGCACTCGATGCTGGTTGATGTGGTTCTTGTTGCGGCAGGTTCGGGGACGCGAATGGGCGGCACCGACAAGTCGCTCATCAACGTCGCGGGCGCGCCGCTCCTCCGCTGGTCGCTCGACGCGCTACAGGCACACCCATCTGTTCGCCGCGTGGTGCTCGTCACTGCCGCAGAGCGCGTGCACGCATACGGATCGCTCGGCTGGATCCCTTCAAAGGTGACGCAGATTGCAACGGGCGGTGACAGCCGGTCCGCATCAGTCCTTGCGGGCCTTACCGCACTCCGTGAAGGTCCCGGAGATCGCGCGGACGTGATTGCAGTGCATGACGCGGCACGCCCTGGACTCTCTCGCGAGCTACTTGACCGACTCTTTGCTGCATGTGGGAGTGACGCGTCAGCTCCAACACTCCCGCTGAGTGACAGCATCGTGCAGGTCCAGGGCGAGGGTATGGCCCGCGTGCGGGGGGGATCAGTTCCGCGTGAAACCGTTGCCGCGGTCCAGACGCCGCAGTGCTTTGCTGGCCAACATCTCGATCGCATGATCAGTGAGATCGGCACGCTCCTCGCGAGCGACAGCCTGCCGACCGATGAAACAAGCGTCTTGGAGCGAATCGGCGTGACCGTGCACCTTGTTGACGGCGACGCACGACTTCGCAAGTTGACCGAACCGAGCGACCTCCCCGTGATGGAGGCGCTCCTCTCCTCAGGCGCGAGCAGCGTTGGGGGTCGCCTTACTGAGATTGCGAACGCACTTGGGGCGTACGCGAACCTCGCCTCCCTGCGCGTCGGCTTCGGTGACGATGTTCATCCGGTCGGCACCAGTGGAGAGTTGCGTCTCGGCGGCGTGCACTTCCCTGGGAGTCCAGCACTCACAGGCCACTCAGATGGGGACGTGGTGCTTCACGCGACTGCGGATGCACTCCTTGGCGCTGCGAACCTCGGCGATCTCGGCCGCCTCTTCCCCGCTACCGACGCAACTCCGCGCGGAGTGGATAGTGGCGATCTGCTGCGCGAAGTGGTGCAGCGCACGACGGCCGCAGGGCTCACCCCGCACTGGATTGAACTGACGATCACGGCGCGCAGCCCGCGGCTCTCTGACCGACTCCCAGAGATGGGGGAGCGGATCGCAGCGCTCGTTGGCCTCCCAGCTAGCTCCGTGAGCGTGAAGGCCTCCACAGGTAACCTGATCGGCGACGAGGGGGCGGGTCGCGCGGTGCGTTGCACCGTGCTCCTGCTCGCCGAGCAGCGAGGTGCATAAGTGACAAAGGGGGAGGCCGTGCTGCAGTTGCGAGACACCCTCTCTGGTGCCACACGTCCGTTTGTGCCGCTCAACCCGGATCAGATCGGCATCTACTCGTGCGGCCCCACTATCTACGGCCCGGCGCATATAGGAAACTTCCGCAGCTTCCTCTTCGCCGACCTTCTCGTCCGCTGGTTGCGTGCGAGCGGACATACGGTGCGCTGGGTGGTCAACCTCACGGATATCGATGACAAGATCATTCGCGCGGCGGCCAATGAGGGGGTAGAGATTCGCCCCCTCACCGATCGTTGGGAGCGCGTCTTCAGGTCCGACATGCAGGCACTCCGCATGACTGAACCAGATGTGATGCCCCGCGCCACCGAGCACATCCCTGAGCAGATCGCGATCGTCGAGCGTCTCTTGGAGAAGGGGCACGCATACAAGACGGAGGACGGCTCCATCTTCTTCCGTATCGCATCATGGCCAAGCTACGGCACACTCGCACGTCTCGATCCCGAAGCGATGCGGGTCGGGGAGCGTGTGGAGGCAGACGAATACAGCAAAGATGACGTGCGCGACTTCGTCCTTTGGAAGGCGGCGAAGCCTGGCGAGCCATCGTGGGAGGCGTCAATCGGTGCCGGTCGACCGGGCTGGCACCTGGAGTGCTCGGCGATGAGCATGCGATATCTCGGTGAGAGCTTTGATCTCCATACGGGCGGCATTGACCTTGTCTTCCCGCACCACGAAGACGAGATTGCGCAGTCTGAGGCGGCCACAGGGAAGCGCTTTGTGGGGACGTGGCTGCACTGCGCGCACCTCCATGTGAGCGGTGACAAGATGTCAAAGTCGCTCGGCAATATTGCGCGCGTCAGCGATCTTCTTTCGGAGGGGGTTGAGCCGCGGGCACTACGGCTCGCGCTGATCTCCGCGCACTACCGAACGTCGCTGAACTACACGTCCGATTCACTCCCCGCCGCAGTTGCGGCGATCGAACGCCTTGATGCATTTGATGCTGCGTTGAGTGCGCGCGCAGTTCGCGTCGCCGAAGCGGCTGGGGGAGTGAGCGCCGAAGTTGCAGAACTTGCGACGAGCACGCGGACACGATTCGCCGCGGCAATGAACAACGACCTTGCTGTTCCTGAAGCCCTCGCCGCGCTCTTTGATTTCATTCGTGAAGGGAACCGACTCCTTGATGCCGAGTGCAGCGCTGCGAGTGCGGCCGCACTTCGCGAGACGCTGCAGTCGCTGGATCAGACGCTCGCCCTTCTACCCGCAGCCGTCACACTTCCGGCTGGCGCTGAGGAGCTGCTCGCCGCTCGCGTGGCCGCACGAGCCGCGCGTGATTTCGCCGCGTCAGATCGACTGCGCGACGAACTTGCCGCCCTCGGCGTACTGGTCGAGGATTCGCGCGATGGTCAGCGTTGGCGCATCGCAGGTTCCAACTAATGGACGAAGAGCGTC
>CAYSEM010000028.1:0-9678 GCA_964430115.1 uncultured Chloroflexota bacterium | reverse complement strand
GAATCGAACCGACGACGCCCGCCTTAGGACGGCGGCGCTCTATCCACTGAGCTACGGGGGCTCATAGAAGATGGTAGCCCAGCCCCGCGTGGGAGAATACGACCATGGAGGCTCAGCCGATCACCCTATACGTGCGCCCCGAGTGCGAACTCTGCGAGGAGGCGCGAGGCGCTCTGCGCGCCGTACTCGCCGACTCCCCCCGCCCCCGCTCGATCCAAGAGGTGGACATTGAGCAGGATCCGGTCCTGCATCAACGACTACTCACGGATATTCCAGCGATAGAGTACCGCGGCGAGCTTCTTCCACTCGCCACAAGTCGGTTGCGCATCCAGTCGTTTCTCGCAGATCTAGAGCGGCGCGTGTGATCTGTGTCTGAAGTCAGCCTACTCACAGCTGTCCTCGCTGGCGCGCTCAGCTTCCTCTCGCCGTGCGTACTCCCGCTCGTACCCGCGTATCTGGGTCGCATCTCAGCGCTCAAGGGCGGAGAGCCTCCCGTACTGCATGCGGCCCTCTTTGTTGGTGGATTCGCCTCACTCTTCACAGTTCTCGGCCTCGGTGCCGCGTACGCTGGCGGCGCACTCGCAGGACTCCTCCCCGCAGTTCAACTGCCACTCGGAGTTGCAGTAATCGTGGGTGGGCTCCACCTTGCCGGCTTCGTGCGCATTCCACTCTTGGACCGCGGCGCGGCTCCGCGCGCCGTGCGCGCCGCCGGTCGTTCTGGGAGTTTTCTTCTTGGCTTCGCCTTCGCCGCGGCATGGACGCCATGTATTGGCATCGTCCTTGGCTCAATCCTTGCGCTCGCTGCGACCTCAAGTGATCCACTCGGCGCAACAGCTCTCCTGCTGAGTTACAGCGCGGGCCTCGGACTCCCATTTATCCTGATTGCAGTTGTCGCCGCACGTGGTGACGACCACACTTCCCGAATCCTCTCCTCACTTCGTCGCGGCACACGCACCGCCGGTCGGCTCGGTGGGGTTCTCGTCGCACTTATCGGAGTTGCGATTGCTGCGGGGCTCCTCCCTCTGCTCGCGCGCTACCTCCCTGGACTTCCCGGACTCTGATCGTGGCGATGATCGGCCCATTCCCGCGTCGCGCACTCGCTCGCATCGTCCTCCTCGCGCTCGTGATTGCGGTCCTGCTTGGGCTCGCTGGCACCAGCATCCCAACCGCCGGTTCGGCAGGTACCGGACTTAACGATCAAGGCCAGTATGTGATCGACCCCGATACGAACGGTCCGCTGCTTGGCAGTCAGCTCCTCATTCCTTTGAATCAGCCTGCGGCAGACGGAGAAACATATGGCGACCTGATCGCCTCGCGGCGCGCGGCAGGTCTGGGAGAGCCTCGGCTGATCATCATTGACCTCTTTGCCACCTGGTGTCCGCCGTGCCAACAAGAGACTCCAACGCTGCGATCACTCGATCGTGCCTATCGCGAAGAGGGTCTGCTCATCATCGGAATTTCCGTGCAGGAGTTACGCGAAACAGTTCGCGGGTACGCGGAACGCTACGAGATTGAGTATCCAATCCTTCTCGACGCTGATGGAGCGCTCTTCCGCGCCGCTCAGGCGGGTGGGCTCCCAACGAAGATCCTGCTTGATGCGGAGGGTCGCGTCCTCCAGGTTCTCCCTCGCCCGTTTACGCCAGATGACGGACCAGGTCTGATCGCCCCGCTCCTACGCACTCCGTAGCCCTATTCGGCGATAAAGCGGAAGCGGTCTCGATCCACTTCGATGCGCCCGAGCGGTGCATGTAGTTCGTGGCTCAGAGCAATGAGCCACTGATTCGCAGCCGCCTCAGTAAAGATTGCGCTCTTTGCATCAACAGAGACCCACGCTGCGTCATCAAATGCGGTCACCCATCGTGGATTCGCCTGCCAGTGGCGCATGAATAGATCACCCATGAAGAGGAGCGTCCGCTCTCGCCCGCGAATGATGGTTGCTTGAGATCCGGGGGTGTGTCCACCGAGAAGGCGCAGCTCAACCTCTGGGAGAAGTTGGCGCCGATCGAGAAACGCGTCTGGAGGCGAGTCAGCAAAGAGGCTCGTCAGAAGCGGCTGATCGTATGCCGCATGTGCGCGCGCGGATGCACTGGCCACGGCGTCAATCTCTGGCTGCGGCGCAACAATCGTTGCACGTGGGAAGGCCGCCGCCCCGCCACTCCCTGTGAGTCCGCCAGCGTGGTCGCGGTGCAGGTGGCTCGGCACCACGTAGCGCAGGCGATCTGGATCCACACCTGACGCGATCAGCGCATCACGCGCACTGACCGACCAGATCTCATCGCTATTGCGACGCTCCCCTGCCGGGATTGCTCCCGTCTCAAGGAGGAGGGCACCAGATGGCGTACGCACGTGGAGCGTGTTCAGCGATTGAAGGAGCCGCGACTCTGCGTCGATCTCATCGCGCACGAGCGGCTCCCATGTTGTGCGCGGGACTGGCCCGAAGATGGCACCCGCATCGCTGCGGAACGCCCCGATCTGCAAGAGGTCAACGCTGACGGAGCCAAGATCAATCGTTCGAACTGGTCGAACGCCGGTCCCCTCCAGGTTCAGCATCACTACGGTCGTTCGGTGTCGCGGCGTGTCGCGTCAAAATCCACATGGATCGCCGACGCGGTTGGCTCTGTCTGTCCTTGATATCGGCTGCGGAGATCCTTGCTGCCGTACGGCTGATCGACCACGCTCGACATGCGGTGGAAGGAGATCTGTCCGATCTTCATTCCCGGGTAGAGCGCAATTGGGAGCCGCGCCACATTCCCGAGCTCAAGGGTGAGATTGCCAACCCAGCCTGGGTCCACATAGCCAGCCGTGGAGTGGATGAGCAGTCCAAGACGACCGAGCGAAGACTTCCCATCGAGACGACCGAGGAGACTGTTTCCAACACTGATGCGCTCAAGCGTCTGCCCCAAGACAAACTCGCCAGGGTGAAGCATGAAACGCTCCCCCTCAGACACCACCTCAAGCTCGGTGAGCTCTGGCTGTTCAGCGCGCGGGTCAATGTATCCGTACCGATTGTTGCGGAAGACGCGGAAGGTGCGATCAAGGTGTAAGTCAATGGAGGCCGGCTGCACGTCGCGATCGTCAAACGGGGTGACCGCAATCTCGCCTGAAGCGAGTGCGGCACGAAGATCGCGATCAGAGAGAACGCTCACGCTTCACTCTCTACATTGGTGCGACGACGGCGCTTTCCGCCGCCAGCGCCCTTCTCCTCAACGAGCGTGTCAACTTCGCGCTTCAGCGTGGCGAGGTCTTCGAAAGACTGATACACACTTGCGAATCGGATGTAGCCGATCTGATCAATTTCACGAAGAGCCGCCATCGCGAGGGCGCCGATTCGCGAGGTTGAAATCTCCGTGACTCCTGTGGCGCGGATCTGTGCCTCAATCGCCTCCATCGCACGCTCAGGAGCGTCGACTGGGACCGGTCGGCGGGCAAGCGCCGTGCGAAGTCCGTCGAGAAGCTTCAGCGGGTCGTACTCTTCTCGCAGCCCAGAGCGCTTCACAACGTGGAGCCGCGCAAGTTCTGCGCGCTCGTAGGTGGTGACGCGGGTGCCACAGATTCGGCAGGCGCGACGACGCCGGATGACGCTCCCCTCATCGAGATCGCGAGAGTCCACCACCCGCGTATCGGGCTCCTTGCAGGACGGACAGCGCACCCTACCTCCTCATCGCCCCCACAGATAGTGGCGGCAGGACGAGTCTACACACGCCCTAGCGTTGTTGAGCGCCCAGCCCTCTTCACAGCGAGGGGGCTGCCCCGCAGGCGGACGAGCGATCAGCCGTGGTCGACAGGGCCTGCGATCGTCTCGCAGGCATGCTCAAGGACAGGGAGGAGAATTGCCAATCCGTCCCGAACCGCCCCGCTGCCGCCAGGCATGTTGACGATCAGACTTCCGCGCAGCACGCCCGCCACGCCGCGCGAAAGAATCGCTGCGGGCGTCTGCGATCGCCCCAACATCCGGATCGCTTCGGGGATGCCAGGGATCTCTCGCTCCAGGAGTGGACGTGTTGCGTCTGGGGTGACATCCCGTGGCGTTAGACCCGTTCCGCCAGTCGTCAGAATGACGTTGACGCTCCCCGCTCGCTCACTAAGCAGCGCGCTGATCTGGTTGCGCTCATCTGGGACGGTTGCGCGTGAAACCTCCCAGCCGTGCGCCTCCATCGCTGCGGCGGCGAGCGTGCCAGAGCGATCCTCGCGCGTGCCTGCAGAGACGGAGTCGCTCACCGTCACAATCAACACACTCCGCTTCTCGTCACCCATCTCGCCTCCACGTCCCGCTGGCGCCGCCAGACTTCTCTCGCAACTGTGTCGGGCCGATCACGGCGGCGCGATCGAGTGCCTTAATCATGTCGTAGACGGTAAGCGCAGCCACAGATGCAGCGGTCAGTGCCTCCATCTCTACGCCCGTCTGCCCGGTGCAGCGCACCTCAGCTTGGATCAGCACCGCGCCTGCGGGCTGGTCGACGCTGCAGTGCACCTCGACAAGGGAGAGTGCGAGCGGGTGACAGAGTGGAATCAGTTCGGCCGTGCGCTTCGCCGCCTGGACACCCGCAATCTCCGCCGTGCTCAGAACCGCCCCCTTTGGCGCATCACCGCGTTCAATCAGTTGAAGCACTTCAAGAGAGGTCGTAACCCGACTCTCGGCAACCGCGTGCCGTTCGGTTGTAGGCTTTCCGCCAACATCAACCATGGAGGCACGGCCGTCGCTACCAACATGCGTGAGACGTTGCTCTTCCATGCGCTGATCCTACCCGTTTGGAGTCGCTACTCGTCGTGTGGCACGCGAAAGTGGATGCAAACGAATGCCTGTCCCCGCCTGCACGTCGCCGACCTCCTCCGCGATCACACCGAGCGCATCACACGCTGCGAGCGGCGCTGTCTGATGGCTCCCCTGGCCGCCCGCGAGGCGCACGCGGATCCGACCCACCTCGTCGCGATCAAGATCCCCGTTTGACGTACGTGACGCGGTGAGACGAAGGAAGGAGCGGCGGCCGAGCGGACTCTTCACCGCCTCCAAAAGGACTCCCTCGAGTTCCACCCCGTAGGCGGGCCGCCCTGTAAGTGCACGGATGAGCGGCAAGAGGACTTCCATGCCGATCACGAATGCACTCACCGGATTTCCAGGGACGCCCACGGCGAACTGCGCACCAGTTGCGTCAGCGTGACGTGCTCCTAGGAGGAGGGGCTTCCCAGGCTGTATCGCCACTCGCCACGCGAGGAGTTCGAAGTGTGACTCGAGTGCGGCACCTACATGATCGTGAGCGCCAACACTGACGCCGCCCGTTGTCACCAAGAGATCGCAGATCGCACTAAGGCGCGCGACAGCCGCACGGGTTGCATCGGCATCATCACCTACCTTCTCGACGGCGACCACCGATGCCCCTTCGCTGAGCGCCAGTGCTGCGAGTGCCGGCCCGTTGCTATCGCGGACCTGCGAAGAGCTCGCCGCACCTGTGAGTTCATCACCGCTCGTCAGGATCGCAACGCGAGGTCGGGGCGAGAGGAAGAGCTCACTCACCCCGCTCGTGTAGATCACCGAAAGGAGCGCCGCATCAATAAGTGCGCCAACCTCCGCGAGCGTGTCTCCCACCTGCATATCCTCGCCTCGCCTTCGAATATGCGACCCAACCGTTTGCGGAGCGGCAAACCAGACCTGTTCTGGGAGTGCAGAGGGGCTTCGTTGAAGTGACGCTGCGCCGCTCCGAGGATCTTTCAGGTAGCTCCGCTCAACGGGTACCACAGTGTCGGCACCGCGCGGGATCGTTGCACCTGTTGCAATCCTTCTGCACTCGCCAGCAGAAAGCTCCACGGAAGGCGCCGCCCCACCCGCCGCCACATCTCCAGCGCATCGCAGCGCTACTGGCTCGCCGCTTGATGCGCTGTCCAGATCTGCCGCCCGAACGGCCCACCCGTCCATCGCCGAAACGTCACTCGGCGGATGGGGTACTGCGGCGCGCAGTGGTGCGGCCAACACTCTTCCCAGTAAACCCTCCGCTGCGAACTGATCGAGGAGGACCATCTCTCCGCGGAGCGCCTCAACGCGTCCGAGAAGTCGCGAGAGCAAATCATCGATGCGCTCCAACGGGAGCTCCGCTCCGCCAGCGAAGCTTTTCGGCGCACCACTCTCGCGCATCAGCGCCAGCTCTCAAGGAGAATCATTGAGGCGATCGCGCCGAGTGGCGCATTCAGCAAGAGGAACCTTCGCCACGCCGCGCGCGCGGCACTCCAGGACGTAGCGGAGCGCACGAGCGGCGCCGCCGATACGGCACTGACGAGTGGGATGAGAGCCGCGATTCGGGCGAGTGACTCGGAGGAAAGGGCGAGTGGAAGGGCCGCTGCGAGGTACGTGAGCAGGATGAGCCATGCGGTTCGAGTAGGTCCCAAAAGTGTGGCGATCGTATGAATCCCCGAGCGCCGGTCCGCGTCAATATCTTGCACCGCCCCGAGTGCATGGCTCGCAACTCCCCAGAACCCTAGGGCCCCAAGTGGCGCGAGCCACTCCGCGCTGAACGAGCTTGCGAAGAGGAGGCCCGCGATCGGCGGGAGGAGGAAGTGCGATGACGAAACCAAGGAGTCAAGAATCGGGATAGAGCGGGCGCGCGCGAACCACGGCGCGCTATACAGCGCCGCCAGCGCAACAGCGCCGAGTGGGGCGAGCCCCGCAGGCGCCGGAAGGATGAGCGCCATCACGAGCGCTGGCAGCACACCGCCCAACCAGAGGGCTACGCGGAGCGGAGGCAGATCTCGCGGTTGCAAGAGCGCACCCTCGGCTCCGCCCTTGCGCGGATTCTTTGCATCACTTGCGCGATCGTAAAGGTCGTTGATGCCGTACAAGAAGAGGTTGTAACCAGCGCCCCACCAGAGGAGTGGCGCGAGGAGCCAACCTCCGAGGCGCTCGCCAGCACCGGCGGCGATAAGGCCCGCAAAGAACGGAAGACCTGTGTTGACCCATGAGATCGGTCGCGACGCAAGGAAGATTCTCCACGCACTTCCCCGTCCAGACATCACCTCCGCTCGCAGCCTTATCGCAGCACCGACCAGACCAGTGGCATAAAGCAGATCCTCAACGGGCATCGCCAATAGAAGCACGCCACTCCGCGGTTCTGTTGGATAAGTCAGCAGTCCGCTGAGACAGAGCAGATTGTCAAAGATCAGGGTGAGCACGATGAAGGCTACGAATGAGACCCGTGATCCGCGGTCCGAAACGAGGAGTGGCCACGCAAGCCCGACACCCGCGCCAGCGAGCGCCGCAGCGGCGACCGTGTACTCCGCACCGCTCAACACCGCGCCGAGCGTTCCACCTGCAAGCGCGCCGACGAGCGCGAACACTACGGCCTCCCGCAATCTAAGTGCCGCGCTCGCTTGAAGCGTTCCGCGACCGACAAGATCGGCGATTACTACTGCAAGTGATGAGATGCCGAAGAGCAGCAGCGGCTCTTCAATCGGGAATCCGCGTCCGAGCGGCCCTGCACCTGGGAGCGCAAGTGTCGTGCCAGAGGCAGGTGTGGCAAACCATCCTCGCGCAAGGCCGATCGTGTCCACTAGAAGAAATGCGATGCTGATCGCGACGGCAACGGGGAGCACTACGCTGCGCTGTGTCCAGGGGCTCCATCGTCGTGCGATCCCATGGACACCAAGGATCGAACCGACGATCGCGGCGAGGTAGATCTCCCCCACTATCGCCGCTGACCCCGTGCAAGTGAGAACCCAAGAGCCGCGGCGCCAACAAGCACCACGCAAAAACTAATCGCAGCCAGCAACCAGAAGTTCATCGGATAGAGCTGCACCAGCCGATCGGTCGCAGGATTGAATGTCCAGTTCCCCGCAGGGAAGAGCAGCTCATGAGCGAACGTGAATGTCGCATCAAACGCGAGCGCGAAGGCGCCGCCAACGAGCGCAGCGCCCGTTCCTAGGAGGAGCGCGCCGTCATGGAGTGCCTGATAAAACCAGCGACGCTTGCGAATGAAGAGCGTAGTGAGTACGGCCAGTGAGATCGCACCCGCGATCATCAGGATTCGGAAGAGCACGCCGACGTCTACGAGGTGCGAGCGCTCTGAGGCGCTCAGCAGCGGTTCGCC
This sequence comes from uncultured Chloroflexota bacterium, assembly GCA_964430115.1. Lineage (GTDB taxonomy): Bacteria > Chloroflexota > Limnocylindria > Limnocylindrales > Limnocylindraceae > Limnocylindrus. The sequence goes on along the minus strand of CAYSEM010000028.1, from coordinate 1,606 downwards.
GCTCAGGGGGACATCAAAGGCTCCGCCAACGAGGAGGTCGCGCACGAGCGCATCAGAGAGCGAGTGTGCAACCGGTGCGGCGACGTTGAGGTTCTCCGCCGCATTTGCAAGGTCAAGGAGGAGATGCACGATTGGTGGGAGGAGAAAGAGGCCGAGCGTGAGCGCAAGCAGGGCGAGAAGCGTGACGGCGGCTGCACCGATTCGACGCGCCGCACGGCGCATCTGCCTCACGCGTCGACGAGAACGCGCCCCTGCTCCCACCACGAACGCAGGGAGAGCGGGTCAGGCGCGACTCGGCCAAGAAGGAGGGTTGCCCGCGTGACGGCCGCCTGGAACTCTTCCCAATCACTTTCGGCGAGTGCGCGAATGCCCGGATATCCGGCCGCAGCGAGCAGCTGATGCTCGTCGCGACCAAAGAAGGCGAGGTTGAGCAAGAGCGCTTCATCGCGCCACTCGGCAACATCCGCGAGGGAGGCATCAGTCTGATCAGCGAGCGTCTGGCGCCGAGTCGGCGTTTCGCTCCGCTCAAGGAGGAGCCCCGTGGTGAAGATCCCCTGCGCCTCAAGTCGAGCGAGGTGGACTGGCTCAATCCGTGTCAGTTCGTTGATCGATGGCATGAATACCCCCTCTTCCGCAGCGTAGCGCCTCGCCCCCTCCGCTGCCCTCCGCGTGTCTCCCGCCTCAACCCGCTCTCCGCCCCCAGATTTGTTACATCGCGCAGCCGCTTCGCGAAGTTGTTGCGGTTCCACAACAAAGTGCCCGACTGCGTCATAATCGGGCGAGCGGCGGAGAGAGGCCGCAAGAAAATTTGGAGGTCTTGATGAGTCCAGAACAGGGATACCAGTTGGTATACAACTTCATGTCGCTCGCCATCGCATCGATGGGCGCGAGCTTCTTCTTCTTCGTCTCCGCACGCGGGGCGCTGAAGGAGGGAAACCGGATGGCGGTCACGCTCTCAGCCACCGTTGTGCTGATCGCGTTCTACCACTACGTCCGAATCTTCGACTCGTGGGTCGCCACCGCTGGTGGTTCACTCGGCGAGTTCAACGAGGCCTATCGCTACGTTGACTGGCTCCTCACGGTGCCGCTCCTTGTAGCCGAGTTGATCCTCGTGCTTCGCCTCGACAAGAAGGTCGAGAGCAAGCTCATCCAGAGGAATGTGGTCTACGCCTTCCTCATGATCGCTACGGGATACATCGGCGAGATGGACAATCAGACCTCCGTGGTCCTTGACTCCTCACGCACGATTTGGGGCGCAATCAGCACGATCTTCTTCGTTTTGATCTTGCGTGACCTGTTCGGCGGTATTGATGCGTCCATCAAGCGACAGAGCAAGGAGATTCAGGGCATCTTCAAGGTTCTCCGAGTCGTGCTCATCGCCACCTGGGGCGTCTATCCAATCGCCTACCTGCTCCCGACGATCTCAACGGGCCTCGGCTTGACGGCTGGTGACGGCCTTGTGCTGAAGCAGGTTGGATACACGATTGCGGACATCCTGGCGAAGCCGGGCTACGGTCTCCTTATCTGGAAGATCGCAACCCTGAAGAACACAGGCCGCTAACCAACAAGGCCTCTCACGGCGGCACGCCGCCGACGCTAAACAGCA
>CAYSEM010000027.1:0-9748 GCA_964430115.1 uncultured Chloroflexota bacterium | reverse complement strand
GTAGCTCAGTGGATAGAGCGCCGCCGTCCTAAGGCGGGCGTCGTCGGTTCGATTCCGGCCGGGGGCACCATTGGAGCAACGGGTTGAAGAGAGGAGCAGGGGTGAGCGAACCACAGATCACGAAGGAGATCCCAGACTTTCAGCAGCCCCCAGACGTTGGGGTGCTTCGTAACGGCGCCTTCCTGCGCCTCTGGATCGCCCAACTCCTCACTCAGATCGGCGGCAACGTCGTCCTTTACGGGCTCACGGTGCTCGTAGCCGAGCGTAGCGGCTCAACGTCGGCGCTCAGCCTCCTCTTTTTGAGCTTCCTCGTCCCCGCAGTAGCGCTCTCCCCAATCTCGGGCGTCTGGGTTGACCGCCTTGATAAGCGCCTGGTGCTGATCGTGGCGAATTTTACCCGCGCCGTTGCCTTCTTTCTGATGCTCGGCAGCGTGGATACCCTTGGCATCGTCCTGCTCTTGAACATCTTCGCGAGCTTCATGACCACCATCTTCGCCCCGGCGGAGCTTGCAATGATTCCTATGCTTGTTCGACGCGATCAACTCACATCAGCGAACGGGCTCTTCACCTTTACGCTGAACGCTGCGTTCGCGCTAGGATTCGCGCTCATTGGACCCGCCGTAGTACGGATCGCAGGACCTGAGGCCTCAATCACCCTTGTGGCCATCCTCTTCCTCTTCGCGGGACTCCTCTGCATCGGCCTCCCCGCTGCGCCGCCTGCTTCCCATGCCGACGGACTCATTGGCTCCACGCGCAGCAGCACGCGAACAACAACATCAGAACTGGTTGAGGGTTTGCGCTACATCCGCGCTCACGGATCTGTCGGCTGGTCGCTGCTCTATCTTGCGATCGCAGCGAGTGTCGTTGGCCTTATGGGCGTCCTCGGACCCGATTACGTTGCTGATGCACTTGGACTTGAGGCGCGTGACTTCTGGCTGATCGTCCTTCCTATTGGGCTTGGTGTGGTTACTGGGATCTTGACGCTGAACAGTTGGGGGAAGGCGGTCTCCCGAAGAAGGCTCATCGAAGGGGGTCTCCTCGGGGTTGGGGCAGGCCTTGCGCTCCTCGCACTTGCGGAACCGATCAGTGCGGCGATTTCTGACGGCGCCAGTTCTATCGGCGGACTTCCGATCGGCCCCGGTGCGTCAGCTCTCGCCACCGTGATTTTCGTGGCTTACTTCGCAGGCGCGGCGTATGGACTCGTAGCAATCCCAGCCCAGACGGCCCTGCAAGAAGAGTTGCCCGTTGAGGTTCGCGGACGAGTCTTTGGCGTACTCAACATGCTCGTCAGCCTCGGCAGCTTCGTTCCGATCATTGCCGTGGGTCCGATTGCCGATACCTTCGGTGCAACGAACACGCTCCTTGGGGTTGGGCTGACCATTGCTGGAGTTGCCCTGCTTTCAATCGTGCGCGGGCCTCGCCGCGTAGGGAGCTCTAGCGCCCCGTAACTTCCCCCTGCGCCGCTGCGACCGCGACGGCCGCGGCGAGTGAGGCGTTCGATTCCGCCAGCGCAAGGTTGGCGGGGATAGATTGTGCGGCGGTTGCATCCGCAATGGCGGCGAGAATCCGTGGCGTTGCAGCCGGCCCTCGCGCACCCGCTGCAACTGCGGCGGCGAGCCCCTTCTCTATTGCGACCGCGATCTTATCCGCAGGTATCTCGCTCGTTTCAGGGATTGGATTCGCGATCAGCATTCCGCCTCCCCATCCGATTGCTCGCGCGGCGCGCATTATTGCGGCAAGCTCTGCTGGGCTCTCCGCACGGTGAGCGATCGGAAGTCCACTGCTGCGACTCCAGAAGGCGGGGAATACGTTCGTCTGATATCCAACTACGGGCACGCCGAGCGTTTCTAGGACTTCAAGCGTTTTCGCGAGATCAAGGAAGGCTTTCGCGCCCGCGCTGACAACAGCAACCGGGTGCCGCGCCATTGCGCCGAGATCCGACGAGATGTCAAAGCTCTCCTCTGCGCCGCGATGCACCCCGCCAATGCCACCCGTGGCAAAGATCTGAATCCCAGCGAGGTGCGCGATTGCGACCGTTGCGGAAACGGTCGTCACTCCAGCGGAGAGGCGCTGCGCAATCGCGGCGGGGAGGTCGCGCTCGGCAAGCTTTACGGAAGCGTTGAGCAACCGCTCCTCCTCACCCGGCTCAACGCCAGCGATGAGCGCGCCATCAAGGAGTCCGGTGAGGGCGGGGACGGCACCAGCCGCACGAATGGCGGCGCTCACGCGGTCGAAACAGGTGCGGTTGTGAGGTGCGGGGAGACCAAGGCTTGAGGTGATGGTGGACTCAAGCGCAACCACGGCGCGCCGTGACGCGAGTGCGTCAGCAACCTCTTGCGAGAGCTTTACCTGCACGTCAACCTCCCCCCTGCTGTTGCAGATGTGCGCGCGCCGCGCGGTGCCCTGCGTGTAGGGCATCCTCCCACGAATCTCCCCGTGCACGCGCAACAAGTAAGCCGCCCGCGAATGCATCACCTGCGCCAGTGGAGTCGATTGACCCATTGATCGGTGGGGCGGCGATTGATGCGAGTACCTCGCCACTGGCGGCGCGGACGTCGGCAACGCCAGCACCGCGCTTAACGATCAGCGTCATCCCTCCGATCGGTGCGCGGAGGAGGCCAAGGTACTCCGCCTCTTCTTCATTCGCGAAGAGGTGTGTTGCGCCGCTTGCGGCGATTCGCCTTCGGCTCTCTTCCGGGCCCCACGCGGCGAGCGCTCCGACTGAAGAGGCATCAAGAGAGGTCGGGATGCCGTCTTGATTCGCTTCGTGAAGTAGGCGCAGCGTGGTGGTAGCGAGCGGCTCGCCCATCAGCGAGTAGGCGGGGGCATGGAGCCAGTCAGCGCCGCTGAGCAACGCCGGACCTGGGTGCTGCAAATCTGTTGCCACCCCACGATCTGGAAGCATGGTTCGCTCCCCGTCTGGCTCAACGACCACGATGATTGAGGGGCTCCGCCCCGCGCGCTGAAGGAGTGGTTCGACACCTGCGGCAAGGAGCGCCGCCTCCAGAGCATCGCCTGTGGCATCACTTCCGATCGCCCCAAGGAAGCGAGCACGACCACCCGAGGCCGCCGCTGCTACGGCAACGTTGGCGGCGCTGCCGCCGCGTCGACGAGTGATCTGTGCCGCGGCATCACTGCCGCGACGCCACGGCGCGGCAAGGCGGACGGCAACTTCGTCAATAAGGTCGCCGACGCTAACGATCAACGGCCCGTTGGCTGATCGTCTGACCTGGGGCTCACCGCGTACACCACTCATAGGCGGGGAGTGTATCGGCTATCCTCTGAGACCTCGGGCGGTTAGCTCAGTTGGTTAGAGCGCAGCCTTGACATGGCTGAGGTCACAGGTTCGAGTCCTGTACCGCCCACCAGTAGCCCGAGGAGGCAGGGAAGCGACGAATGGCTGACGACGCGGTCCAGGCGGTACAAGAAGAGGAGCTCCTCGCCGCCCCTGTGCGCGGTTCAGCCGACGAGCTCCTAGACGCTGGTGCTGCCGACCACTTCGGCCGCATGCGTCACTCGGCGGCACACGTGATGGCCGAAGCGGTGATGCGCCTCTTCCCAGGGGTCAAACTTGGAATTGGCCCCGCGATCACTGATGGCTTCTACTACGACTTCCTTCTCGAGCGCGCGCTCACGCCGGAGGATCTTGCTGCCATTGAGGCGGAGATGGCGAAGAGCATCGCCGCGGACCACACCTTCAAACTGCAGGAGCATACGTTTGGCGACTTGCGTGCATCACTTCTCAACGCAGAGCAGGCACTCAAAGTTGAAATCATGGACGATCTTGCAGCGAGCGCAACGGCATCCGGACAGCCAGTACCGAGTGTGACCACGTACACACATGGCGAATTCCAGGACCTCTGTCGCGGGCCACATGTGGAGAGCACCGGAAAGATCGGCCCGTACAAGCTCCTCTCAGTTGCTGGCGCGTACTGGCGCGGTAAGAGCGACCGACCAGCGCTGCAGCGCATCTATGGCACCGCGTGGGACACGCAAGAAGAGTTGGAACAATTCATTTGGCGCCGCGAGGAGATGAAGAAGCGAGATCATCGTCGACTCGGCGTTGCACTCGATCTCTTCTCATTCCATGACGTATCGCCGGGGAGCGCCTTCTGGCATCCGAAGGGGCAACTCCTCTGGCGCACCCTTGAGGGGGCGATGCGCGAACTCCAAGATGCGCGCGGGTATCAGGAGATCTCCACGCCGATCATTGTGGGCAAGCGCCTCTGGGAGAAGTCTGGACACTGGGACCTTTACCGCGAGAACATGTTCATCATCGAGTCAGAGGGTGAAGAGTTCAGCCTGAAGCCGATGAACTGCCCCGAAAGCACCGTCATCTACAAGACAAAGACGCGGAGCTACCGCGACCTTCCACTCCGACTCTCGGAGTACGGCCGTCTCCACCGCAATGAACTATCTGGAACGCTGAGCGGCCTGACCCGCGTCCGGCACTTCATTCAGGACGATGGGCACATCTACGTTCGGCCAGACCAGATCGAGAGCGAAATTGATGCGCTGCTCGGTGAGGTTGCAACGGTCTATGGTTGGTTTGATCTCCCCGTTGAGTTTGTCTTCTCGACGAAGCCCGCCAAAGCGCTCGGTGATCCGAAACTTTGGGAGAAGGCAGAGTCAATGATTGAATCGGCCCTGAAGCGCTCGGGTGCAACCTGGCGCCTTAGCGCAGGAGACGGTGCCTTCTACGCACCGAAGATTGACATTATTGTGCGCGATGCATTGGGCCGCGAGTGGCAGACGGCGACGATTCAAGTCGATCTCGCCATGCTCCCTGAGCGTTTTGATCTTGAGTATGTTGATGAGGCGGGGGAGCGCGTCCGTCCGATCGCGATCCATCGTGCAATCTACGGGTCACTCGAGCGCTTCATTGGAATTCTGGTCGAGCACTTTGCGGGCGCACTCCCTCTCTGGCTATCGCCAGAACAGGTGGTGATCATCCCCATTGCCGATCGCCATCTCGAAGCGGCTGAGGCTGGCGCCGCAATCTTGCGCCGTGCTGGGATCCGCGTGAGCATTGATGACTCGTCCAATCGCATGCAGAACAAGATTCGCCTTGCGCAGGAGCAGAAGGTGCCGCTGATGCTTGTCCTTGGAGACAAGGAGATCGAGGCGGGCGGCGCCGCGCCGCGCTGGCGCGATGGGACCCAGGAGCCAGCGACGAGCTGGGAGGCACTTGCGGCAAGGCTCGCAGCACAGGTGGCGGCACGAAGCGTCTCGTGAACCGAGCCTCCAGCGGCCCCCTCTCGTTGGGTGCTACGCTTGCCTCCCCAGCGGAAGGTTTCCGTGTGGTTTGGCTTAGACGATCGTGAGGGTGTAGCCGATTAAGGACCTGCGCATCAATCTGCAAATCCGCGTACCGCAAGTGCGCGTCCTTGATGAAGACGGCAACCAGCTGGGAGTCCTCCCCACTCACGAAGCACTCCGACAGGCACAGGAGCGCGGCCTCGACCTTGTTGAGGTCGCCCCAACGTCGGCCCCGCCCGTCTGTAAGTACCTGAACTACGGTCAATACAAGTACGAACTGCAGAAGAAGGAGAAGGACTCAAAGAAGCGGCAGAAGACCGTTGATTTGAAGGAGCTCCGCTGCACCCCCAAGATTGGGGAGGCCGACCTTCTGACAAAGATCCGCCAGGCCCATAAGTTCCTCTCGGCTGGGGACCGGGTCAAGTTCTCGGTCAAGTTCCGTGGCCGCGAGGCGACCCACCCAGAGATCGGCCGAGCGATCCTCACCAGGGTGGTGGAAGGGCTCTCCGACGTGGCCCAGCTCGAGCGCCCCCCGCTCCTCGAGGGGCGTTTCCTCTCAATCCAGCTGCTCGCGCTGCCCAAGGCGAAGGGTCGTGAGCCTTCTGCGGCGAGTTCCGCTACGCTACCCGAACCAACAGCCAGTTCACCCGAAGGGGAGTGACATGCCAAAGATGAAGACACACAAAGGGGCCTCGAAGCGCATCGGCTTCACTGGCTCTGGGAAGCCGATCCACGTCATGGCGTGGCGCGGTCACCACCTTGAAATCAAGTCGCAGCGCCGCATCCGCCGTTACGCGGGCAAGGCGGTGCTTGGACGCACGCATCACAATCAGATCTCGCGACTGCTGCCGTACGGCGGCTGAGTTAAGGAAGGGGAGAGCGCATGGCACGGGTAAAGCGCGGAGTAGCTGGGCATAAGCGCCATAAGCGCCTGCTTGAGGCCGCCTCCGGCCGTCGCGGCACACGATCCAAGCTCATCCGTCCTGCGCGCGAAGCACTTCTCCACGCGCTTGCTTACGCCACACGAGACCGACAACAGCGCAAGCGCCAGATGCGTGAGCTCTGGATCCACCGCGTCAACGCGGCCGCTCGGCTGAACGGCCTCTCGTACTCCGTCTTTATTGCCGGCCTGAAGCGCAACAGCGTTGCCATCGACCGGAAGATGTTGGCTGACCTCGCCGTTCGCGATGCTGCGGCCTTCACTGCAGTCGCGGACGTAGCGAAGCGCGCCTGACGCGCTAGGTCGCAGCCGTGGAGCTTGCGGCGCTCGAGAAGCAGCTTCGTACCCTTCAGGCTGAATCCACAACGAAGATCGGTGCTGCCGCATCGGTTGCAGACCTTGAAGAGCTCGGCTCTTCGCTCCTAGGGAAGAAAGGGGCTCTCACTGATCTCCTGCGCGGGATCGGTTCACTCTCTGCCGACGATCGCCCCAAAATTGGCGCACTTGCGAACGAAGTTCGCGCAGCGATAGAGGCGGCTCTTGAGTCCCGCCGCACCGTTGCAGGGGCCGCTGAGCTTTCCGCCCGCATCGCCAATGAGACTGAGGATGCAACAACGCCAGGTCCACTTCCCGCGTTCGGCTCCCTGCACCCGATCCCAGAGACGATCTCGGCGATCGCGCAGATCATGGGCTCATTCGGGTTTACGGTTGCGGAGGGCCAAGAGGTCGAGGATGACGTCACGAACTTCCAGCTCCTCAATATTCCCGAGGATCACCCATCTCGAGATCTATGGGACACGCTCTACTTGCGCGAGCCAGGCCGCCTCCTCCGTACCCACACGTCGCCAGGACAGATCCGCACCATGCGCGCGGTTGAGCCGCCGATTCGCGTCATCCTTCCTGGGCGCTGCTTCCGATATGAAGCGGTGGACGCGAGTCATGGGTTTGAGTTTCACCAGGTAGAGGGTCTGCTCGTTGATCGCGGCACCACACTTGCAGACCTGAAGGGGATCCTGGACGAACTTGCACGGGGACTATTCGGTCCAGCGGCGCGGACCCGCTTTCGGCCCGGCTACTACCCGTTCACAGAGCCCTCGGTCGCTGTGGACGTATCGTGGGGCGGTTCAAAAGATGGCTGGATGACGATCCTTGGCGCAGGGATGGTGCACCCGATCGTCCTAGAGAATGGCGGCATTGACCCTGAGACACACCAAGGATTCGCCTTTGGACTCGGCGTGGAGCGCATTGCAATGCTGCGCCACGGGATCCCAGATCTTCGCGCGCTGCTTGAGAATGATCTGCGCATGTTGCGAGGTTTGAGATGAGGATCCCGCTCTCATGGCTGCGAGAACTCGTGGATGTACAGCTCACTCCTGAGCAACTCGCTGATGCCCTGACCCTTCGTGGACTTGAGGTGCGCGGCATAGAGCGTTGGGGGAGCGCCTGGAACAAGATGGTCGTTGGCGAACTTCTCGAGGTCGGGCCACATCCACGCGCGGATCGCTTGCAACTGACGAAGGTGCGCATTGGGAAGGACCAGGTGCTGGAAGTCGTCTGCGGCGCGCGCAACATCGCCGCTGGTCAACGTGTCCCTGTGGCGCTGATCGGTGCCCTCATGCCAGATGGCCGCACGATTGAGCGCGCGGAAAAGATGGGGGTTGCTTCAGAGGGGATGCTCTGCTCCGGTGCGGAGCTCGATGCCACGGATGACGGTGACGGCATTCTGATCCTTGACGCGAAGGCGCCGCTCGGCACGCCGCTCACTGACTACCTCGGCGAAGACGTCATTGACGTTGATGTGAAGCCGAACCGTGGCGATCTTCTCTCGATCCTTGGCCTCGCGCGTGAGGTTGCTGCGATCACTGGAACCCCTGTGAACTATCACGCGCGCAGCATTACCGAGTCGGGAGAGAAGGTCAGCGACGGGCTATCACTCTCCGTAGACGATGCAGGACTCGCTCCGCGAGTGGTGCTTCGTGTCGTTGATGGCGTCAAGGTCGGCGCAGCCCCAGATGCGGTGCAGATGCGCTTAAAGGCGGCGGGCCTCCGCTCCATCTCGAATGTGGTGGACGCCACGAATTACATCATGCTCGAACTTGGGAAGCCGACGCATGCCTTTGATCGTCGCGCGGTTGGCGCCAATATTCACGTGCGGTTGGCGAAGCGTGATGAGACGCTTGAAACCCTGGATCACGTCTCACGAACGCTTGATGGGAGTGACCTCGTGATTGCAGATGAGCGTGGCGCTCTCGCCCTTGCAGGAGTGATGGGGGGTGCTTCAAGTGAGGTAGGGGATCAGACAAACAGCGTGATCATTGAGAGCGCCGTATTCGCACCGACCTCCATTCGTCGCAGCGCTCAGCGGCACAGCCTTCGCTCCGAGGCCTCCCACCGCTTCGAGCGCGGGCAAGAACTCGACCTGGCACCGGTGGCCGCTGAACAGGTTGCAGCGCTGATCAGTGCGTGGGCTGGAGGGAGCGTACGCGCAGGTTCGCTCGATAGCGATCCGAAGGCGATCGGTACGTTGCGCGCACTTCCGTTCCGACCCGCTCGCGTCCGGTCACTTATTGGTGTTGAGATTCCGAGTGAGAAGCAGGCGTCGCTTCTCGCCTCCATTGGCATTAAGTGCGGTGAGGCAACCGCAGCATCGCCCGTCCAGGTGACACGGACACGAACCGTTAACGCAGAAAAGGGGAGCCTCCTCCTTGCAACCATACCCGCGTGGCGGCGCGACATTGAATATGAAGCGGATGTTGCGGAAGAGGTTGCTCGCCTCTATGGCTATGACCAGATTCCACCAACCCTCCCTGGTCGTGACCTTCCCGGCTACCGACCACAGCCAACGACGCTGCGAGATCTCCTACGCGCACAACTTGCCGCTGTAGGGGCGAGCGAGGCGGTCACCCATGCCCTCGTGTCTGAGGCGCTAAGCGATCGACATGCGGAGCCGATTGGCCTTGTCAGTGGGGAGCTCGCTGAGAGTGAAGGTGCTGCGAGCAGTGTGCTCCTGACACTCGCAAATCCGCTCTCCGTAGATCACGATCGACTGCGACGCTCACTCTTGCCGAGCCTCCTTGACCGGGCAGAAGCAAACGCTCGCTACGGTGCGCAGAGTGGCGCGCTCTTCGAAATTGGTCGCGGGTACGGCGGCGGAATCGGCGGCCCTCAGGAGTGGACTCGACTCGCAGTGGTGGCATGGGGGGAGATGGGTGCTGCGGCGCCAGGAGAGAGGCCGCGAGTGTGGGATCTCAATGAGATGAAGCGAGTGATCACGTTGCTCACAGGCGTCGTGGATGCCTCACCCCGTTATCTGCCGCTGGTGAAGGGTGACAGCACGTTGTTGCATCCAGGGCGCTCCGCACGCATTGGCGGAGATGGGATTGCTGGCCTCGTTGGGGAGCTCCATCCGGGAGCCCCAGAGTGGCGCGAAGCACCGCGCTTCATCCTCGCCGAGTTTGCTCTTCGCGGGTTGAGCGCTGGCCTACCGAAGGTGCGCCAAGTCACTCTGCCGCCAACCACACCTCCGGTTCAACGTGACGTCGCGCTTGC